>CADBFJ010000034.1:7402-18434 GCA_902793915.1 uncultured Ruminococcus sp.
CCCATATCGCGCTTGGAGAGCTTCTTTTTGTTGCCGGCTTCGTCAAGCCGCATGATCTGCGCGATGTGCATATATTTCGGCAGTTTGAAGCCGAGATAGCGGAAGAGCATGATGTGCTTTGCAAGGCTCGGGAGCCACTCTTCGCCGCGAATGACGTGGGTCGTTCCCATGAGGTGATCGTCGACCGCGTGAGCAAAGTGGTAGGTCGGAATGCCGTCGGATTTGAGGAGAACGAAGTCCTCGTCGTTCTCCGGAATTTCGAGATTGCCCTTGATGAGGTCGGTAAAGCGGGTTTTCTTTTCGGGGTCGCCGTCGGCAAGCAGACGCAGGACAAAGGGATCGCCGTTTGCAAGATGCGCCTTGACTTCGTCGAGCGTGATCTCGCGGTTTTGTTTCTGAATCTCGATCTGCCGTGCGTCGTCCTCGTGCCAGTCTTTTGCTTTGATCTCGGCCTTTTTATCGACCGCTTCGAGCGCTTCGAGTTCTTCTTTGGTGGTAAAGACCGGGTAGGCTTTTCCCTCGGCGACAAGCCGTTTGGCGTAGACGTGATAGATCGGACCGCGTTGGCTCTGCTTATAGGGTCCGTAGATGCCTTTGTCGGTGATTTTACCGTCCTCTCCGATCACGGCACCTTCGTCAAAATGCACGCCGTAGTGTGCGAGCGTGCGGATCAGTCCCTCGGCAGCGCCTGCCACTTCGCGCTTGGCGTCGGTGTCCTCAATGCGCAGATAAAAGACGCCGCCGCTCTGGTGAGCAAGCCGCTCGCCGATGGTGGAGGGAAAAAGCCCTCCGAAATGCACAAAGCCGGTGGGGCTGGGCGCAAAGCGGGTCACTTTTGCTCCCTCGGGCAAAACGCGGGCAGGGAAGCGCGCTTCCATATCCTCGGGCGTTTCTGTTACACTCGGAAAGAGAAGCTCGGAAAGTTCGGTAAATTCTTGCAAATTCATAAAGGAATCATCCTTTCAAAAATCAATTTCAAAACCAGAGAAGAGCGCGGTCAAGCGCGTCGCCCAACCTGTCGCTTCCTCCGTGACCGGGATAGATGGAAAGGGATGGTGGGAGCGCTTTCAGAAGCTCCAAAGAGCCACGGAGTTTTGTTTCGTCCCCACTGAAGAGGTCGGTGCGACCGACGCCGTCGGCAAAGAGCGTGTCGCCGGTAATCAAAATAGATCCGGCAAGAAAACAACAGGAACCGATCGTATGCCCGGGTGTATGGAGAATGTGGATCGATTCGTTTCCCAAAGAAAGATCTTCGCCACCGCAGAGCAAGCGGTCGGGAGTGGGGTAGCGCTTTTCGTCGCCGACGAGAAAAGAGGCGTTTTTCATTGGATCGCAAGGGAAGTCTTTTTCGCTTTCGTGCAGGTAGACCGGAACGGGGTGGGAAGAAAGGAGTTCTTCCAGCGCTTCCATGTGGTCAAAGTGCGCGTGGGTCAAAAGGATATATTCAAGGGTTGCTCGGGTTGTTTCCAGTGCTGTCAGGATCCGGCGAATGTTGGTCCCGGGATCGACCAACGCCGCGTGCCCGCTTGAAACCAGGAGGTAGGAGTTGGAAGCAAACGAGATTGGTGAAAGTGTGTAGATTTCCACAACAGTTCAAACATTGAAACGGAAGAAGACGATGTCGCCGTCCTGCATGACATACTCTTTGCCTTCGCTGCGGAGCAGTCCCGCCTCGCGTACGGCGTTTGCATTGCCGCCGAATTTTTCAAGGTCGGAAAACGCCATCACTTCGGCGCGGATGAATCCGCGTTCGATGTCCGAGTGGATCTTGCCTGCCGCTTTAGGGGCTTTGGTGCCTTTTTTGATCGTCCAGGCGCGGCATTCGTCGGGTCCCGCGGTGAGAAAACTAATAAGCCCCAAAAGGGCATAGCTCTTTTTGATGAGCTTGTCCAGACCGCTCTCGACAATGCCGAGGTCGGAGAGAAACATCTCTTTTTCCTCTGCGTCGAGCTGTGCAATCTCGGCTTCAATCTGACAGCAGATCGGAAGAATTTCGGAGTGTTCTTCTTTGGCAAACGCCTTGAGCTTGCGGTAGGACTCGAGATCCTCGGGCTCTTTCGCGGCGTAGTCCTCGGACACGTTTGCCACGTAGATCACCGGCTTTTTTGTGAGCAAAGGGGTGTCGTAAAGGCAGGCTTCCTCGTCCTCGTCAAGCTCGACCGTGCGGGCGCTTTTGCCTTCGGAGAGCGCGGCATAGAGCTTTTCAAAAACGGCAAGCTCCGCGGCGTATTTCTTATCGGCGCGCATGGCTTTTTTGGCGCGGTCGATGCGCTTCTCGAGCATTTCCATATCTGAAAAGATGAGTTCAAGATTGATGGTCTCAAGATCGCGCATGGGATCGACTTTGCCGTCCACGTGAATGATGTTGTCGTCCTCAAAACAGCGCACCACGTGCAGGATGGCGTCCACTTCGCGGATGTTGCCGAGAAACTGGTTGCCAAGTCCTTCGCCTTTGGAGGCGCCCTTCACAAGCCCCGCAATATCGACAAATTCGATGACGGCGGGGGTCACCTTTTGAGGATTGTGGATTTTTGCAAGATAAGTGAGCCGCCCGTCCGGAACGGTCACAACGCCCACATTGGGGTCAATGGTGCAAAAAGGATAGTTTGCCGATTCGGCGCCTGCGCCGGTCAGGGCGTTGAAAAGCGTGCTTTTTCCCACGTTGGGAAGTCCTACGATACCGAGTTTCATAATTTCTCCCGAATTGTCAAAATAATACATCTTCAATTATATACCAAAATCTGCGCTTTCGCAAGAGGTAGGAAAAAAATCGATCAAAAATCAAAAAAATGTTCTAAAACCATTTGCAATTTGTTCAATTTTGTGATACAATATCGTAAAGATTAGATCCAAACGCGTGAAAGAGGAGATCAAAAAACGTGAACAACACGAAAATTCTCATCATCGACAATGACGAAGTCCTATGTGACCAAGTCAAGGAAACCTTGGAAAACGAAGGGTATTCGGTCAAAGTGGCAAGCGACGGAGCGGAAGGAATGGATTGCTTCCACATGTTCCAGCCCGATTTCGTCATTACCGGGATCCTGCTTTCCAAAAAGGACGGGCTCCAGGTTTTGCGTGAGATCCGCGAAACCTCGCAGACGCCGATCCTCATTACCTCGGTCAAGAGCGAGGTCTTTGACAAGGTCCTGGGGCTTGAACTCGGTGCTGACGATTATCTCGTCAAGCCCTATAATTTCAAAGAGCTTTTGGCAAGGATCAAAGCCATTCTTCGCCGCACGCAGCCTTATACCCACCCGGGTGAGGAGGACGTGGTGCGTTTTGACAACATGGAAGTGAGCCTTCAGAAGTTTGAACTCAAGCTCGGCGGCAAGCCGGTCGACGTTCCCCCAAAGGAACTCGAACTGCTCTATTTCCTTGCTTCCAACAGCAATCGCGTTTACACGCGCGATCAACTCCTGGACAAGGTTTGGGGGTTTGAATACCTCGGCGATTCGCGCACGGTGGATGTACACGTCAAACGCTTGCGCGAAAAGCTCAAAGGCGCATCCGACAAGTGGACGCTCAAAACCGTTTGGGGCGTTGGGTACAAGTTTGAGGTTATCTGACCAAAAGAAAAAAAGCGGCGCACGCCGCTTTTTTTATCGTTTTTTCCGCTTTTGACGGGGAAGCCCCGCGTAGCCGCCGAGGATCGAACAAAAGAGCACGCCAAGGTGCAGCGCGGCGGAGACGAGCGGAGAGTATCCGGAGGTTTGCGAGCGGAAAAAGAGTGCAACGAGGAGCAGGATACAAAGGAAAAAGCAACCGTTGACAAGACCGCAAAGGAGTGCGGCGCCGCCTTGCTTTTTGCAAAGGATCCACCCACCAATAAAAGCAGCGATTGCAGACGAAAGCAGGGCAAGCGGGCGTATGAAGGGGGCGGGATCCTCCAGAAAATAAAGGATGAGAGAGACGACAAGGGTCAAAAGGAGAAAGACGCCGAGCGTTGCCGGCAAACTGTATTTTAAATTGGAAAAGAGGCTTGCCATGGAAGGCTCTTCCTGCGGCGTTCTCTTTTTGCGCGTTTTGGTCTGCTTCATAAAAATTCCCTCCGTGGAAAGCTGAAAGGTTATTTCACCTTATGCCCACGGAGGGAATTTTATGACCGAAAATAGATCAGTCCTGCGCGTCCTCTGCTTTGACGTCAACGCGGCTGATCGCGCTCTTGAGGATGCGGATCTTGGTGCGCTCGTGCGCGGTTTCGATGACGCAGGTTTCCTCTTTGATGCTGACAATCTTGCCGATGATGCCGCCGATGGTGGTGACTTCGTCGCCGACCGTCAGCGAGTTGCGCATATTATTTGCTTCCTTTTCCTGCTTTTTCTGCGGGCGGATGAGGAAGAAATAGAAGAACACGACCACAAGGACGAGAGAGCCGATGGTAAAGACCGTGCTCCAGGGGCTTGTGGTTGCGGTGGTCGCTTCGTCAAGTGCAAATTTCAAAAACATATTTTTGTACCTCCGTTTGAATGTGCTTCCATTGTACCTTATTTTTTCTCATTCTGCAAGAGGAAATCAAAACTTTTCACAAGATTTTCAAACTTTGGGGCTTTTTTTGTGCTTTTTGCAAGGAAAAACGCTTGCAAAAAAAAGCCGTTTGTGATACAATAACGGCAGAAATCATCTATGGAAAGGAGGTCGGACCTCTTGAAGCAACCTTATCTTCTTGCCGGACGCGTGATCAATCTGCACGGCTTTCGCGGAACCTTGAAGCTCGAATCCTATTGTGACAGCCCGAGCGTTCTTGCAAAACTCCCCGACCTCTATTTGAAGCGCGGCGAAAGTTTTGAAAAAAAGCGCGTTCTTCACGCGTCGGTTTTTCGTCAGTTCGTTCTTGCAGATCTCGAAGGCATCTCGGATGAAACAAGCGCAAATGCACTGCGCGGAGTGGATGTTTTTGCCAAGCGTGAAGATTTGCCGCTTGCACCGGGGGCGCATTTTGTGGTCGATCTCTTGGGGCTTCCCGTCAAGCACGCCGACAGCGGCGCGCTTCTCGGCAAGATCGTTGACGTCGAAACGCGTGGCGGAAAAGAGCTTTATACGGTCGAAACACCGGACGGCGTTTTTTATCTTCCCGCCGTCAAAGAATTCGTAGTGCGGATCGATCTTGACGAGGGCATTTTTGTGCGCCCGATCCCGGGACTGCTTGACGATCGAGGTGAACGGGTATGATGCGGTTTGATATTATGACGCTTTTCCCCGACCTTGTAAGCACAGTGCTTACGGAGAGCATTATCGGCAGAGCGCAAAAGAGCGGCGCCATCCGCGTTGCAACCTATAACATCCGCGACTATTCCGAGGATAAGCACCACCGCGTGGACGACACGCCCTACGGAGGAGGGATGGGAATGCTCATGGCGGCACCCCCGATCTACAACTGCTACGAAGCGGTATTAAAGCGCCAGGAGGAAGAAGGCTTTGCCGCACGGGCACGCCGCGTGATCTACCTTTCCCCGAAAGGGAAGGTTCTGACCCAGACGCGCGCCAAAGAACTGGCGAGGGACTACGACAATCTCATCCTGCTTTGTGGGCATTACGAGGGTGTAGATCAACGGATCGTTGACGAGATCGTGGATGAGGAGATTTCGATCGGCGACTATGTTTTGACCGGCGGGGAACTGCCCGCCTGCATCCTGACCGATTGCGTTGCCCGCATGGTGGAAGGTGTGCTTTCCGATGCCGAATGTTATGAAAAAGAGAGCCTTTCCGACGGGCTTCTCGAATATCCGCAATATACCAGACCCTACGAGTTTCACGGCAGAACGGTTCCCGATATTCTGCTTTCGGGCGATCACGCAAAAGTGGACGCGTGGAGAGAGAAAGAAGCAAAAGAAACCACCGCTCGGCTGCGCCCCGATCTAATCGACACCTGAAAGCCGGTTTTTCTACTTTTTTGATAAAAATGTAGAGAAAATGCACGAAAAAATTGAGTGCGGTAGGGCGAAAAAGAAACAAAATGACTATTGATTTTTTTTCAGCATTTTGCTATACTATCTATACATCTAAAAATATGCTTTGCGTAGATTTTTTGAAAAACTCGCAAAGAAACGCCGTTTTTTCGGCAACGCAGGAGCGCGATTATGATTTCAAAAGACATTACCATCGTCAATAACAGCGGGCTTCACGCAAGACCCGCCACTTTCTTCATCCAGAAAGCGAACACCTACAAATCGTCGATTTGGGTCGAGAAAGAAGATCGCAGAGTCAGTGCCAAAAGCCTTCTCGGCGTCCTTTCGCTCGGGATCGCAAAGGGCATGACGGTCACCCTGATCGCGGACGGAATGGATGAGAACGCCGCCGTGAACGGACTCGCGGAACTCATTGACAGCGGATTTGAGGAAGTTTAACCGAGCAGTATTTTGATAAGAAAGCCAAGCGACAAGCGGGGCGTTTCGGCGGACGAAAGAGTCCCGACCGGGATGCCCGCTTTGTTTTTCACTTTTTTTGAGAGGAGAGAATCGTTATGCCGCAAACCGAAGAACGCCGTCGCGCGCTTTTGGAAAAAGCCAATACGCTCCCTCTTTGCCCGGGTGTTTATATCATGCGTGATACCACCAAAAAAGTGATCTATGTCGGCAAATCGCGCAAACTCAAAAACCGCGTTTCCCAGTATTTTCAAAAGAGCGAAAAAGACGTAAAAACCTCGCGTATGGTCTTTTTTGTGGAAGACTTTGATTATATCCTCTGTGACAATGAGATGGAAGCGCTCTCGCTCGAAAACACGCTTATCAAGCAATATACTCCAAAGTATAATATTTTGCTCAAAGACGCAAAAAGTTATCCCTATCTCAAATTGACTGCGGAAGAATATCCCCGCCTCGTCTTTTGCAGAAAGCGCGAGAACGACGGCGCCAAGTATTTTGGTCCTTATTCGGGCGGCGGGCATGCCTACGCGCTGCTGGAGCTGCTCAACACCACCTTGAAACTACCCGATTGCAAGCGAAAATTTCCGCGTGACATCGGCAAAGGGCGCCCCTGCCTAAATTACCAGATGCACCGTTGCGCGGGGCTCTGTACGGGCGACGTTTCCAAAGAGGACTACCAAAAACAAATTCGCTACGCCGCCGAGATCCTCGGCGGAAAAAGCCGCAAGATCGAGCGCGAAATCGAAGAAGAAATGTATCGCCATTCGGACGAGGAGCGCTATGAAGCCGCTGCGCTCTGCCGGGATACTTTGCAAGCCCTGCGCGCCATCTCGCAAAAGCAAAAGGTGGTTTCTGCCCCGGGAACCTATCGTGATGTCATTTCTCTCTATTCGGATGACTCCGGCTCTTGCATTTCGGCCTTTTTCGTACGCGACGGCGTTTTGCAGGACAAATCGGATTTTTTGTTCGGTGCCAATCATATTTTGGAAGCCGAAAATCTGCCCGCCTTTCTTGTCGAGCTTTACAAGCAGCGCGATATGATACCGAAAGAGATCCTGCTTTCGCAAAAAGCCGAAGATGAGGACGAAGTGCTCTTGACCGAGGTCTTGAGCGAAATTGCGGGGCATAAAGTGCGCGTATTCACGCCGCAAAAGGGTGAGCTGCGAACGCTTTGCAATTTGGTTGATAAAAATGCCGCTGAACAGGCAAAATTATATCAGATCAAATCCGAACACAGCGAGGACGTTTTGTTTCGTCTTGCCGATCTTTTGCGTCTGGAAACCTATCCTTCACGGATCGAAGCCTATGACATCTCGAATTTCGGCAAAGAACATCTGACTGCCGGAATGATCGTTGCCAAAGAGGGAAAACTGCAAAAGAGCGATTACCGTTCTTTTAAGATTAAGACCGTACAGGGAACGACCGACGACTATGCTTCCATGCGGGAAGCGCTCTCTCGCAGAGTCGCGCATCTTTCGGACGAGGAGGGCTCTTTTTCCGAGACGCCCGATCTCATTCTGCTTGATGGCGGCAGGGGACAGGTTTCGACTGTACGCACGCTTTTTGCAGAACTCGGAATTGCCATTCCCGTGTTTGGCATGGTGAAGGACGATTCGCACAGAACGCGCGCAATCGTCAGCGATACCGAGGAGTTTTCAATCGCGGGAGATCAAGCGGTCTTTCGCTTCGTTTACCGTTTGCAGGAGGAAGTCCATAGGTTTACGATCGGCAAAATGGAATCTGCCAAGCGCAAGACGCTCCGCGTTTCTTCTTTGACCGAGGTCCCCGGGATCGGACCCGCAAAAGCCAAAGCACTTTTGTTCCACTTTGGAGGCATGGGCGCGATCAAATCCGCCTCGCGGGAAGAGCTGACCGCCGCAAAAGGGATCGGCGAAAAAGACGCCAAAGCGATCTATGACTATTTACACAAAGAGGGGGAAACGCCATGATGCGCATTATTACGGGAAGCGCCAAAGGAACCTCTCTTTGTACTTTGCCGGGCGACGCAACGCGTCCTACGGCAGAACGGGTCAAAGAAGCTGTGTTTTCCATGCTCCAGTTTGAAGTGGAGGGGATGCGCGTTCTCGATCTTTTTGCGGGATCAGGGCAAATGGCGCTCGAAGCGATCAGCCGCGGTGCCCACTTTGCAACGCTTTGCGATGTTTCAAAAGAGGCGATCGCAGTCATTCAAAAGAACGCCGAAAAGACCCGCCTTTCTGCACTTTGTGAGATCAAACAGACCGACGCGCTTGCGTTTCTCTCGACCTCTCCGAAGAAAGAATATAATCTTGTAATCCTCGACCCGCCTTATGCGCTCGGGCTGATCCCCAAAGCGCTCGGACTGCTCTTGGATCGCGGATTTCTTGCGCCCACCGCAAAAATCGTTTGCGAAAGCGCGTCTTTTGAAGACGTGTTCGGCGGCGACGAAACGCTTGCTTCGCGGTTCGTCCTGCTCAAGCAGAGCAAATACGGCGTCGCGCATGTTACGCTGTTGACCCCGAAAGGAGAAACGCTATGAGCCTTGCGATCGTTCCGGGTAGCTTTGATCCCATGACCATGGGACATCTTGCGCTTGTTCGCAAGGTTGCCGAAAAATACGATGAAGTGGTCGTGGCGGTCATGATCAACGCCTCCAAAACCTATCATTTTGACCTTGAAACCCGCGTCAAGATCGCAAAGCGCACGGTGGCGGACCTGCCGAACGTGCGGGTCATTTCGGATCGCGGAATGCTCATTGACCTCTTTGACCGCCTTGGCGCCACCGCTGTTTGCAAGGGCTGGCGCAACCGAAGCGACTATGCTTACGAAGTCAAAATGGCGGACTGGAACAAAAGCCACAATCCGCGCTTTTCTACCGAGCTTTATCAATCCGAGGGCAAGTATGCAACCCTTTCTTCCACCGAGGTCAGGGAACTTTTAGAGGAGGGGAAATCCCCCGAAGGGTTGGTTCACCCCAATGCACTCCCGATCCTGCTCGAAAGCCTGCGCTTTTGATGGATCTCTCAAAAATCTACGAGAAAGGAGAAGATGATGGCGAAAACGAGCGTGAGCCGCTATAAAAAGCTCTTTTCGGATACCGGCATTTTAGCGATCGGTACCTTTGCTTCCAAACTGCTGGTCTTTTTGCTCATGCCGGTCTATACGGCGCTCTTGGCGCCCGAAGCCTTCAGCACGGCGGAACTCATCACGGGAACTTCCAATCTTCTCATTCCCGTGGTTTGCCTTGGCATCACCAACGGTATTTTCCGCTTCGCTGCCGAAAAGGAGAGCGACAGGGAAGCTGTCTTTTCTTCCTCGCTTGTTCTCTTGTTTTGCGGTCTTATCGGCTTTCTTGCGCTTTCGCCGCTGTTGGGACTTGTCACCTATCTCAACGATTACGTTTGGCTCATCGTGGCGTACGTTTTTTTTGCCAACCTGCAATCGGTCATGGCGCAGTACGTCAGGGCGATCGATCGCACAAAACTCTTTGCCCTGCAAGGGATCATCAATACCGCGCTGACGATCGCGTTCAACCTCTTATTCCTGATCGGTTTTCGAATGGGAGTGGTCGGCTACGTCCTCTCGGTCGTGGCAGGGAACTTTGTGACTACCGTCTTTTTGATCTTTTCCGCAAAGCTCTACCAAGTTTTTTCCTGGAAAAAGGTCAAAAAAGAACTGCTCCGCGACCTTATTCGCTTTAGCTTGCCGCTTGTTCCCACCACGGTCTGCTGGATGATCACCAACCTCTCGGATCGCTATATGGTCACTTATTTTTGCGGGGACGCGGCGAACGGCATTTACTCGGCGGCGTATAAAATCCCGACGATCGTTACGCTACTTTCGGGCATTTTTATGCAAGCGTGGCAGTTTTCGGCGATTGCGGCAGAGGAAGACCCTGTCGAATCAAAGCGCTTTTTCAACAAGATCTTCTCCGGCTTTCTTGCGGTTGCGGCTGTCAGCAGCGGGGGACTGATTTTGTTCTCCGGGGTTCTGACCAAACTGCTTCTCAATTCACGTTACCACGACGCGTGGCATTATATGCCCACGCTTCTTTGCGCCGCCGCGTTTGAAGCACTCGTTTCTTTCCTTGCTACCGTCTATCTGGTCAAAAAGAAACCATCTCATTCGCTTGTGACCGCTCTTTCCGGAGCTATCCTCAACGTGGTGCTCAACTTTGTTCTGATTCCGAGATTCGGACCAATGGGTGCAGCCTTTGCCACGATGCTGGCATACGGATTTGTCCTTATCCTGCGGATGATCGACGCGCCGCGTATGATGGGCTTTTCGGCATCGCCGACGCATCTGCTTCTTTGCACCTTCCTTTTGTTTGGAGAGGCGTGGTTTATGACGACCGACCTTGCACTCAAACCCTTGTTTGCCGGCATTTTGCTTATTGCGCTTTTTCTTCTTAACCTGCGTCCCTTGTTTTCGATCGCACGCGAGTTTCTGCCTTCTTCAAAAAAGTGAAGAAAATGCAAAAAATCCCTTGCAAAACGAAAAAAGGTGTGCTATAATAAGGCGTTGCCAAAAGGCAACGCCTTATTTCGATATGGAAGAGTATCGAAAACAAGGATATATGGAAGAGTATCGAAGTGGTCATAACGGCCCTGACTCGAAATCAGGTATACAGAAATGTATCGTGGGTTCGAATCCCACCTCTTCCGCCACAACAAAAAAAGAGTCCCATC
>CADBFJ010000035.1 GCA_902793915.1 uncultured Ruminococcus sp.
ATTCCGGCGTCATTCATAGACTTCGCATCGACGGCGGCGCCGACCGCTTCAGTGCGATCTCCGAACCGCACGACCACCTCGTTTGCGACGAGTGCGGCAGAGTGACCGACATCCGCCTGCCTAAACTCAAAGCCGATCTCGAAAAGCAGCTCCATGCCGAGATCGATTCCTACGACCTCGTCATCCACACCCTCTGCCCCGCTTGCAGAAGGAAGAGATAAAAGAAAAGGGAAACGAATGCGGGAGAAACTTTTTGAAAAAAGTTTCTCCCGCGCCCTTTTCAAAAACTGTTCAGGCAAAGGATTAGTTATGGATCGTTATTTCATTCTGCTCGGCGGGGGCGACCTGCGCTCAAAAGAAACGCTTCCGCTCGATACCGCCATCGCAAACCTTGTCAAAAGCCGCGTGGGCGAGAGGCGCGCCTGCGCCCTCTTTATCGGCACCGCCAGCCACGACTTTATGCCCCACCGCCAGCCACGACTTTATGCCCTACAACAACACCTTTCACAAAACCTACACCGGCGAGCTCGGGCTCAAAACCGACGTTGCCCTCACGGTCTACACCCGCATGGACGACGAAAAGCTCGACGGCAAGTTTGAAAAAGCCGACCTGATTTACGTGGGCGGTGGCGACACAGTCTTTTTGCTCAATCATTGGAAAGAAACAGGGCTGGATCGCCGTATTCTCAACGCCTACCATAATGGCAAAGTGATCGCAGGTCTTTCTGCGGGCGCGATCTGCTGGTTTGAAAAGATGTATACCGACAGCGAAACCGTTACCGGCGCTTCGGTCCCCTACGCAGTCTACCCCGCCATGGGACTGCTCCGCGGCGGCGCCTGCCCGCACTATAACGAGCGTCGCGCCGACTTCGCCGAGGCAATCCCCGAGGGCGAAGACTGGCTCTGCGTCGAAAACAACGCCGCAGTCGTCTTTAAAAACGAACAACTCCTCGGCGCCCTCAAAAACGGCGGAAGCGCATTTTGGGTGCGCAAGGAAGGCGGGAAGATTATTGAAAAGGAAATAAATGACGGGAAAACCCTTTTTTGAAAAAAAGCGGTTTTCCCGCACCTTTTCCGAAAAAACTTTCTCAAAAAAAATAGCACAATCATTCCGTCAACCATTCAAAAAACTGTTTTAGAAGTTTTTGAAAAAGGGTGCGGGGAAGAACTTTTTCCCAAAAAGTTCTTCCCCGCATTCTTTATTTCAATAACCCTTCCAACTCCCCGATCCTGGACGGCGAGGAGGTGGCGGTGAGGTTGTTGACAAAGAGGACGGTAGCAGCGCCGACCTCGTTTACAAACGAAGCGAGCGTCTTGCCGGTCGTGTTGGTGAAATAGCGATAGTCGACGACGTAGACGTATTCGTAATGATCCACCAGGAAGGGCACGAGCGCGTTGCCGAAGGACTCCTTGACCACAACGATCGAGGAGCCGTCGTGCTTGGTTTCGTTGTGGATCTCGGACAGAGGGTTGTCGCCCATGATGAAGCAGTTGTACTTGCTCCCCGCGGCGGCATAGAAGCTGTCGGTGTCGGTGCGGACAACGCCTCCCCGATAGCGCTGGCGCGTGCCGCTCTTATCGGTGAGATAGATATCGTTCGTTCCGTTCGGCACCCAAGCCTCGACCACGTCCGGGTTGTTTGCAAGCACCGAGGGCTTTCCCGCCTCATTGTAAAGCGTGCCGAGGAAACCGCCGAACTCGTACTTGTTCCATTCGGAAAGCTCTTTCGGCGCAATGCCAGCGGCACGGCAGAAGGCGGTGTAGGCATAATAAGCGCCCCTTGCCGTCCAGTGGTGGTCGGTGCGGAAATAGAGATATTCGTTTTTGTGCGACTGTAAGAGATCGAGGATCTCGACCGTCTTGACGCCTTCCATCGCGCCATATATGCGCTCGATCGCAGCCTTTGCGTCCGAGCAACCGATCGATCTTTGCTCGCTTTCCGAAAGGTTCACGCAGCTCGAAAGCGGAACGACAATGTCGTAAACGGTTGCCTTGCCTTTGAGTTGCGCCTCCGCTTTTGCCACGAGCGCGGCATAGCGCTCGGACTCCTCGCGGCTCTCGCGGTAGAGTTCGTAAGCGGTCTTGCCTTTGAGATAGACGCCGCCGAGCTTTTCGATCGGCGTATCGTCGACCGGATCGTCTTCTCCGCCCGGCGTGGGTGCGGGATCGTCGTGAATGATGATCTGCTCGTTTTTGATCCCCGACAGCTCGCGCAGAGCAAGACTGCCCGAAACGAGCGCTTCCCTGCCCGGATAGGTGTCGGCGTACCAGGTCGAAACGCCGTCAAAGAACTCGCCCGAAATCAGCGTGGAAAAAGTCAAGCGCGGGAACTTGGTCAGCTCGCGCTTCTCGCTCTCGGAGCGCGCAGGGCGGAAGAAAAAGAGCAGACCGACGAAAAACAGAAGAAAGAGCGCCCCTGCAAACAGGTAAATCTTCCACTTTTTGGCGTCAAACGGTTTTTTCGGCTGTTCCATAGGCGTCTCCTTTCGTAAAATTCAAATATGCTTTGGTAAAAATCGGACTTGTTTTTTTAGAACTGAAAATAGAGAAATGGGTTGTAGGTGTTCCCCACGAGGAAGATCACCGAGAGGACGAGGAGGAATAGCGGAGCGACCATGTCGGCGACCTCTCCCACGGGAGAGAGGATCGGCAGTTTTGCAACCAGCCTGTTCCAGAGTTTTTTGCAGATCGGAACGACCGGCAGGCAGGCGATCGCCGCCGCGGGCAGAAAGAAGAGGTTGTTTTTGAGCGTCAGTGTGGCGGCAAAGTCCCAAAGTCCGTGCGCGCCAAAGAGATCGCGCAGAGCAAGACCCAGGAGCGAGAGATCTTCAAAATAGAAGAGGAGCCAGCCGAAATAGACGACAGCGAGGACGCCGACGCGGTAGAGGAGTTTGAGTGCCGCGTTTTGGAAGCGCTCGGGTCTTATCACAAACTTTTCAAGCACGAGGAAGGCAAAATAGTAAAGTCCCCAAAAGAGATAGTTCCAAGCCGCACCGTGCCATAGTCCCGTCAGCGCCCAGACGACAAAGAGGTTGAAAATCTGCCGCCCCTTCCCTTTGCGGTTGCCGCCAAGCGGGATATAAACGTAGTCGCGGAAGAAGGTCGAGAGCGAGATATGCCATCTTCTCCAGAAATCGGTCACGCTCGAAGCCATATAAGGATAATTGAAGTTTTCGACGTAGCGCAGTCCGCAGGCGCGTCCCATGCCGATTGCCATATCCGAATAGGCGGAGAAGTCGAGATAGATCTGGAACATATAAAACAAACCGCCGAGGAAAACGCTTCCGCCCGAGGCGCTCGCGAGCGAGGAGGCGGAAAGAAGACTGTCGGCAAGCTCGCCGCACAGGTTGGCAAAAAGCGCCTTTTTGGCAAGTCCCACGGCAAAGCGCGAGATGCCTGCCGAGAGATCCTCTTTTGTAATCGTGCGGTCGGCAAGCTGTGCTTCGACGTCCGAATAACGCACGATGGGACCCGCGATGCACTGGTGAAAGAGCGAGGCATAGAGGAGGAGCATCCAAAACTTCTTTTGCGATGCGACCTGCTCGCGGTAAACGTCGACCACATAGGAAAGAAGTTGGAATGTATAGAACGAAATGCCGATCGGGAGTAAGATTTTCGGCGGGGTCAGGTCAAGTCCGAAGAGCGTGATGATGTTTGTCGCCATCCACCCGGCGTACTTAAAGAAGCCGAGGAGCAGGAGCATAAGAGATACCGTCATAAAGAGGGTCAGCTTGCGGAAGAATTTGTCGGTAACACCCTCAAGAAGTCTTGCCCCGAGATAGGAAATGAAGGTCATTCCGACGAGGAGCAGCAGGAAAAGGGGGCCACCCCAGGCGTAAAACACCAGGGAAAACCCCAAGAGGACGATATTCTGCTTTTTCACGCTCCCGCGCGCCAAAAAGAGCGCGCCGGCGCAGAGCACAAGAAAGAAGGCAATGAAAAACAGACTGGAAAAAACCATCTTTTTCTCCTATCGGTTTGCTGCTATAAATTCAAGAAGAATTCTTTTATCGTTGGGAAGTTCGCCATCGATCACCTTGTCGAGAAGCATCTGTAAAGCTCTGCCAATCTCTTCCCCCTGCGGGATGCCCGCGCGGATGAGGTCGTCGCCCTTTACCGCAAGACCCGAGAGGTTGAAGCAGGCTTCCTCCGCACGGATCTTTTTCACCAGTTCCGGGATCGCCGAAAGCGATTCGACCGGTTCTCTGTACCCTTCGGCATGGGCAAGACGGTCGCATCTCTTGATCTCCATGAGGCGCAAAATATCCTCGTCCGACATTTTTTGCATGAGCCGCTTTGCAACCCGCTCGGTTGCGGGGATCGGAAAATCGTGCTTTTCGACGAGCAAGGTCACGCGCTCGATCGTATCGTTCGGGAAGCGCAAGCGTTTTAAAATTTCTTCGGTCATCTCGGCACCCTTGGCACCGTGATCGTAGAAATGCCCACCGTGCCGATCCAGCGAAAAGGTGCTTGGCTTTGCAATGTCGTGCAGCAAAAGGGCAAGGCGGGTCAGAAGGTCGGGCTTGGCACAGGAGAGCGCCTCGACCGAGTGGCGATAGACATCGTAGCAGTGGTATTTCGATTTTTGGTCAAATCCCACGCAGGGCGAGATCTCGGGCAAAAAAACCGAAATCACATCGGAGTAATCGAGTAAAATTTCCTTTGCACCGACGCCGACGAGCAGTTTGCAGAACTCCTCGCGGATGCGCTCGGGCGAGATGTTACGAAGCAGGTCTTTTTTCTGATGGATGGCGGCGGCGGTCTTCTCCTCGATTGCAAAACCGAGCACCGAGGCAAAGCGAAGCGCCCTTAAGATGCGAAGCCCGTCCTCGTCAAAGCGTTTTTCGGGATCTCCGACCGCGCGCACGAGCTTTTTCTGTAAATCCTCTCTTCCGCCGTAAAGATCGACGATCCCTTTTTCGGGATGATACGCCATGGCGTTGACCGTGAAATCGCGGCGCGCAAGGTCATCCTCGAGCGAGCGCGAAAAGGTCACAGACGAGGGGTGGCGATTGTCGATATAATCGCCGTCCACGCGAAAGGTCGTGATCTCGAGCGGCTGTCCCTCGAATAGCACGGTCACGGTGCCGTGCTCGATCCCGGTTTCAATGAGCCGATGATCCGAAAAGACCGTTTCCACTTCTTCGGGGAGCGCCGAGGTCGTAATATCCCAGTCCTGCGGGGCGCGACCGAGAAAGCTATCCCTGACGCAACCGCCGACGGCATACGCCGAGAACCCCCGCACGCCGAGCCGCTCGATGGCGGTGCGGACGGAGGTGGGAAGCGTGATGGCGGTCGCGTCAAAAGTCATAACTTCTATGTTCCTTTATTGAAATCTTCCGAACAGCCGCTTTTCGTGCGGCTTGAGCGCAAAATAGAGCGTCATGCCAAGCCCGAAGGCGGCGATGAGTTCCCCCACACCGACCGTCAGCATGAAAAAGGGGATCGCGCCCTCGGCGCCGTAAGCATATTTCAGCACAAAGGGAACGATGATTGCGTTTGCAAACACGGTCGGGAGCGGCACGAGCCAGACCGAAACCTTGCGGAGCAGCCAGCCGCCGACGGCGCCCAAGAGCGTTGCGACCGTTCCGAACAGGATGTCCTGCCAGACACAGCCGAGGAGCAGGTTGGAAAGGAAGCACCCGATCGTAAGACCGGGGATTGCCCAGGGGGTAAAGAAGGTCAGGATGCAGAGTGCTTCGGAAACGCGCACCTGGATCGCGCTCGTCGCAAAGCCCGGGATGAGCGAGATAAGCAGAGTCAGGACGACGTAGAGCGCGGCGAAAATGCCGGCAAGCGCGATACCGCGGGCAGGGTGGTTTTGCCGAGTTGTCATATTTTGTTTTCTCCTTAGTTTTGATTTAGGCAACAGGTTGCCTCGTGAGGATGGTTTCGAACTCACGTTTTTTCTTTATGACAATATCTCCGAGAGTGCTTTTCGCACTTCGGGATAAAGATAAAGCGAACCGAGGCAAACGAGAGGTCTTCCCTCTTGTTTGCTCTCTGCAAGGGCGGCGGAAAGTCCCGCTTTCACCGTGGGATAGGCTTGTCCGCCCTGAAAAAGTGCGGCAAGTTCTTTTGCCGGAAGCGAGCGGGGATTTGCGGGGGTGACGGCAAAGACCTTACCCGCAAGCGGGGCAAGCTCTTTTATCATCGTCGAATAGTCTTTGTCCTTCATCACGCCCATGAGCAGGTTGACCTTTTGATCCTTGAAATAGGTGCGGATGCTCCCCACGGCGGCGGCAATGCCCTCGGGGTTGTGTCCACCGTCGTAAAGCACGAGCGGTTCTCGCAAAAGAAGTTCAAACCGTGCATTCCATACAGCGTTTGCAAGCCCTTTGCGGATCGCGCCCTCGGGAATGTTCAGCCCCTCTTTTTGGAGGAGTTCGACCGCAGTCAGAACGCGCGCGGCGTTCTCGGGTTGGTAACTGCCGAGGAGCGAGAGATGAAGCTCGCGCAAAGGAGCAAAATCAAAGATCGTACCGTCGAGCGTCATGCGGTCAACGGCAAGGCGGTCAAAGTCCACCCGGTAAAAAGGCGCATTCCTTTCGGTTGCAACGGCTTCAATCACTCTTTTCACCGATTCGTCGGTGCCGCCATAGAGGCAGGGGCGACCGCGTTTGATGATGCCTGCTTTTTCCAGAGCGATTTTCTCTACCGTGTCGCCCAAAATCTTGGTGTGGTCGAGCGAGACGCCGGTGATGACCGAGAGGAGCGGGCTTGAAATGACATTCGTGGAATCAAGGCGACCGCCCATCCCACATTCGAGGACGACAAGGTCGCACTTTTGCTTTTGAAAATAGACAAACCCGATCGCGGTGATGAGTTCAAACTCGGTCGGCTGATCCTCCATATCGCAGGCGGCTGCTTTGACCCGTTCGGTCGCCTCGGCAAGCTCCTCGTCGGGAATCTCTTTGCCGTCGATCTGAATACGCTCGTTAAAGCGCAGAACGTAGGGGGAAACAAACAGCCCTGTTTTATATCCCGCCGCAGTCAGAATGCCCGAGAGCATCCTGCAAAACGAGCCTTTGCCGTTGGTTCCGGCAACGTGAACAAAGCGCAAATCCTTTTCGGGGTTTCCGAGACGACGGCAGAGTTCGAGCGTCCGAGAGAGCCCCGGGCGACTGCCCCGCCAATCAAAGGAGTGAATATAGGTCAGTGCTTCTTCGTAGGTCATGCCACTCTGCCTCCCATCTCCATACGCCGCCGCAAAAGAAGACCCAGGCGGTGCATAACAGGAATGAAAATCAGGTTGAGCGGGAAGAGGATCGCATACTCGGTCGCAAGCCGACCGATGAAAAATCCCCAATAGGTGTTGCTCGTATAAAGTTGTGAAATCCAGAGCGTGTTAAGAAAGAGCCCAAGGAGCGCATTCAAAAGCGCAGGCGTCAAAACTTTCCACCAAGTCAGCTTTTCGCTGTATAGAAACAGTCCGTAAAGCAGACCGCCGAGCAGTGCCACCACCGTAAATCCCGGGTGATAGGGTCCAAACGGAAAGCAGAGCGCGCCGACAAGATCGGCAATGCCCCAAGTAAGCGCGGCATGGAGCGGCCCACAGAGCACCGCAACCAGCACGACCGGCACAAAGGCAAGCCCGATTTTCAGGTTTATCACCTTGAACGAGGCAAAGCGGTCAAGCACCATGCAGAGCGCCGCCATCATCGCGGCAAAAATCAGCTTGACCAGCCGGTGTTGACTTTTTCTCATAAAAAACACCTCCCTTCCCACTCGTTTTGCAGAGGACAGAAGGGAGAATGGAACAAAAAATTCTTCCAAGCCGACGGTGCAGACGAAGCGGGATGCAAGACACAAACCGCAAGGGAAAATCCCTTTTCGTCCGGCGGACAACTCCCCGTCCCGCCGGCACTGGCGAGCGATCTCTCACTCGAAACGCCTGCGTCTTTACTCTTCACTTTCCTATTATACCCTCTTTTTGCAAAAAATCAAGGGGGCGGAAAAATTTTCAAGGGAAAATGCGGGGGTGCCTTTTTGAAAAAAGCGCACCCCCGCACCCCCTTGAAAAACTTTTAAAAAAGATGATTGCTGTCCATCCGTCAGCATATCAAAAACCTTTGAGAGAGGTTTTTGAAAAGGGTGCGGGGAAAACTTTTTGCCTAAAAAGTTTTCCCCGCATATTTTCCCTTATTCCCTCGCAACTCCGCTTTTCCTTGCCGCTTCTGCCACGGCTTTGGCGACGGCGGGAGCGACGCGCACATCGAGCGCGTTCGGGATGATATTCGTTTCGCTTCGTTCCTCATCCGGGATCAGGTCGGCGAGTGCCAACGACGCGGCGACCTTCATCTGTTCGTTGATCTCACGGGCGCGGCAATCGAGCGCGCCGCGGAAGATGCCCGGGAAGGCGAGCACATTGTTGATCTGGTTGGGATAATCCGAGCGACCGGTCCCCACGATGCGCGCGCCTGCTTTGAGTGCCTCGTCGGGGAAGATTTCGGGCGTCGGGTTCGCCATCGGGAAGACGATCGCGTCCTTTGCCATCGAAGCGACCATCTCTTTTGACACGATCCCCGGAGCCGACACGCCGACAAAGACGTCGGCGCCCTGCATCGCGTCGGCAAGACTGCCGCGCAGACGGCGGGGATTTGTAATCTTGGAAAGTTCTTCATGCGCGGGATTGAGGGTTTCCATGCCCTCGCAAATGATGCCGAAACGATCGACCATCGTCAGGTCTTTGACCCCGAGGTTTAAGAGATGTCGCCCAATCGCGCAGCCGGCAGAGCCGGCACCGTTGATGACGACGCGCACCCTGCCGATTTCCTTTTTCACGACTTTGAGCGCATTCAGCAGTGCCGCGGCAACGACCACGGCGGTGCCGTGCTGGTCGTCGTGGAAAACCGGAATGTCGCAGATCTCTTTGAGCTTTCGTTCGACTTCAAAACAGCGGGGCGCCGAGATATCCTCGAGGTTGATGCCGCCGAACGAACCCGAAAGAAGATAGATCGTCCGCACCAGCTCGTCCACGTCTTTGGTCTTCACACAGAGCGGGAACGCATCCACGTCGGCGAACTTCTTAAAGAGGGCGCACTTGCCCTCCATGACCGGCATCCCGGCTTCGGGTCCGATATCGCCAAGACCCAAGATCGCCGTGCCGTCGGTAATGACCGCCACGAGATTTTTACGGCGGGTCAGAGCATAGGAGAGTTCGGGATCCTTCTCGATCGCAAGGCAGGGTTCGGCAACCCCGGGGGTATAGGCGAGCGAGAGATCCTCTCTCGTTTCAACCGGGCAACGGGCGATCACTTCGATCTTCCCCTGCCATTCATAGTGCTTTTTGAGGGATTCTTCCCTCACGGTTTCTTTTTTCACGATAGACCTCAAAACTGTTTTTTATAGATTGACAAGGCAAACCACGATCCAAAGGAGCAGGCAGAAAAGCGTTCCCGGGGTAAAGAGCACCTTGACGAGCGCACGCGGATAGTCGCGCAGAGGCATCGGCTCGCGGAACACCGAGGGCTTGCCCTCTTTGGCATAGCGGTGATAAATCTTTCTCGCTTCGCCCACGCCGAGAGCGCAGAAGAGTAGGAAAATCACGGTGACAAGGAAGATAAAGACCGCGTTGTTCCCGGCGTTCACGTAGAAATCCGAGAGGTAGGGCTGGCCGAAGAGGCAGAAGAGATTATAAAGGAAGTGCAGCGCGAAGGTTGCATAGAGCGATCCCGTCGCATAGAGCGTAAAGGCAAGCAGCGCGCCGAGGAAGAAATAGGTCAGGAAGAGCGGCAAGCTGAAATGGACCATTGCAAAGAAGAGTCCGCTGACAAACACCGCGATGCCGACGCCGAATTTTTCATAGAACGGGCAGATCACGCCCCTGAAAAAGAGTTCTTCGCAGGCGGCGGGAACGATCGCAAACGCAAAAAGAACGTAAAGGATACTAAAGAAATTGCCGCTCATCTTTGCCACGAAGGTCGAATAAAGCGTAAAACTGCCGTCGAGCGAAGAAATCCCGCCGGTCACAATGCTGGAGAGCAGGCTGCCCGAGATCATCACGACCAGAACGCAAGCCAAAAACCAAAGATGCGACGTGCGAACGCGGGCAAGGCGCAGATTCTTTTTGGAAAAGCTGTTCTTTCCGCCGAGCAAAAGATAAAACCCGAGCGGCGCGCCAAAAACAAGGAGCTGAAAAGGTATGAGCAGGATCATCTCCCAGGTACGGTTCAAAAGAAAGGTGTCAACGGCGCCGACCAAAAGCAAGAGAACAAAGGCGGCAAAAACCAACACGGGCGGCGAGTGCATCGGTCGGAAGCTTCGCTCGCCGAACGGCTCGGTCGCCTCTTTTTTTGCAAACTCCCACACCCTTGCCGCAAGGTCTTTTGTGCGCAAGAGGAGCAGTTGCAGTTTGGTCGTTTCTTCCACCGGACGGCTGACGCCGATCGCATTTTTGTCGGTGAACAAAAGGTCAACAGGCTTGTCCCAAGCTTCCGAAGGAAGCGCTTCGGACAAAAAATCATCGTAGACAACGCCCGCCGAAACGCCCGGAAAGGTCGAAAGATAGCGGTCGTAGTAGCCTTTTCCGTAGCCGAGACGGTTGCCCGCACGGTCAAAGGTCAAGCCGGGGACAAGGCAAAGCGTGCTTTCGTCCGCTTCGCAAAGCTTTGCACTTTCGGGCGGTTCATAGATGCCGAACGCGCCGGAAACCAGGCGCTCACCCGGGGCAAGCTCAAAAAACGAGATCGTTTCGGCTTCGGTATCACAACGCGGAAACGCCACGGTCTTTCCATGCTTCCACGCCAATTTGACGAGTGGGAGCAGGTTGATCTCTTCCTTTTTTGGGGCGTAAAGGAAAACTTTTTTTGCGCGGCGGAAATAATCCGAGCCGGCGATCCGCCGCGTCAGAGCCGTATCCCATTCCTTTTTGCGGTTGGCTCCGAGATCGGCTCGCTCCCGTTTGTAACGGGCACGCAATTCTTCTTTCGTCATCCCAAAATCTTCTCTTTCACGTCGTTTGCAACCGCATCGCCCTTGAGCGCGCGGAGCAGTTCCAGCCCAAATTCTTTTGCCACGCCGACCCCTGCGGCGGTGATGATCTTCCCGTCGCGCACGACCTTTTTCTTTGAAATCGTCGCACCCTTCAAGTCTTTTTCAAAACCGG
>CADBFJ010000036.1 GCA_902793915.1 uncultured Ruminococcus sp.
GTCGGCTTTACCGAGCGGACGCGCGTGGAGCTCGATTTTGACAACCTGCTCTTTTCGCCCGAGTTTTTGCGCGAAGGGAAGGCGCTTTACGACAATCTCTATCCCAGCCGCATCATCGTTGGCGTTCCCGAAGGCTCGGAAAGCCTTGCAAAAGCCGCAAAAACCTTTGCGGGACTTTTACAGGAAGGAGCAATCAAAGAGGAGATCCCTGTCCTCTTTATGAAGCCGACCGAAGCCGAAGCGGTCAAACTCTTTGCCAATACCTACCTTGCGCTTCGCGTCGCCTTTTTCAACGAGCTTGACACCTACGCTTCGGTGCGCGGACTTGACACGCGCTCGATTATCGAGGGCGTCGGTCTTGATCCACGCATCGGAAATCACTATAACAACCCCTCCTTCGGCTATGGCGGCTACTGCCTGCCCAAGGATACCAAACAGCTCCTTGCCAACTACCGCGACGTGCCGCAAAACCTCATCACCGCAATCGTGGAAGCCAACCGCACGCGCAAGGATTTCATTGCCGACAGCATCCTTGCAAAGCACCCCAAAACGGTTGGCATCTATCGCTTGACCATGAAAGCCGGGAGCGATAACTTCCGGCAGTCCTCGATCCAGGGCGTGATGAAACGCATCAAGGCAAAGGGCGTGGAGGTTATCGTTTTTGAACCTACCATGCGCGACGATAGCTTTTTCCGCAGCCGCGTGGTGCGCGATTTTGACGAGTTCTGCCGCCTTTCCGACGTCATCGTCGCCAACCGCATGGAGGAAGCACTGCTTCCGGTCAAGGACAAAGTGTTCACGCGCGACCTGTATTTCAGAGATTAAAACTTGCAATTTCGGGGGATTTGTGCTACAATAGCCGCAAATGACTCAAAGAGAGGAAACACCATGAAAGATCTTTCGAGAAACCTGACCATGCTCTGCGATTTTTATGAGCTTACCATGGGCAACGGCTATTTCAAAGCCGGCATGGGCGATAAAATCGTCTATTTCGACGTCTTTTACAGAAACAACCCGGATAACGGCGGCTTTGCCGTTTGCGCGGGACTGGAACAGGTCGTGGATTATATCAACAACCTGCATTTTGACGAGGACGATATTGCCTACCTGCGGAGCAAAAACTGCTTTTCGGAGGAGTTTTTGGACTTTTTGCGTAACTTTCACTTTGAAGGCGACATCTGGGCGATCCCCGAAGGCACGGTCGTTTTTCCCGGCGAGCCGCTCATGACGGTTCGCGGCAGGGCGATCGAGGCACAGTTCATTGAAACCTACGTGCTCATGGCGATCAATCACCAGTCTCTCATCGCCACCAAGGCGGCTCGTTTGACGCGTGCGGCAAAGGGAAGAGCGATCAGCGAGTTCGGTTCGCGCCGAGCGCAGGGAGCAGACGCCGCGATCCTCGGGGCGCGCGCCGCCTACATCGGCGGTTGCAACGGCACCGCCTGCACGATCACGGACGAAGTCTACGGCGTTCCCGCAACCGGCACCATGGCGCATTCCTGGGTGCAGATGTTTGATAGCGAATACGAGGCGTTTACCACCTATTGCAAAATCTATCCCAACAACGCAACGCTCCTTGTGGATACCTACAACGTGCTTGAGAGCGGCATCCCCAACGCGATCCGTGCGTTCAATGAGATCTTAAAGCCGCAGGGCATCACCAAGTGCGGCATCCGCATCGATTCGGGCGACGTCACCTACTTAACGCAAAAGGCGCGCAAGATGCTCGACGACGCCGGCTGGCATGATTGCAAAATCATCATTTCCAACTCGCTTGACGAGTACCTCATCCGCGAGCTGATCCGCCAGGACGCCAAGGTCGACGGCTTCGGCGTGGGCGAGCGGCTCATCACCGCCAAAAGCGATCCTGTGTTCGGCGGGGTTTATAAGCTTTGCGCCGTCGAGGACAAGGACGGCAACATCATTCCCAAAATCAAGATCAGCGAAAACGTCGGCAAAATCACCACGCCGCATTTCAAAAAGGTCTATCGTCTGCGGGGGAAAGAAACCGGAAAAGCCGAAGCCGACCTCATTTGCGTCTACGATGAAGTGATCGACGATACCAAGCCCCTTGAGATTTTCGATCCCGATTACACCTGGAAGTGCAAGACGCTCGAAAACTTCACCGCCGAGGAGCTACTCGTGCCGATCTTTGTGGGCGGTAAACAGGTCTATACACTCCCCACGCTCGAAGAGATCCGCAATCATTGCAAAGCCGAGATCGCAAGCCAGTGGGACGAGGTGCGAAGATTCAGCAACCCGCATAACTACTACGTTGATCTCTCCCAAAAGCTCTGGGACATCAAGCACCAGATGCTCAAAGATAAGGGAGTTTATAAGAAGAAATAAGGTTTTTGAATGACGCGGGAACCCTTTTTTTGAAAAAAAGCGGTTCCCGCACTTTCCTAAAAAACTTTACAAAAAGTTTTGCAAAAGGCTTGCAATTTTCTAAAGTGTGTGTTATAATAACCCCACGCGTTGGAAGGAAGCATAGCTCAGTTGGTTAGAGCGCACGGTTCACATCCGTGAGGTCGAGAGTTCGAGTCTCCCTGTTTCCACCAAAAAAGAGCCGCCCAAACATGGGCGGCTCTTTTTTGGTGGAAACAGGGAGTTGGGAAAACTCTTGAGCAAACTCCGCAGGAGTTTGCTCAATGCAGTCTCCCTTTTCTCAATTTTGCTTTTTGGGCTTGAAAAGAGCCGTTTTTCATAGTACAATAGAAGCATCACCCGATCTACAAAGAAATGGAGAAAACCTGTGAAAAACATTGTTCTCATCGGTATGCCGGGATGCGGAAAGAGCACCTGCGGCGTCCTTGCTGCCAAAGCGCTTTGCATGGATTTTTGGGACACCGATCTCCTTCTGCAAAAAAACGAGAAAATGCCTCTGCAAAAAATCATCAACACAAAGGGAAACGCCTATTTTGCCGATGCGGAAGAGCGTGCCGTTTGCGCCTTTTCCTTTTCCAATGCCGTGGTCGCCACGGGCGGCAGCGTCGTCTACTCCCAAAAGGCGATGGCGCACCTAAAGGAAAATGCCACGGTCGTTTACCTGAAAATCTCGCCGGAAACGATGGAAAAACGCATCTCGAACATGGCAAGCCGCGGCATCCTTTTGCGGGACGGAGAGACGCTCGGAGAGATGTTTTGCGAGAGAGAGCCGCTCTATGAAACATACGCCGACCTCACGATCGATTGCGACGGCGCCGAGATCGAACAGACCGTTTCCAAAATCGTCGGGGTTGTGCGTAAGACCGAGGGCGAGAAATAAGTCCCCCACGCGAAAGGAGTCTTCCCATGCATCTGACCCATCCGATCGAACCGGTCTATGACCAAAACTCGCGCATTCTCATCCTCGGGAGCTTTCCGTCGGCAAAATCGCGCGAGATTGGCTTCTTTTACGGGCACCCGCAAAACCGCTTCTGGAAGCTGCTGTCGGCGCTTTACGAGGAGGAACTACCGCAAACGGTGGAGGAGAAAAAAGCCTTTCTCTTACGCCACGGCATCGCGCTTTGGGACGTGATCGGCTCCTGCGGGATCGAAGGCTCCTCCGACGCAAGCATCAAAAACGCAGTCCCGAACGACATTCGTTTGATCCTCGATGCCGCCGACATTCGGGCGATCTACACAGCAGGGAAGACCGCAAAGAAGTATTACGACAAGTATGCGCTCCCCAAAACACAGCGCAAAGCGATCTGCCTGCCCTCGACCAGCCCCGCCAACGCGGCGTATGATCTGGAGCGCTTGCTCGCCGAATGGCGCCGCATTCTCGAATGATATGTGAAATAGACATAAGAGCCTCCCGTTTTTTGGGAGGCTTTTTCAATTTCTCCTTCCTTTTTTCCTTGACTTTTCTTCCAAGATATAGTATCATAAAAGGGTAAAATCAAAACCATTTTCGGAAAGGGAACAGATATGAAACTTGCAGACGGTATTTTCTACGTTGGCGTCAACGACCACAAGATCGATCTCTTTGAGGGGCAGTATATCGTGCCCAACGGCATGGCTTACAACTCTTATGTGATTATGGACAAGAAAATCGCCGTGTTCGATACGGTGGACGCAAAATTCACGCACGAATGGCTCGACAACGTTGGCGCGGTTCTGAACGGTCGGAAGCCCGACTATCTCATTGTCCAGCACATGGAGCCGGACCACTCGGCGAACATCGTGAACTTCCTCAAAAACTATCCGAAAACCACGCTCGTGGCGACCGCAAAGGCTTTTACCATGATGGAAAACTTCTTTGAGGGGTTCTCTCACGAGAACAAACTCGTCGCCGAGGACGGAGCGACCCTCTCGCTCGGCTCTCACGAGCTGACTTTTGTCTTTGCCCCCATGGTGCACTGGCCCGAAGTCATGGTCACCTATGACGCGACTGCCAAAACGCTTTTCTCCGCCGACGGATTCGGCAAATTCGGCGCTCTTGACGTCGAGGAAGACTGGGCTTGCGAGGCTCGCCGCTACTATTTCGGCATCGTCGGCAAATACGGCGCACAGGTGCAAAACCTGCTCAAAAAAGCCGCATCTCTCGACATTCAGACGATCTGCCCCTTGCATGGTCCGATCCTTTCCGAAAACCTTTCCTACTACCTTGGGCTTTACAACACCTGGTCGTCCTACGGCGTTGAGAGCGAGGGCGTGATGATCGCCTACACCTCGGTCTATGGAAACACCAAATCGGCAGTCCTTCAACTCGCCGATGAACTCAAGAGCCGCGGCTGCCCCAAGGTGGTCGTCTGCGACCTTGCGCGCGAGGACATGGCGGAAGCCGTTGAGGACGCGTTCCGCTACGGCAAACTGGTGCTTGCCACCACGACCTACAACGCCGATATTTTCCCCTTCATGCGCACCTTCATCGAGCACCTGACCGAGCGCGGATACAAGAACCGCACCATCGGTCTTATTGAAAACGGTTCCTGGGCGCCTCTTGCCGCCAAGGTCATGAAAGAGATGTTTGCCAAGAGCCAGAACATCGAGTGGCTTGCTACTACTGTCAAGATCAAATCTGCCGTGAACGCCACCAACCGCGACGAGCTCCGCGCGATGGCGGACGAACTCTGCCGCGACTACATTGCGCGCAACGAAAAGACTGCCGACAAGAACGACCTGACCGCGCTCTTCCGCATCGGCTACGGTCTTTACGTTGTGACCTCGAACGACGGCAAAAAGGACAACGGGCTCATCGTCAACACGGTCACGCAGGTGACGAACACCCCCAACCGCATCGCGGTCACCATCAACAAGCAGAACTATTCGCATCATGTCATCAAACAGACCGGCAAACTGAACGTCAACTGCCTGTCGGTCGACGCGCCCTTCTCGGTCTTTGAGTGCTACGGCTTCCGCAGCGGGCGCAACGTCGATAAGTTCGAGGGGCAGGAGGCCGATCGAACCGACAACGGCCTTGTCATGCTTCCCAAGTACATCAACGCGGTCATGTCGCTTGAAGTCGAGCAGTACGTCGACCTCGACACGCACGGAATGTTCATCTGCCGCGTCACCGAAGCGCGCGTCATCAGCGACCGCGAGACGATGACCTATACCTACTACCAGAACAACGTCAAGCCGAAGCCCGCGACCGAAGGGAAGAAGGGCTACGTTTGCAAGGTTTGCGGCTACGTCTATGAGGGCGACGAACTGCCCGAGGACATCGTCTGCCCGCTCTGCAAGCACGGCGCCGCCGACTTTGAGCCGATCGCATGATTTCGGACGAAATCCGCAAGTCTTTATTTGCAAAACAGGATCTTGCCTACCGCGATTTTCAGGGCGCGCTCCTTCCGACCGTCAAAGAGGGAAAGATGATCGGTGTACGCACGCCGGAACTGAAAGCTCTGGCAAAGATTTATGCCAAGCGCGCGGAGATCGGCGAGTTTCTCTCCGATCTGCCGCACCGCTATTTCGACGAAAACCAGCTCCACGCCTTTCTGATTTCTTTTGAAAAAGATTTTGCAAAATGCGTGGACGAAGTGGATCGTTTTTTGCCCTTTATCGACAACTGGGCGACCTGTGACCAGCTCTCGCCCGCCGTGTTCGCAAAGCATAAACAAGAGCTTTTGCCTTATGTGGATCGTTGGATCACTTCGGGGAAGACCTACACGGTCCGTTTTGGGATCGGGATGCTTATGAGCCATTTTCTCGACGGCGATTTTGCCCCCTGCTATCTTGACCGTGTGGCGAGCATCCGCTCGGACGAATACTATATCAACATGATGATTGCTTGGTATGTTGCGACCGCGCTTGCCAAGCAATATGAAGCAACTCTGCCGATCTTACAAGAAAACCGCCTCGACCTATGGACGCACAACAAAGCGATCGCAAAGGCGGTTGAAAGCAGACGCATAAGCGAGGAACAAAAGCGCTTTTTACGCACCTTAAAACGCCGATAAAACCTTTCAAAAAGGAGAGAACCCCATGAGATACGACGCTGTGAAACAAGCAGTTGCGCTATCGGTAGGGGAACTCTCCTTTTTCGCCTGCCGCAAGGGAGATCTTGAAACCAGGCGACAACTGCCGAAAATCGATCCCGACGAAGCGGCAACCGTCCTGGAGGAGCTCCTCGGCGAGAACCTGCCCGCCTCCGCGCGGCACTTGGCGCTTGCAACCGAGTGGGAAGGGCTGACTTTTTGGATCGAGGGAACCTGCGCATGGGCGAGAACCGGTGAAAAGCCCGCTCTCTACGGCTACCGTGCAGGGGCAGGGAAGCCCGATCCGATTGAGGAAAAAGAGCTTCTCTTCCTTGCGCATCTTCTGGCAAGCGTGAACAAGCTCGCAGAGGTCGAAGTCGGGCTTGTGACCTCGAATGAAAAAGGGGTCGCCTTTCACGTAAAAAAACATTCCGCAAAGACGTTGCAAGCGCTGTTTGAGGACGCGCTCGCCGCCATTTTTCCATTTGCCGCGCTCGTGGCGGAACGCGCCGAAGTGCGCCTGCCTTCTGCCGCGTCGGCAAAATTCCCCTATTCCGCTTTGCGCGATGGTCAGGAACTGCTCATGCGCGAGTGCTACCGTGATTTTAAGGCAGGGAAGATCCTTTTTGCCGAGGCGCCGACCGGCATCGGTAAGACCGCGTCGACCCTCTATCCCGCGATCCGCGCGCTCGGAAACGGCGTCTGTGACCGTGTCTTTTACCTGACTGCCAAAGCCGCGCCACGGCACGAAGCCTACCGCACGGCGGCAAAGCTCTTTGAAGCCGGGGCGCGCCTGCGGACGTTGGTGCTGACCGCGCGCGAAGAACTCTGCCAGAATGCCGCGGCAAAAGCCGACCCGGCAGGACTTTCCTACCATTGCAATTCGCGCGACTGTCCCATGGCGCGAGGATTTTACGATCGGTGCGACAAGGCGATCTTTTCGCTTTTCTCCGAGGGGAACGGCTATCCCCGCACCACGATTCTTGAAAAAGCAAAGGAATACGGCATCTGTCCCTACGAATTTCAGCTTGAACTTTTGCAGTTCTGCGATATTGTTATCTGTGACTATAACTATATTTTTGATCCCTTTGCCTACCTGCGCCGCTGTTTTGCCGGCGAGGGAGACGGTAAGAAAAACCTCTTCCTCGTGGACGAGGCGCACAACCTCGCCACCCGCGCCTCGGATATGTATTCGGCAAGTCTCTCTTTGACCGAACTGCGCGCTTGCCTCGAGGTTTTGGAATCCGGAAGCGCTCTTTATGAAACGCTCCTGCCTTTGACCAAACTCATGGACGGCTTTCGCGATCTTTGCAAAGACAGCTTAACGAAGGACGAGGCGGGCGTCGAGCGCGGCTACGAGCTTTCCCCGTCGCCCAAAGAAGAGGTCTTTGCGGCGGTGCGTGCGGCAAAGGAGGAACTCGACGCCTTCCTGCCGCGCCACATGGACGAAGCGCGGACGCCGATCCTTGCAAAAACCCTGAAAAGCCTTGCGCGCTTTTCCGAGATTTCAGAAGGCTACGACAAGCGCTTTACCACTTTCCTGGAAGTCGAGGGCGACGAGCGAAAGATCCGTCTCATTTGCCTCGATCCCTCCGAAAAGCTCTCTGCTTGCCTTGAGCGAAGCGTCGGAGTAGTCCTCTTTTCCGCGACACTAACGCCGCTCGATTATTTTGCCGATATTCTCGGCGGCGGAAAACGGGCGGTCACGCTTTCCTTGCCCTCGCCCTTTCCGCCCGAAAACCTCTCTATTACGGTCTGTCCAGGCATCAGCACCCGATACGCCGACCGCGAAAAGTCCTATGCAAAACTCGCCTCGATCATTGCCGGAGCGGTTTCGGGAAAACCGGGGAACTACATTGCCTATTTTCCGTCCTATGCCTACCTGGAAGAAGTGCGAAAGCGCTTCTCTGAAAAGTATCCGAAAGTGACGCTCGTCGTGCAATCGCAGGGGATGGGGCAGGGTGAAAAAGAGCGCTTTCTCTCTTCCTTCCAAGCGGATGGGAAACTGCGCGTCGGTTTTTGTGTGCTCGGCGGCTCCTTCTCCGAGGGGGTCGATCTGCCCGGCGGGCGGCTTATCGGCAGCATCGTCGTGGGTACGGGACTTCCCGGCATTTCAAACGAGCGCAATATCCTTATGGAATACTACGAAAAAGAGCGCGAGCGCGGCTTTGACTATGCTTACGTCTATCCCGGCATGAACCGCGTTTTGCAAGCGGCGGGCAGAGTCATCCGCACAGAGACCGATCGCGGGATCCTTGTGCTTGTCGATGACCGCTACACCGATCCCAAACAAAAGCTTTTGTTCCCCGAACATTGGAAAAACATTCAGGTTGCGGGAAGCGCAAAAGAGCTTGCGGGGATCGTTTCGGAGTTTTGGCAGTCGCATTGAGAACTTTTTTCAAATTGGTGCAAAATCCTTGATTTTTGCCCGAAACCATGATACAATGGCAACAGTTTTGTAAAGGAGCCTTTTACCGAAATGAATTACACATCGCTTTCCAAACGCGAGCGCGCCGACCTGCTCACCGCTCTGCGTAAAGAATATAACGAGATCAAGGCGAGCGGACTTTCGCTCGATCTCTCGCGCGGCAAACCCGGAGCCGATCAGCTCGACGCTTGCATGGATCTTTTGAACGCGCTCGACAGCACCTCGGACGCGCGTGCCGAAAACGGTTTTGATTGCCGCAACTACGGTCTTGTGGACGGGATCCCCGAAGCCAAAAAGCTCTTTGCCGATCTTTTGGGACTTCGCGCGGACGAAATTTTCGTCGGCGGCAACTCGTCGCTCAACCTCATGTTCGATACGCTTGCTCGCGCCATGCTCTTTGGCGTGCTTGGAAGCGAGCGCCCCTGGGGGAAAGAGCCGGTGGTGAAAATCCTTTGCCCCGCACCCGGATATGACCGTCACTTCCGCGTCAGTCAGACGCTTGGCATGGAGCTCGTGACCGTTCCCATGACCCCGGTAGGACCCGATATGGATCTTGTGGAAGAACTCGTCAAAGACCCTGCCGTCAAGGGCATCTGGTGCTGCCCGAAATACTCGAACCCCGACGGCATCACCTATTCGGACGAGACGGTCGCCCGCTTGGCTTCCATGAAAACAGCGGCAAAGGATTTCCGCATCATGTGGGACAACGCCTACGCGGTGCACGATCTTTATCCCGACGACAAAGATACGCTTGCCGATATCTTTGCGCTTGCCGAAAAAGCAGGGAACCGCGACCGCATTTTCTACTTTGCTTCGACTTCCAAAATTTCCTTCCCGGGTGCCGGCGTTGCTATCTTCGCGGCATCCAAAGCAAACCTCGCGCAGATCCTGCCTTACATCAGCGCCCAGACGATCGGCTTTGACAAACTCAATATGTTGCGCCACGTGCGCTATTATCAGACCGCAGACAGGATCCTCTCCCACATGGAGCTGCTCGCCACCTACCTGCGCCCCAAGTTTGAGATCGTCCTCTCGACGCTCGAGGCTGACCTCGGCGGAACGGGCTGCGCTCGCTGGACCAATCCCAAGGGCGGATACTTCGTCAGCCTCTTCGTCAAAGACGGCTGTGCAAAACGTACCTACGAGCTTTGCAAAGAAGCAGGCGTCAAACTCACCGACGTGGGTGCGACCTACCCCTACGGCAAGGATCCGCACGATAGCAATATCCGGATCGCACCCTCCTATCCCTCCCGCGAGGATCTGCAAAAAGCCATGAAAGTCCTCACCCTCTGCGTCCGTATCGCAGTATTGGAGGCAATGGAATAAGAAAAGAATAGGATTTGCGGGGGAACCCTTTTTTGAAAAAAAGCGGTTCCCCCGCACCCCCTTCTTGAAAAAACTTTCTCAAAGGATTATCCTATCTTTCCGGCGCGCGAATAAAAACCCTTTGTAAAAGTTTTTGAAAAGAGCGCGAGAGAAACCTTTTTCCCAAAAAGTTTCTCTCGCGTTTTTCTCCTTTCTCCCTCCACAGAAAAGCGCGCATGCCGTATAGGCATGCGCGCCGACCTCAAAAGCGGTACTTATTTCGTCTTGATGCTGTTCTCGTAGGACTCGATCATCTTCTTGACCATCTGACCGCCCACGGAACCTGCCTGCTTTGCGGTGATGTCGCCGTTGTAGCCCTGCTTGAGGGTAACGCCGACTTCGCTTGCGGCTTCCATCTTGAATCTGTCCAGAGCTTCCTTAGCTTCCGGAACCATTGCCTTGCTGTTTGCCATGTTTTTCTCC
>CADBFJ010000037.1 GCA_902793915.1 uncultured Ruminococcus sp.
ATAAACAGCAAAGCGTCCAAGAACCACAAGGATAAGGAAAAGCACGACAGCATGTATAATGCCTGCAACCGGAGTTTTTCCGCCGTTCTTGATGTTTGTAGCAGTACGTGCTATCGCGCCTGTTGCCGGAATACGGTTTTGGGGATCGCCCTGTTTCGGTTCTGGTAAAAGACGCTTTTATCGAAAGTATCGGCGAGACTTTGCCAAAAGCGCTTGCCTGTGATCGCGTGATCGATTGCAAGGGCAATCTTTTGATTCCAGCTTTTTACAACGCGCATTGTCACGTCGCCATGACGCTTTTCCGCGGTTATGGTGAGGATCTGCCACTCAAAGAGTGGCTCGAAACGCGCATTTATCCTGCCGAGGATCGCCTGAATTACGAGCGCGTTCTGCTTGGGTCAAAGCTCGGCATCGCCGAGATGATCCGTGGCGGCGTGGTTTCTTTTACCGATATGTATATGTTTGAGGACGCGGTTGCCGAAGCGGTGCTCGAAACCGGCGTCAAAGCCAATCTTTCGCGCTCGATCGTTTCCTTTGACGAGAGTGTTCAACCCAAAGACGATTATCGTCTTAAGGAGTCGATCGATCTTTATAACCGCTATCACGGCGCGGGAGAGGGCAGAATTTTAGTGGATTTTGCGCTTCATGCCGAATACACCAATCATGCCGCCTGTTGCAAATATGTGGCAGAAGAAGCCAAAAAACGCGGCTTGCGGATGCAGATTCATCTTTCCGAAACGAGAAAGGAACATGAAGAATGCAAGGCGCGCTACGGAAAGACCCCTGCCGAGTTCTTCCGCGATACCGGCGTTTTTGATCTTCCGACCACGGCGGCGCATTGCGTTTGGGTCGAAGATGGCGACCTCGATATCTTGCGGGACAAGCAGGTCTTTGTTGCCCACAATCCTGTGAGCAACCTCAAGCTCGGCAGCGGCGTCATGCCCTTGCAAAAGTTCCTCGACCGCGGCATTTCGGTCGCGCTTGGGACAGACGGTACTGCTTCCAACAATCGCCTCGATCTGCTCCGCGAAATGCAGACGGCAGCACTGCTCGGCAAAGGCATTTTTTGCGATCCCGCAAGCCTGCCTGCAAACCGGCTTTTGAAGCTTGCCACCGAGAACGGCGCACTTTCGCAGGGGCGTACCGATTGCGGGCGCATGGAGATCGGGAAGCGCGCAGACCTCGTTCTGATTGATCTGAACGCGCTGCACAATCTGCCTGTCTATGATCCCTATGCGTCTCTTGCATACAGCGCAGATCGGAACGACGTTCTTTTGACCATGGCGGATGGACGCATACTTTACGAAAACGGCGAATATACCTCTATTGATGAGGAACGCCTGAAATACGAATTTCAAAACGCGGTCGCTCATTATTTCGATTAAGCGGCGGTGATGAAGCGTGGAAAGAATCAAAAGTGACTTCCGAAAAAGCAAGCTTTTGTCGGGAGCGGCACTCCTGACTCTTTCCACGTTTTTTGTCAAGCTGGTTGGCCTTCTTTATAAGATTCCAATGCTCTCGCTCCTTGGGGCAGAGGGAATGGGATATTTCAACTCCGCCTACGAACTTTATATTCTGATCGTCGGTGCCGCAACTGCGGGGCTTCCGGTCGCTTTGTCTGTTCTGCTTTCGGGTGCGCTTGCAAAGGGGGATCTTCCGCTGGCAAAGCGGATCGATCGGACGGCGCTTTTTTTATGTCTTCTTTTAGGGATCTGCGGAAGCTCGACGCTTGTGCTTTTTGCAAGGCGATTTTGCGAATTGATCAAAAGCCCGAATGCCTATCTTTCCATCCTTTCGATCGCACCGACCTTGTTTTTCACCTGCCTTTCGGCATCCTTTCGGGGCTATTTTCAGGGACACTCGAATATGGCGCCGACCGCGATCTCCCAGGTGGCGGAAGCCTTTCTCAAACTGGTGTTCGGCGTTTTCTTCTCTTCTCTTGCAAAAAGTCGCGGTTGCCCGGTGGAAGTCGTTGCCGCGTCTGCCGGCGCGGGACTCTCCCTCGGGAGCGCCCTGACCTGTCTTTGGCTTGCCGTAGTCAAGCGCCGTGCCGATAAAGGGCAAAGAGAAATTTTGCCGTCCGGGGATACGATAAGCGTCCTCAAGGGACTTTCGCGCCTCTCGCTTCCGATCACACTCGGAGTTTCATTGAGCGGAGCTGCGCGAATCCTTGATATTACGATGATTTTGCGCAGACTTCAAAGCATCGGAATGGATGCGGCGACAGCCAACAGCATTTACGGAAGTTACAGTACGCTTGCGCTTTCGGTTTACGGGCTTTTGCCATCACTTGTAAGTTCGGTTTGCTTACCACTCGTTCCGCTCCTTTCCGCGGCGCACGCCTCGGGAGACGTCAAAAGGGAAGAGGAATTGGTGCACGACGGCTTTCGTCTCATCGCGCTCTTTTCGGTTCCGGGCGCCGTCGGGATCACGGCTTTTTCCAAGGAGATCTTAACGCTTTTATTTTCGGGTCAGAGCGAAGCGGTCGGCGTTGCCGCGCCGCTCCTTTCCTGCCTTGGGATCTCTGCCTTTCTTTCCTGTATGATCGGCGGCATTCAATCGGTCCTGCACGCAAGAAAGATTGTCGTTCGTCCGCTTTTCGCGATGCTTGCGGGAACGTTTCTCAAAAGCGTCCTTGCATATTTTCTCATCGGCAACCCGAGTTTTGCGATCCTCGGCGCACCGATCAGCACACTTTTTTGCAATCTTCTCGTCACGCTTCTCGGTATGGCGATCCTTGCAAAAGGGAAAGGACGTGAACCATGCGCCAAAGTCTTTTTTGCCCCTCTACTTGCCTCGCTTGGATCGGTTGGAGTGTTTGCTTCTGTTTTTTCGCACATTCAAGGCTCGCTGAAAGGCTCAAAAGCCCTTTTTCTATGCGGACTTTTCCTTTCTGTCATCCTCTATTTTGCCCTTGCTTTTCTCCTTGGAAGTCTCAAACGCGAGGATTTTCCTTTCTATGACCCGAAAAAGGTCAAAAAAGTGCAAAAAATGGCGCAAAATAAACAATTTTTTCAAAAATAATGTAAAAAAAGTATTGCATATTCTGGAAAACTATGCTAAAATACAAGTGATCCCAAAAAAAATATATTTGGAGGACAAAAAAATGACCAAGACCCAGTTGATCGAGAAGATCGCAAAAGAGAACGAGCTGACCAAAAAGAACGTCGCTACCGTTGTTGACGCCGCTATCGCCGCTATCGGTGATGCCCTTGTGAAGGGTGAAGATGTCCAGATCGCCGGCTTCGGTTCTTTCAAGGTGAAAAAGATCGCTGCTCGCACCGGCAGAAACCCCAGAACCAACGCTCCCGTCAAGATCGCTGCTTGCAAGCGTCCCGCTTTCGCTCCCAGCAAAACTCTGAAGGACAAACTGAACTAATTGATTTATGCGGCTTGATAAGTTTCTGAAGGTATCGAGGATCATCAAACGCCGCACGGTCGCCAACGACGCCTGCGATGCAGATCACGTCACGGTGAACGGCAGACCCGCCAAAGCGTCTTATGACGTCAAGGTAGGGGATCTTCTTACGATCACCTTTGGGCAACGCACCTTGAGCGTTCGGGTGCTCTCGGTCAAGGAGTTTACCTCCAAGGCTGACGCATCGGAACTCTATGAGGTGGTCAAATCAGAATAAGCCGAATAACTTTGCCGTCTCTTGCATAAGTTGTAGCAAATTCCAGTCTTTGACCGGGAGGGGTTACGATGAGTGCAGAGACGGCAAATGACGCTTTACGGGTACATAGCTTTTCGCTCGAAGATCGGCGCGCTATGAAGATCCACGGTGTGACCGATGCGGTTAGCTTTGACGAGCAGACGGTGGTCCTTGAGACAGCCTGCGGCAGGATGGAGATCGGCGGAACCGGACTTCAGGTAGAAGTCCTAAATTTACGGGACGGAGTGGTGGAACTGCAAGGAACGGTGGACGCGATCACCTACTTTGCAAATCAGCCTTCCGACAAAACCCGCAAAGGGCTCTTGGGCGCCCTTTTTCGCTGACAATGGGAATTTCTCAAACTGCCATTGGGCTGCTTTATTTATATGGCGCCCTGCTTGGCGTCGGCGCGGGTCTGTTCTACGATCTTCTCCGCGTTACAAGGATTTTTCTCGGCGCCCATTACAGCCGCTCTCTCTCCGAAAAACTGCGGAAGATCAAACTCCCGCTCCTTTCCCCCTATCGGGAACATGAAGAGAGCCCGGCACTCGGCGCCGTGATCTTTCTCGAAGACCTGCTTTTTTGTATTCTATCCGGGGTCGCGCTTTCGATCCTTTATTACGAACAGAACGACGGCAAGATCCGCCCCCTTGTGATCGCGGCTTGCGCACTCGGTTTCTTTCTCTATCGCCTCACGCTCGGTCGGCTCTTTCTCTGGTTTTCCGAAGCGGCGGCGTTTGTGCTCGATTGTATCGCGCGCTATCTTTGGTATTTTCTCTCCTATCCTTTTCGTGTGGCGTGGAAACTCTTGCGCCGCATCGGAACAAAACTCATTTTGAACATTCAATCTCACCTTTGTAAGCTTTCTCGTGTGAGGTTTTCCCAAAAAGAACGAAAAAAAGCGGAAGCGGGCAGGGGGCTTTTCCCCGATCTCATGCTTCCCGGTCTTAAAAAGAAACGAGGAAAAAAAGATGCCATCCGAAAAAAAGCTACGGCTCAATCTGTCTCTTTCGGTCAAGATCTTTCTTATCATCCTCGTTTTGCTGTCGGTCGGCGTTTTCGCAACAAGCGTCATGAAGTACAACCGCTTGCGGGAAGAAGAACGTGAACTGCAAAAAAAACTCGATCAATATGAAGAACTGATGACAGAACTGGAACGAAAGGTCGGTTCTGCCGAAAAACTGAAAGAGGTTCTCACCGAATATAAAACCTACAAAACGCTCAAAGAGGAAAGTCTAACCGACGCCTCGGTGCGCGATGCTTGTGAAGCGATCCTGCAAAAGATCGACTTTCTCTTGGAGGATCCGGACACACGGGCATATCTCATTCAGTTGGCGCGCGAAAACGGTTTGGCATTTCCCGACGAAATCATTTATTATACCGATTCTGGTCGGTAGTAAGGACGTTTATGGCTGAAAAAGAAACCAAAAAGCTGATCGCTCAAAATAAAAAAGCCTTCCACGATTATTTCGTGGAAGACCGCTATGAAGCGGGGATCGCCCTCTTTGGCACCGAGGTGAAAAGCATTCGTCGCGGAGGGGTCAATCTCAAGGATTCCTATTGCTCATTTAAAAACGGCGAAGTTTTTGTCGTTGGGATGCACATCAGTCCTTTTGAGGAAGGCAACCGCTTCAATCAAAATCCGCTGCGCGAGAAAAAGCTCCTCCTGCACCGTCGGGAGATCATGAAGCTCATGGGAGTCACCCAGCAAAAGGGGTTGACGCTTGTGCCGCTTTCGCTTTATTTTTCGGGCAGTCACGTCAAAGTGGAGCTTGGGCTCTGCCGTGGCAAAAAGCTCTACGACAAGCGCGAGAGCAACGCCAAACGCGAAGCCGAACGCGAAATGGAACGCCGCAAAAAGAACGGTTCCGACGAATAGAAAAACAGCCCCGATTTTCTCGGCGCTGTTTTCTCTGTTCGTCTTATTTTTTGTGAGCTTCCAAATAATCCGCCACGTCCTGAACCGTTACGAATTTGTGGATGTCATCATCTTCGATCTCGACACCGAACTTTTCCTCGCAGAGCATAATCATATCTGCAAGTTCGATCGAGTTGACGCCAAGGTCGTTGATGAGGTCGGACTCGGGTTTGATCTCATTGGGGTCGAGCTGCAGTTCTTCGACCATGAGGTTCTTCAAAGTTTCAAACATTGGTAGGGTTCCTCCATGTAAATGATTAGGCACTTGCGCCCAATACAGGATTATTATAGCGCTTTTCGATCATCTTGTCAAGGCTTTTTTCATATCCTGCAGTTTTTTCGACTTTATTTGTGAAAGGAGGGAAGTAGGATGCGTATTTTGTGGCGGCGTCCGCTCTTTTGTTGTTGCGTTTTCGGGATCCTTATGGCGCTTCTTGCGTTTTCTCTTTTGCAGACTTTACGCCCCTTTCTTTGGGCGCTGTTTGCTCTGCCGATTCCGTTTCTCGTCATCTTCTTTCGGAAGAATTTGCGCCGTGTGTTTCTCCCGATCCTGTGCTGTTTTATGAGTTGCCTTATCCTCCTTTCTTCCCACCTGTATTTTGATGCTTCCTATGCGTTTGCAGAAGACCTTGCAGGTCAAGAGGTTCGCATTTCGGGATATGTGAGCGACCGTCGAAACGACTCGGAATCCTATCTTTTGACCGTGACCGAACTTGACGGGAAGCGAACGCGGCTGAAAGCGGCTCTTGGTTGTGCCTTTTCTTCGGGTTTGCAGGTCGGCGATGCGATCACGGCAAGCGTTCGCGCCGCAGAGATCGAAAAGACCGACAGTTATGACGAAGAACTCGAGCTTTTGTCCGAAGGCGTCAAAGTCCTCTTTCTTTGCAACGAAGAGGAGGATCTGGAGGTTTCCGAACTGCAAGGCTTTCACCCGATTCTCTTTTTCCGCAAGCTGAACTTGATCTTGACGGCAAGATTGCGTCTTTCGGTCGGCGGGGAAGCGGGAGACGTTGCCTCGGCACTCCTGCTTGGAAACAAAAGCGGACTTTCGGGCGATACGACGCTCGCCTTCCGCAGAGCCGGTGTTTCGCATCTGCTCGCGCTCAGCGGACTGCACGTTTCGATCCTTGTAGGCGCCATCGAGCTTCTTTTGCGAAAACTCCTTGCAATCCGCCGCATACGGATGCTTCTGACCTCGCTTTGCATGATCTTTTATCTTGCCCTGACCGGTTTTCACGCCTCTACGGTTCGTTCCGTTCTTTTGGTCTTTTCGGTTTACCTTGCGTTCCTTCTCTGGGAGGAACCGGATCCCATCACCTCACTCGGTATGATCCTTTATCTGACCTTGCTATTTGTCCCGTATTCGCTTTGCGATCTGTCGCTTTGGATGTCCTATCTTGCAACCTTCGGAATTTTGATCTTTGCACCGCTGACCGTCAAGATTTCCGAACGCCTGCGGGAGCGCTTGCCAAAACTTCTTGCAAAAGCGATCGGATGGCTCTTGGGATTGCTCCTGGCAGGTTGCGCGGCAAACGGCGCGCTGCTTCTTCTTATGTCTTGCGTCTTTGGAGAGGTCTCGCTCGCGTCGATCCCGGTAACGATCTTGCTTTCGCTTCCCACAATGTTAACGCTCGTTTCCTCGATCATAGCGCTCATTTTTCCTGCACTTGGATTCTTTCCTCGCATCTTCGCCGGGTGGATGATCGATCTTTCGACCGCAGTTTCGGATCGACCGAACGTTCTTCTTTCAATGGAGAAGCCGTTTCTCATCGTCCTGCTGATCCTGTTTACGCTTTTGATCCTTCTACTTGCGGTTCTTTTCATCAAGCGCCCAATTGTTTTTCTTTCGATCCCGCTTGCAATGATCCTTGTTTTCGGCGTTGCGTTTGTTTTTGCAAAGACCAATTCCGCACAAAGCGAAACAGAGGATTACACGTTTGAGATTCAACAAGGCGAGGTGGCGGTCTTTGCCAAAAACTCGCGTGACAGCGGCGCGGCATACGCTCTGCGACAGGGGTTGCGTTCTGTCGGTGCTACAAAGATCGATCGCTTGCGCTTTTCGGGTTATGCCACCAAGCAACCCTATTATCTTTCTAAACTTGCCACTTCGGTGCGCGTCTTTACGCTCTGTTTGCCGCAACCAAAAACCGATGCCGAACTCGCGATGGCGCGGCGGCTCGAGCAGGAGGCGGCGTTGCACCGTATTTATGTGATCTACGATGCACCATAGAATTTAAGAATAGAATTTAAAGCAACCGGATTTTTGTGTCGAAATTCGGTTGCTTTTCATATTCTGTTATCGACATCCGATTCTTCGGGTGTGATCAAGGTCAAGAGAAAAAGGGGCGCAGGATGGATCTTTCTAAATGGAAATTCGCAGTTTTCGGCGGAGATGCAAGACAGAGCTATCTCTGCCGGGCTTTGCGTGAGAAGGGGGCTTCTGTCGCTTCCTTCGGGGTGCCGGGGGAAAAGGACGGAGCAGACTGGCAAAGCTTGGCAACAGACGCAGATTGCATTCTTTTGCCCCTGCCTTTGACGAGGGATGGCGTGCATCTTTCTTGGGAGGAACAGAGCAAGGTAGATCCGATCCGCCTTGACCTTTTTGCAAGAGCTTGCAAAACGATCGTATTCGGCGGGAAGATCCCCAAGCGCTTTCGCAAGGACGCGGAAGAAAACGGCGCCCGCGTATTCGATTATTTTGATTCCGAGTATCTCCAAATTCTCAATGCATTGCCGACTGCGGAGGGGGCGCTTTTTGTCGCCATGCGCGAGCTGACCGTCACGCTGGACGGCGCCAACGTCGCGGTGATAGGGTATGGGCGGATCGGGCGGATTTTGACCGAGAAACTGGTCGCGCTCGGCGCCCACGTTACCGTTTATGAACGCAAAGAGGAAAAGCACGCCGAGATCGAGCTTGCTCACGCAGCGCCGCGTTTCTTCTTTGACGAGTGCGGAAAGAATTTGCTTTTGTCGATTGCAAGCGACTGTCGGGTGATCTTCAACACGGTTCCAGAACAAATCTTTACGCAGGAAGTGCTTGAGAGCTTGCCGAAAGAGTGTCTTTTCGTCGATCTCGCTTCGCCGCCCGGCGGAATTGACCAGGTAGCGGCGATGGAATTCGGCGTCAAACACGTTTGGGCGACCGCGCTTCCCGGAAAGTATGCGCCCGAGAGCGCCGCGTCCTATCTTGCAAAAACGCTCTTTGCAACGCTGGCAAAACTTTCTTTCTCTTGACCGGTTAGCGACTTACGAAAGGATCACAGAATATGCTTGGATTTGCATTCTGCGGATCGTTTTGCACCCATCACGCGGCGCTGCAAGAACTGGAGCGCTTATTAAAGGAAGGCTATGAGATCCAGCCAATCTTCAGTTTTGCGGTCTGTTCGACCGATACGAGGTTTGGAAAAGCCGCAGACTTAAAAGAACGCGTCGAAGCGCTTTGCGGGCGCCCTGTGATTCACACGATCGAGGGAGCCGAACCGCTTGGACCGAAAAATCCGCTCGATGCGCTCGTGATTTGTCCTTGCACGGGGAATACGCTTGCAAAACTCGCGCTCGGCATCACCGATACGCCGGTTTGCATGGCGGCAAAAGCGCACTTGCGGCAGGATAGACCGCTTGTGATCGCGCTCGCTTCCAACGACGCGCTTTCGGCAAACCTCAAAAACCTCGGTGCGCTCCTGCAAAAAAAGAGCGTCTATTTCGTCCCGATGAAGCAGGATGATCCGGTGGGGAAGCCTCATTCGCTGGTGGCAGATTTTTCGCTTCTTTCTCCCACGCTTTCGGGCGCTGTGATGGGTAAGCAATTACGAAAACTTTTTCTTTGAACTTTTTAGCTCCGCAAAGCGGCAGATGGGCTTTGCGGGGCTTTTTTTTTCTCTTGTAAAAAGCGAAAGGAGCCATGCTCTGTCCTCTTTATCAAAGCCGCCGAAGAAGCGGAGCAGTACAAGATAAAAAAGGGCGGTTAAAGTCAGGTGTAGCACCATGCCAAAGAGATTGCTTTTAGGCGGCAGGAAAAGAAAAAGCAGACGCACAAGGCTCGTCGCTCCCAAAACGCAAAACAGAGGCTTGTAGATCCAGCGAAAGACTTTTATCTTTGTGCGGCTGATCGAAAGCAGGCGATAGAGGCTCATCGTTGTGTTGAAGACTTCCGAGATGTAGATCGTTATCAGGTAGCCGGTGATGCCAAGTCGTGGAATGAGGAGTTTGACAAGCAGAACCGAGAGCGCGGCGTCTGCAATGTTGACGTTCATCGAATAGACCTGCTCACCAAGCCCTTTGAGCATGGCATCGGTCGCGGTGTCGAGGTACATCACCGGAATCAGCGGCGCAAGCAGACGGATATAGCGCGCAGCGTCGGTGCCGGGATAAAGGAAAGTACCGAGTTCTTCCGAACAAAAGAGAAGCACGCCCGAGGCGCCGATGGCAAAGGCGGCGGAGAGCGAAAAGACCCGCCCAAACATATAGTCGATGTGTCGCGTATGTCCCTTGACGCGGCTTTCCGAAAACTCGGGGATGAGTAGCCCCGCAAAGGAGGAGATGAGGGCGGCGGGATAGAGCACGACAGGGAGCGCCATACTTTGGATGGAACCGTATGCCGAGAGGGCGGCGACGTGGCTTGCACCGCTGTTGCGCAGCCCTTCGGGGATCAGGATGTGCTCGATCGTGAGCAGTCCCGAGCGAATATAGGTCGAAAAGGCGACCGGCAGGGAAATGGCGAGAAGCCTTTGCCCGTCTCCTGCCGCGGGAGCGGTTTTGGGATAGTGCTTTTTGCGATCGAACAGATAGAGAGAAAGCTCAATGAGAAAGGAGAAAACTTCTGCCAAAAGCCCGCCGAGAACGAGCGATAAAAGCGCACTTTTTGCGTCTTTTGCAAAGAAAAACGCCAAACTCTGCGGACGGCAGAAAAGTAGCCCGAGAATGCCGAGGAAAGCGCGATGAGTGGGAGTGTCAATCCCATGAGGCGCAAAGCGTCGATCGTGCGCTCGTCTTTGAGCCAGCGCGTCCCGATCGTGGGGGCAAGCAAAACCAACAGCAACGCCGCAAGCGTTCCGAAGAAAAGCGAATACAGCGTCGCCTTTCTCATCACGCGTTTGACGCGACCTTCCTCATTTTTGCCGATTGCTTCCACGACCAAATGGGTCACGCCGAGGTGCACGCCCGAGATTGCAAGCGTCAGGGCAAAGCCGTAAACGCCGCCGAGGAGCGAGAAAAGCCCCATCACTTCGGCGCCAGCGCGCCCTGCGAGAAAGACTTGAAAGCCCACGCCCACCGTCCGCATGAGCAGCGTGGAGGCGGTCAAAAAGACCGCGTTCCAAATCAGTCGCTTTGCCTCTTTCCGCATTCTTTCGCCTCCATCGTCGTTGAATCGTTCCATTCTATGAAGGCTTTGGGCGGATTATTTCAGGAAAAATCGGCAACTCTATTTTTACAATTTGTTTTAAAGCGAGGAAAAATCATGGCAGTTTTTGTTTGCCGCGTTTGCGGCTATCATTACGATGAGGATGAGGGGGACGAAGAAAGCGGTGTGCCACCGAAAACAGAGTTTTACGACCTTCCTTGGATGTGGAAATGCCCGAACTGCGGCGCTTTCAAAGAGGATTTTGAAGAGCTTGCTGAAGAGGAGAAGGAGGAAGAAAGCTATTTCCCGTAAAGCATTCTTTCTTCACCTGCTTTTCCTTGACAAAAGCGGCGTTTTTGTGGTAAAATAACAGGGAAGAATGTCTAACCATTTTCTCGGAGGAAGCCTATGAAAACTTTACTTGCCATTGACGGGAACAGCATCCTGAACTCATTGAAAAGCAGAAAGAGACGCTTTCTCCCGACTATCTGGCGGTCGCTTTTGACCTCAAAGCCCCGACCTTCCGCCACAAGCTCTACGATGCCTACAAGGCGGGGAGAAAGCCTATGCCCGACGAGCTTCGGGCGCAGTTCCCGGTGGCAAAAGAACTGCTCGCATCGCTCGGCTATCACATTCTGGAACTCGAAGGCTACGAGGCCGACGACATTCTCGGCACGCTTGCCGAACAGAGCAAAAAGGATGGCGCGCGGGCTTATCTGCTTACCGGTGACCGCGACGCGCTCCAACTCATCGACGAGGACGTCCACGTCCTGCTTGCCACCAATTTTGAGACGATCGACATGGACAAGGCGGCATTCTTTGCCAAATACGGCGTTCCGTCGGATCATTTTGTGGACGTCAAAGCGCTGATGGGTGACTCCTCGGACAACATTCCCGGCGTTCCCGGCGTGGGAGAGAAAACGGCGCTTAAACTCATTGCCGATTTTGGCACGCTGGATGGCGTTTACGAGCGCATCGACGAGGCGGGGAGCACGCCCTCGCTCCGCAAAAAGCTCGAGGAAGGCAAAGAGAGTGCCTATCTTTCCAAGACCCTTGCGACCATCTGCCGCACCGTTCCGCTCGGTATCGCGCTCGACGATCTTGCCGACCGCGGGATCGACCGAAAAGCCGCCAAAGCCCTCTTTTTGCGGCTTGAATTCTCGGGCTTCTTAAAACGCTTTGCGCTCGACGCGCCCATGAAAACCGATGCCCCCGAGCTTGCCGCAAAGGCCTGCACGCTTGCAGAGCTGGAACAATCTCTTGCCGATTGCAAGCTCCTCTCTCTTGATTTTTTTGGAGAGGACAAACGGATTTTTGACGGCAAAACGCTCTACACGGTTGCGTCAACCACAAGGGAAGTGCTCGAAAAACTTTCGGGCAAACGCGTCGTTCTCTACGATGCCAAGAGTCTTTACAAAGAGATCGGCGACTGCCCCTGCGGCGCAGAGCTTTTCGATCTGCAACTGGCGGCGTATCTCGTCAATCCCTCAAAGAACAACTATGAGTTTTCTTCACTTGTCGCCGATTATCTCGGCGAGGTCATAGGCGATGGCGAGCCCGCCTGGTACGCTTTCCGCCTCTATCCCGAGATCCTTGCAAAACTCGAAGAAAGCGGGCAAACAAGCCTCTTATTTGAAATCGAACAGCCGCTCTCGCGCGTGCTTGCAAGTATGGAAACCTACGGCTTTTTCATTGATCGAAGTGGCATCGCCAGCAGATCTATTTCCATGCGGGAGGAGAGTTCAACATCAACTCTCCGAAGCAACTCGGCGACGTGCTCTTTGAAACGCTTGCTCTGCCGCACGGCAAAAAGACAAAATCTGGCTATTCGACCAACGCAGAAATCTTGGAGAAGCTCCGTCCCTATCACCCGATTGTGGAAGAAGTGCTTGACTACCGTCAGCTTACCAAACTCAAAAGCACCTACGTGGAAGGACTGCTCAAAGTCGCCGACGACGCAGGGCGCGTGCACACCAATTTCAAGCAGACAGGGACAGCCACAGGCAGGCTTTCTTCCAGCGATCCGAACCTGCAAAACATTCCGGTACGCACCGAGCTCGGACGCGAACTGCGGCGTTATTTTCTGCCGCAGGACCCAAGCTACGTTCTGGTCGACGCCGACTATTCGCAGATCGAGCTTCGGCTTTTGGCGCACATTTCGGGCGATGAACACATGATCGCCGCTTTTAACAGTGGGGAAGACATTCACACCTCCACCGCCGCGACCGTCTTCGGCGTGCCGAAAGAGGCGGTCACCTCGGAGATGCGTAAGCGCGCCAAAGCAGTGAACTTCGGCATTCTCTACGGCATCGGCGCTTTCTCGCTCTCGGACGATCTCCACGTCTCGCGCCAGAAAGCGCAGGAGTATATCGACCAGTATCTCGCTTCCTATCCCGGGATCGACCGCTACCTCAAAGAGACGATCGCGAGCGCCTATGAAAAAGGCTACGTCACGACGATGTTCGGGCGCAGGCGCTACATCCCCGAGCTTGCGGGCACCAACAAGGTCCTGCAAAAGTTCGGCGAGCGCGTTGCCATGAACAGCCCGATCCAGGGGAGCGCCGCTGACCTCATCAAGATCGCCATGATTCGAGTCTATGACCGCTTAAAAGAGAGCGGCATCGACGCACATCTCATTCTCCAAGTTCACGACGAACTCATTTTGGAGGCACACTCTTCCTGCGCTGAAGCGGCAGCAAAAATCCTGCGCGAGGAAATGGAAGGCGCTTATAAGGATTGCAAAGTCCCGCTTTCGGTCGACCTGCACATCGGCAAAACCTGGTTCGACGCGAAGTGAAGAAGGACAATGAAGTTGTTTGCTCCGCAAACAATGAAGTTTCTGCCTGCGGCAGAAAATGAAGTTTTGACCTGCGGTCAAAATGAAGAAATGAAAAAAGGACTCCCGGCAAATCATTGTCGGGAGCTCTTTTGTTATTCTGCTTTGGGTTGCTGTTTTAAAAGCGAGAGGATTTCATAGACGCTCTTGATGGGAATGAGCTCAATCCCTTTGCAACTAAAGGGGTGCTTTTCGAGGTTTCGCGCAGGAACGACCGCTTTGGTAAAGCCGAGGCGTGCGGCTTCCTTGACCCGCTGTTCCAGGTTTGCGACCGAGCGGCACTCTCCGGCAAGGCCGAGCTCTCCGACGGCAAAGAGGTCGTCGGGGACGATTCTGTCAGAAAGTGAAGAAATAAGTGCCAGAGCAAGCGCGAGGTCGGCGGCAGGTTCGTCGAGCTTGAGTCCGCCCACCACGTTGACGTAGACGTCGGTTTGATAGAATTTGAGCCCCAGTCGCTTTTCGAGCACCGCAAGGATCAGGCAGGTGCGGTTGTAGTCGGCGCCGTTGACGGTGCGTCTGGGAGCGGGGAAAGTGGTTGGCGTGACAAGGGCTTGAATTTCCGCCAGAATCGGGCGCGTGCCTTCAAGCGTGCAGACCGTGCAGTTACCCGAGGTGTTCTTGGGTCTGCCGGCAAGGAGCAGTTCGGAGGGGTTTTCGACCTCGGTGATGCCGCTGTCTCCCATCTCAAAAACGCCGATCTCGTTGGTCGAGCCGTAGCGGTTCTTGATTGCGCGGATGATGCGGTAGGACTGTTGCCTCTCTCCCTCAAAGGAGAGCACCGCGTCCACCATGTGTTCGAGCACCTTCGGACCTGCGATGCCGCCCTCTTTGTTGACGTGTCCGACGAGGATCACAGAGCTGCCGTCGTTCTTTGCCTTGTTGATGAACGAAAGCGCGCTTTCTTTGACCTG
>CADBFJ010000038.1 GCA_902793915.1 uncultured Ruminococcus sp.
CGGAGGCGCAGATGTCTGCATCGTCAACAGCTGCACCGTAACAGCGGTCAGCGACGCCAAAAACCGCAAGCTGATCAACCGCCTTCGCCGCGTAAATCCCGACGGAATTATTATCCTTACAGGCTGTATGCCGCAGGCTTTTCCCGAGGAAACAGAACGGTTCACAGGCTGCGATATCGTTCTGGGCAACCGCGAGAGAAAGCGCCTGATTCCCGCGATAGAGGAATATCTCTCAAACCGCGGCAGACTCGTCGACATACCCGCCCATATTTCAAAAGGCGCTCAGTTTGAGCCGATGACGGTGTCGTCCTTCAACGAGCATACCCGCGCATTTATCAAGATTGAGGACGGCTGCGAAAACAAATGCGCCTATTGCATCATTCCCTCGGCGCGCGGACCCGTCCGCTCCAAACCGATCGCAGACGTGGTGGAGGAAGTGAGTACCCTCACCGCCGCAGGATGCCCGGAAGTGGTATTGACCGGCATTGAGATCGCCTCCTACGGAAAAGACCTGGAAAACACCTCGCTTCCCGACCTTTTGGAGGCGCTGGATCGAATTCCAGGGATTGGACGGATCCGGCTCGGTTCGCTCGATCCGTCGGTGGCAAAGCAGGAGTTTGTCGATCGGCTCGCAAAGATTCATTCGCTCGCCCCGCACTTCCACCTCTCGCTCCAGAGCGGCTCGGACAAGGTGCTTGCCGCCATGAAACGCAAGTACAACGCAAAGCAGGCAATGGAAGCCATGGAACGCCTCAAAAAGGCTTTCCCGGACGCGCAGTTTACGACCGATATCATCGTCGGCTTCCCGGGCGAAGACGAAGAAGAATTTAAAAAAACCTTGCACTTTGCGGAAAAAGCGCGCTTTCTTATGATCCACGTCTTCCCTTATTCGCGCCGCAGAGGAACGGTTGCGGATCGCCTGCCCGAGCAAGTACCCGAGGAGATCAAGCACGAGCGCGCATCTCGCCTTGCCGCTTTGCGCGATGAGGTTCGCGCCACGATTTTGCAGAGCGAAGTCGGCAAAATTTATCCCGTCCTATTTGAGACCGACGAAAAAGGAGAAGCGATCGGGCATACTCCGAATTTTCTTGAAGTCAGGTGCAAAACCGGCGTTCCGCTCCACGGCAAGACCTATGCCGTGCGGCTCGTGGGAACTTCCGAAAACGAGCTGATCGGTGCGCTTTTGCCCGAGAGGATTGAAAAAACTTGAAAAAAATTCAAAAAAAGACTTGCTTTTTGAAAAAGAGTATGATATAATAACCGCTGTTGCAGTATCGTTTGCCGCTTTGCGGAAGCGTTCGCAAAACGGCGTTTACTGAATTAGGAGGTAGAAAAATGGCAAAATGTTGTGTGTGTGGCAAGGGTGTTGTGTTCGGTCATAACGACGCTCACTCCCACGTAAAAACCAACAGAACCTGGAAGCCCAACATTCGCAAGGTCAAGGTTGACGGCGGCAAGGCAATTCACGTTTGCGCGCGCTGCCTGCGGACCCTCAAAAAGGCATAAGGGTAAATAGAGATATGGCAGACGGAACCGTCTGCCCTTTCTTTTTACAAGGAGAAAACCATGGAACAAAAAAAGATTGACCGCATCAACGAGCTTGCCAAAAAGAAACGCGAGGAGGGGCTGACCCCCGAAGAAGCCGCCGAACAGCAGGCTTTGCGGGAAGAATATCTCGCCGCATTCCGCGCCTCCTTCAAAGGAACGCTGGAGAGCACAGTCGTCGAATACCCCGACGGCTCTCGCAAACCGCTTTCCGACTTCAAAAAATAACTTTACAAAGCCGCCAAAGCGTGATATAATACTTCTATGAGTTATTTTATTTTCTAAAGAGGAGCTTTCACCGTGGAAGACCGTCAAGTTGTGTTCACCGCTTCGGTGGAAGAAACCGAACGCTTCGGCGCCGACTTTGCAAAAAGACTGCTCGCCGACGAAAAATCACCCCGCTTTGTGGCTCTTCGGGGCGATCTTGGCGTGGGCAAAACCGCCTTCGTCCGCGGATTTGTTTCGGTCTTTTCCCCCGCTTCCACCGTTCGTTCTCCTACGTTTTCTCTCGTCAACGAATACCGCTCGGCAAAGATCCCGGTATTTCACTTTGACCTCTATCGCATTGAAGATGAGGACGACCTCGCATCGATCGGATACGACGATTACTTAAAACGAAACGGCGTTTGCCTTGTCGAATGGAGCGAAAAGATCCCCGAGGCACTTCCCCCTTGCCGTTTTACGGTCGAGATTGAAAAGGACGACCCGAAGGATCCCAACCACAGAAAGATCACACTGGAACGATTGGAGGGATAAAGACTTGAAAATTCTTGCAGTCGACAGTTCCGCCGCGGTCGCTTCTGTCGCAATTCTCTCCGACAACACGGTGTTGGGCGAGTATTTCCTCGACAACGGAAACACGCACAGCGAAACGATCCTGCCGATGACCGAGTCGCTTCTCTCGCGTCTTTCTATGACGGTGGACGACATTGATCTCTTTGCCGTGTCGATCGGTCCCGGTTCTTTTACCGGGCTGCGCATCGGCGTTGCCACGATCAAAGGACTTTCCTTTGGCAAAAACAAGCCATGCGTCGGCATTTCCACGCTCGAAGCGCTCGCTTATAATCTGGAAGGCTTTTCGGGCATTCTCTGCCCGGTCATGGACGCAAGACGAAATCAGGTCTTTACCGCCCTGTTTCGAAGCGACGGAAAGAAGATCGAGCGCCTTTCGCCCGACTGCGCGATGGATCTCTCGGAACTAAATGAAAAGCTTTCTGCCTTCTCCGAACCGATCTACCTCTCCGGCGACGGCTACGCCCTTGCAAAAGAAGCGCTCACGGTCAAAACCGAAAAAACACCCGAACGGCTCATCCCGCAATCCGCCGTTTCGGTTGCCCGCCAAGCCATTCGCGAATGGAACGCGGGACACGCCACAAACGAAGCCTCTTTGGCTCCCGTCTATCTCCGGCTTTCCAAAGCCGAGCGCGAACGCGCCGAAAAAGAAACGAGAAAGGATCAAAACACATGAAAACCAACAAAATCGTTATCGGCTGCGACCACGCCGGTTTTGAACTCAAAGGAAAGGTCATTGAGCACCTGAAAGCACGCGGATTTGACATTCAAGACGTCGGCACCGACTCGACGGCAAGCTGCGATTATCCTCTCTTTGCCAAAGCGCTTTGCAAAAAGCTGCAGGACGGCGAAGCCGAACTCGGCATTCTCATTTGCGGTACCGGCATCGGGATGTCGATGGCGGCAAACAAGTGCAAAGGCATTCGCGCCTGCGCTTGCTCGGACACGTTTAGTGCGCGCCTGACGAGAAACCACAACGACGCCAACGTCCTTTGCATCGGTGCGCGCGTTGTTGGTGAAGGACTCGCCTACGACCTGGTTGACGCCTTTCTCGACGCCGAATTTGAAGGCGGCAAGCACCAAAGAAGGATCGACCTCATCACCGCGATCGAAAACGAGTAAGCATTCCCTATTCGGTTCATTTTTTCAGAAAGGAGCCGCTCTGCCATGAAGCTTGAAAGAGTTGAAGAAGAATTTGCCGATATTTTGGTGAATGGCTTGTCCGACCATAAAACGGCGGCGATCGTCCTTGCCGCAGGCAATTCTACCCGCATGGAAGGCATTGACAAACAGCTGGAACCGGTTGGCGGGATCCCTGTTTTGGCAAGAACGCTCCTTGCCTACGAGGCTTGTCCGCTGATCGACGAAATTGTCCTTGTGACCCGCCTTGTCGATTTCCCTGCGGCACGCGAGTTTCAAAAAGCCTATCACATCTCCAAGCTCAAAAAGCTCGTGACGGGAGGAAACACCCGTCAGGAATCCGCCAAGCACGGTCTGGACGAGATTTCCGACGAGATCCGCTATGTGGCGATCGCAGACGGGGCAAGATGCCTTACTACATCTGAAAACATCACGCGCGTCTGTCTTGCCGCATACCGGCACGAGGCGGCAAGCGCGGCGCATAAGATCAACGATACGATCAAGCGCACCAATGCGATCGGCGGCGTTCTTGAAACGGTCGATCGTACCAACCTTTGGGCGGTGCAGACCCCGCAGGTCTTTCACAAGATTCTTTACACTGCCGCGCACGCAAAAGCAGAAGAGGACGCCTTTGTCGGCACCGACGATAACTCACTCGTCGAGCATCTCGGCTACAAGGTTTATGTCGTGGAGTGCGGCGCGGAGAACTTAAAAATTACGACTCCTGACGATCTTCTCCTCGCCTCGGCAATTCTCAAAGCGCGGGAGGAAAAAGCATGAAACTTCCCTATCGGATCGGTCACGGATACGACGTCCACCGCTTGGTCGAAGGGCGCAAACTCATCCTCGGCGGCATTGAAATTCCTTATGAAAAAGGATTGCTCGGTCACTCGGATGCCGACGTTCTCACCCACGCGATCATGGATGCGCTTCTCGGCGCCGCATCACTCGGGGATATCGGTCAGCATTTCCCCGACAAGGATCCCGCCTACAAGGGCGCCGACAGTCTTGTCCTTGCAAAAGAGGTCAAAAAGCTCCTGGAACACGCGGGATATGAGATTGGAAACATCGACGCCACGATTTTGGCGCAGGCACCGAAGCTCGCACCCCATATCCCCGCCATGCGAAAAAAAATAGCGTCGGCTCTCGACTTAAAAGAAGAACAGATCAGCGTCAAAGCCACCACCGAAGAGGGGCTTGGTTTTACCGGCGAAGGGCTTGGGATCGCCGCTCACGCAGTCTGTCTTCTCGTTTCCAAAGCCTGACACAAAAAGCACTCCGCGCGTGGACAAGTCTTTTGTAACTTCCCCTGTTTTTCGCATCTTTCCACGTCGGATATGCGGACTTTTCACTATCCATTGTATGCGCTCTTTTCAGTCTTTTTGACAGATTTCGATACCAGAAAACGACGAAAGGAAAAAAACATGATTTACGTTTCTCCCTCTCTCCTTGCCGCCGATTTCGGCGATCTTCGCACCGAGCTTCGCCGCATGATCGATGCCGACGCCAACTACATCCATCTTGACGTGATGGACGGGACATTTGTTCCCAATATCAGCTTTGGCGCCACCGTGATCTCCTGTCTGCGCAAGCGTTGCGGGCTTATTTTTGACGTTCACCTTATGGTGAAAGAACCGCTGCGCTTTGTGGACGACTATCTTCGTGCAGGGGCAGATATTATCACGGTTCATCTTGAAGCCTGCAAAGACGTGAAAAAAACGATCCGCTACATCCGCTCCAAAGAAGTGCGCGTCGGGCTTGCGATCTCGCCCGAAACGCCGGTGGAAAAAATCATTCCCTACCTTCCGGAAATCGACATGGCATTGGTCATGACGGTCCACCCCGGTTTCGGCGGACAGAAGTTTATGCCGGAATGCGTCGAAAAAGTCCGCACCATCAGGCGCTATGCGGTAAGTCACGATCTCGATCTTGACATTGAAGTCGATGGCGGGATCAACGAAGAGAACACCTCGATCGTTACCGAAGCCGGCGCAAACGTCATCGTTGCCGGCTCTGCAATCTTCAAATCCAAGCACCCCGGTCACGTCATTGCAAAGATGCGTGTCAACGCCGATCTGCACCCCTACAAACCCGAATAAAAAAGCAACGCAAAACGCCCCGTTCCATTTTGGAACGGGGCGTTCTTTCTATTTTTGGGAAGCTGCTGTTTAGGCGGCTTTCTTCTTTTCCATGAACTTGAAGAAGAACAAGCTACCAACCGTCAGCGCGGCGCCGACCGGCAGGCAGACGTACCAAACCGGCACAAAGCCTGCGAGGATATAGGTCACAAAGGAAACGCCCGCAACCGTAAGCGCGTAAGGCAACTGGGTGGAAACGTGATCCACGTGGTTGCACTCGGCACCGGCAGAAGCCATGATCGTGGTATCCGAGATCGGCGAGCAGTGGTCGCCGCAGACAGAACCTGCAAGGCAAGCCGAAATGACCACGAAGAAAACGGGGTCGTTTGCCGAGAACATCGTGGTAACGATCGGAATGAGAATACCGAAAGTACCCCACGAAGTACCGGTTGCAAAGGAGATCACGCAGGCAAGCAGGAAGACGATTGCCGGCAGGAAGGCTTTGAGAGCACCTGCATTCGTCATGATCGATTTGACGAATCCTGTGCTGTCAAGCAGTCCGGCAGTGTTCTTCAGCGCGGTGGCAAAGGTCAAAATCAAGATGGCGGGAACCATTGCCATAAATCCCTCGGCAAGGCTCTTCATCGAGTCATTGAAGTTGAGAACACGACGAATGAGCATGTAGGCGATGGTAAACACGAGGGCGATAAGTCCGCCCCAAGGCAGAGCAACCGTTGCGTCGGTATCGCCGAACGAACCGATGAAATCACGGTAGTAGCCGCTGTCGGGAGTAAAGAATCCACCGACATAGATGAGCGCGAACACGCTGACAACGATCAGAACGATGACGGGAAGCAGAATATCGATCACGCGACCCTTGGAATTGACTTCACCCTCGTCGTGCTTGGTGGCAACGGCAAGGTCGCCTTTTTGGGCATTGATCTCAAACTGTGCCATTTTGCCGTAGTCAAAGCCCATAAAGACGATCGCGATGACGAAAACAAAGGTAAAGAGCGAATAGAAATTAAAGGGAATGGCGCGGACAAAGAGCTGGAAGCCGCTCATGCCTGCCGCCTCGGGATCCACGTAGGAGGAAACGGCGGCAGCCCAGGAAGAGATCGGCGCGATCATGCAGATCGGAGCCGCGGTTGCGTCGATGAGGTATGCGAGCTTTACTCTCGAGATCTTCTTCGAGTCGGTAACGGGAGACATGACCGAGCCGACCGTGAGGCAGTTGAAATAGTCGTCGATGAAGATGAGCACGCCGAGGAAGAAAGTGGCAAGCAGAGCGCCGACCTTGGTCTTGATGTGCTTCTCCGCCCAACGGCCGAACGCCTGTGCGGCACCTGCCTTGTTGACCAGCGCAACAATGACGCCGAGTTCCACGAGGAAAATAAAGATTCCCGCGGTGTCGCTGACTGCGGCAATGAGCCCGTCGTTGACGAGAATGTCCATTGTGCCGGCAAACTTAAAATTCCCCGCAAAGAGCGCGGCAGTCAGGATGCCGATAAAGAGAGAGGAATAAGCCTCTTTGGTGATGAGCGCGAGCCCGATGGCGATGAGCGCCGGAACGAGCGACCAAAAAGTTCCTTCCAGCGGTTTGTTTTTGCCTACGATAGCAGCCGTTACCAAAATGGCAACAATCACAACCGCGGCAACCGCCAACGTAATGATTTGTCTTTTTTTCATGGAAAAGTCCTTTCTGCAAAATTTTTGCATGGAATTCAAAAGAAAACGGTCGGTCAAAAAAGAAAGCACGCAGTGAAAGACTGCGCGCGCCAAAACGAAAAAGGAAACCCTATTTCGTGATTTTTCGCGATAGCCCTCCACAAATGTGACAGTCCGTAAAGTGTTCCCTTACGACCCAGCTGATCCCGGCGGAAGAACCGGCACCCCTTCGGCGGTCGACCTTTCCTGCGTTTCCTCTCCCGGAAAAACGCTCGCAGTACTCATTCTACCCGCGCCTCTATCTCTAAAAACCTATTCGATTTTCTTTTTGATAGAGGCAGTATAGCATAGAGTTTTCGGCTTGTCAATAGATTTTTGCAATTTTTATTCGATTTTCCTGCATTTTTCTTTACAAAAACGCAAAAAAAGTGTATAATAAAGGCGGAGGGAGTTCCCTCTCATGCAAAAAACGAATCCAGAAAAGGAGGAAAGAGCGATGGAAGCAAAGAAAAAGACCGCCTCGAACTGTGAAAGCTGCGTGTTCTACGACTACGACGAAGACTATGACGCCTACGTTTGCGGACAAAACCTCGACCAGGACGAAATGGGACGCTTTCTTTCCGCCACGCAAAACGCTTGCCCCTTTTACCGCTACTACGATGAATACAAGAGCGTTCACAAGCAAATCTGACAGAAAAAAAGGACCCCGCGGGGTCCTTTTTTTATTAGTAGAAAAGGTCGATATTCTTTTTGACGTACTGCATCATTTTGCCGCGCAGATAGCCCATGTTTTTGCAGACGAACTCGCGGATCTTCTCCTCGCGCGCCTTTTTTTCGCCGGGGTCCTGACAATCGCGGTATTTTTCGATCGCGCCGTGAAGCATCTTGGCAAACTCGGCGTCGCCCCCCTCCTCCAGCGCTCTGCAAAGCGCGCTCAACACGGGAGTGGGGATATTATAAAGGTAGAACCAATAGGTATCGAGATCGCGGTCGGCAAGATCATAAATCATCTTGTAGGCAAGCAGCGGGCGGTAAACGTTGTGGTAACCCAGCTCGGCGTTTTCCAGAATGTTCTTTTTCCAAAGCTCCTCCTCGGAAGAGCAAACCATTGTTTCCAGGAAATTCATGCGCTCATTCACCACGGTAAATGAGAGCTTATTTACGGGAATATTTTTCTTTTTTGCGCGGTCAAAAAGGAAAAAGTTGGGATCCTTGTCCCGCGTGAGCAAAATATAAGCGAGGCAAAGTGCGAAAAGGATCAAAAAGAGGATCCCGATGACAATATCCATTGCCCGTTTGTAATCGGCATTTGCGTGCGGTGCCGCGACGAAAAGAAGGAGAATCGCACCGACGATTGCCGATACGCCAAGCAAAATAAAGATCCATTTTTCATGTTTTTTGAGAAAAGCCGCCATACCGCGCCCTCCTTCTAACAAATCTACCGTTATTGTACCATACTCTTTCGCCGATTGCAAGGTTTTTCCAAAAGTCTTATGGAAGATTTTTTTGCTCGGTTGACATTTTTCCCCGAGTGTGATAGAATGAGGATACTTTGAAAGAAAGGAGAAAGCGATCGTGGCAAATCAGCAAAAAAAGCCCTTGCGCCTGCTCAACCCGTTCCGCTGGGATAAAAGCGCAAAACGCGACGCCGAAGCAGAGGATACAAAACCGACCTTAAAGCGTTTTTTCGTTCTGCTTTACAGAAGGTTTTGGAAGCTCATTTCGCTGAACCTCTTGATGATCCCGATGGTGCTCCCCTTTCTTCTCATCGCCATTCTTCTCATCAGCGCCAAGCAGACGCCCACCGAGACCGAGCCTGTGTTTTCGGTTCTTTTCGGAATCGAGCGCCTTTCGGGTTCTCCGCACTCGGCACTGCTGATCGATCTCTTCGGTTCGCAGACCGGAATCCCGGTTTACAAACCTGTGACCTATATTTTCATCGGCATTTGTGTGCTTTTCCTCATCGTCACCTTTGGCTGGCAGAACGTCGGCGCAACCTACGTGCTGCGCGGGCTTGTTCGGGGCGACGCGGTTTTCGTGCTTTCGGATTATTTCTACGCAATCAAGAAGAACCTAAAAAAAGGCTTTTTCTTGGGACTTCTCGACCTTGTGATCCTCGCCTTGCTCTTTTTTGACATCCAGTACTTTTCGGGTGTTTCAGGGTCATTCTTCCTTGATTTTATGTTCTTTACGGTCTGCGCCGTCGCAATCATTTATTTCTTCATGCGCTTCTATCTCTACCTTTTGGAAGTCACCTTTGAGCTTTCGATCGGCAAGATCTTCAAAAACGCGCTCATCTTCACCGCGCTCGGCGTCAAACGCAACCTCATGGCATTCCTCGGCATCGCGCTTCTCACCGCGATCGACCTAGGACTCATCGCCCTGTTCTTTCCGCTTAATATCCCCATTCCGATCATTCTTCCGTTTTTCTATTATGTTTCTTTCACATCGTTCACCAGCGCCTACGCCGCCTATCCCGTGATCGACAAATACATGATCGCCCCCTACCAAAAGCAGGAGGCGACCGAAGAGATCGACGAAGGATCAGGAGAGACCGAGTAGCTCGCTGACGGTTACAAATTCGTAGCCTTCTTCAAGTAGCTTTGGAAGAAAAGCGCGGAGCGCCTCGGGCGTTTTACTGTTCTTTCCCACGTAATCATGCATGAGAATAATGGCACCGGGTTTGATCCCGGACAGTACGCTGTCCGCGATCTTCCCGGTGTTTTTGACTTCCCAATCCTTTGTATCAACACTCCATAGGATCAC
>CADBFJ010000039.1 GCA_902793915.1 uncultured Ruminococcus sp.
GAAAAAACTTTTTTCGTTGACCCCGAGGTAACGCCCCATCTGTCGCGCTGGCGCTATTCGCCGCCCGATTCGCAAAAACTGGTGGAGAGCGTTTTCGACGATCCCTGCTAAATGCCCAAGCCCGGAACAAACGGTTCCGGGCTTTTTCTCTCGTTTTTTCAAAAAAATGAAAAAATTTGGAAAAGTTGGGAAAAAAGGCTTGACAAAGACGAAGCGGTCGTATATAATAGTAAACTGCATTATAATCGCTTACCATGCTCTTTTCCCTCTGAAAAAACCGCTTGTTTTTGGTTTATATAGTAGGAAAAATGAGACAGAAAGCGACGGAAGGAAACCGAAAACCAATTTTGTGAATGGAGTGATTGAATACATGATCAACGTAAGAGATCAAAAACTCGGTCAAAACCTGCGGAAGAGCTTTTCGCGGTCCACATTTGACTACCCGCTCCCCAACCTGGTCGAGATCCAGACCAAGTCCTACGAGTGGTTCAAAAACGAGGGACTGCAGGAAGTTCTTCGGGACGCATCCCCGATCGAAGACCACGTAGGGAGCTTTAAAATCGAGTTTATCTCCTACCGCCTGGACGAGGAACATCCCAAGTACCCCGTGGAAGAATGCAAAGAGCGCGACGTTGACTACGCCGCACCGCTGCGCGTCAAGGTCCGTCTGACCAACAAGAATACGGGAGCCGTGCAGGAGGACGAGGTCTTTATGTGCGATTTTCCGCTCATGACCAAGACCGGTACCTTCGTGATCAACGGCGCCGAACGCGTCATCGTTTCCCAGATCATTCGTTCTCCCGGAATGTACTATTCCTCGGATATCGACAAAGCCGGTAAAAAGACCTATGCGACCCAGATCATCCCCTACCGCGGCGCATGGCTCGAATACGAGATTGATCCCAACGGCGTGATGTACGTGCGGATCGATAAAAACCGCAAACTGCCCCTCACCGTCCTGATCCGCGCACTGGATCTCGGCAGTGACGAGGAGATTTATGCGCTCTTCGGCGAAGATTACCACTTCAAGGCAACCTTTGAAAAGGACGAGTCGAACAAAGCCGCCTATGCGGCAGGGACCAATCCCACCACCGAAGCGCTCAAAGAGATCTACCGCAAACTCCGTCCGGGCGAACCCCCCACGGAAGAAGCGGGCAGAGAACAGCTCCACAAGAGCTTCTTTGATCCCAAGAGATATGAGATTGCCCCGGTCGGACGCTTCAAGTTCAACAAGAAGATGGAGATCCACACGAGGATCCTCGGTCACAGACTTGCCGAAGCCGCTGTCAGTCCGCTGACCGGCGAGGTGATCCTGGACGCAGGCGAGGTCGTAACCGCCCAAAAGGCGCTTGAGATCGAACGCGCCTGCATCAACGAAGTCGTCCTGAAGCTCGACAACGGCGACACCACCAAGGTCATCGGCAACAACATGGTCGATCCCGAAGCCGTCCTCGGCTTTGATCTTAAGGATTGCGGCGTTCGCAAAAAGGTTTCGGCGTCTGTCCTCAAAGAGATCATGGACGAAGCCGAAGGCGACGTTGACGCCATCAAGGAACTGGTAAAAGAGCGGATTGCCGATCTGGTCCCGCTCTGCCTGACCAAAGATGATATTTTTGCTTCGATCAGCTACCTCTTGAATCTGACCCACGACGTGGGCAGAGTCGATGATATCGACCATTTGGGCAACCGCCGCATCCGTTCGGTCGGCGAGCAACTCCAGAACCAGATGCGTCTCGGATTTAACCGGATGGACAAGATCATCCGCGAGAAGATGACGACGCAGGACAACGATAAAATCACGATCCAGTCGATCATCAACATCCGCCCCGTGAAGACCGCCATCCGCGAGTTCTTCGGCTCGAGCCAGCTCTCGCAGTTCATGGATCAGAACAACCCGCTGGCAGAGCTTTCGCACAAGCGCCGTCTGTCGGCACTCGGCCCCGGCGGTCTGTCGCGTGATCGCGCTTCCTTCGACGTTCGTGACGTCCACTACACCCAGTATGGTCGTATTTGCCCGATCGAATCCCCCGAAGGTCCGAACATCGGTCTTATTTCCTATCTGACTACCTACGCAAAGATCTCGGATTACGGCTTCATCGAAGCACCATACCGGAAGGTTGAACACCTTGTGCAGAAGGACGGAACGGTGAAACATCACGTCACCGATGAAGTTGAGTACATGACTGCGGACGTCGAGGATGAGTTCATCGTCGCACAGGCGAACGAAGCGCTCGACGAAGAAGGCTGCTTCGTCAACAAAAAGGTCATCGGCCGCGACAAGACCGAGATCGTGGAATGCGATCCCGCAAAGGTCGATTACATGGACGTGGCGCCGAAGATGCTCGTTTCGGTCGCGTCTGCCATGATCCCCTTCCTGGAAAACGACGACAACACCCGTGCACTGATGGGTTCCAACATGCAGAAGCAGGCAGTGCCGCTCATGGTCAACGATTCCCCGATCGTGGGAACCGGTATGGAATATAAAGCCGCTATGGACTCGGGCGTTCTTGTGATCGCGGAACGCGCCGGCGTCGTGGAACGCGTGCAGGCAGACCAGATCGTGGTCGCTTGCGAGGGCGGCATCAAGGACGTTTACAATCTCATCAAGTTCAAACGCACCAACCAGGGTACTTGTTACAACCAGCGCCCGATCGTCAAGAAGGGCGAAAAGGTCGAAGCGGGACAAGTCATTGCCGACGGTCCTGCCACCTATCACGGCGAGATCTCGCTTGGCAAGAACGCACTCATCGGCTTTATGACCTGGGAAGGTTATAACTACGAGGACGCCGTTCTGCTCAACGAGCGCCTGGTGCGCGACGACGTCTATACCTCGCTCCACATCGAGGAATACACGCACGAAGCAAGAGATACCAAACTCGGTCCCGAAGAGATCACCCGCGAAATCCCGAACGTCGGTGAGGACGCGCTCAAAGATCTGAACGCCGAAGGTATCGTCAAAAAGGGAACCGAAGTCCGCTCGGGCGATATTCTGGTCGGTAAGACCACCCCGAAGGGCGAAACCGAGCTGACCGCCGAGGAGCGGTTGCTCCGCGCCATTTTCGGTGAAAAGGCAAGAGAAGTGCGCGACACCTCTCTGCGTCTTGCACACGGAGAAAGCGGCGTTGTGGTTGACGTTCGCGTCTTCTCGCACGACCAGGGCGATCAGCTTCCCAACGACGTCAACAAGGTCGTCAAAGTGTATATCGCACAAAAGAGAAAGATCTCGGTCGGCGATAAGATGGCGGGTCGTCACGGTAACAAGGGCGTCGTCTCGCGCATCCTGCCGCCCGAAGATATGCCCTTCCTCCCCGATGGCACTCCGCTTGACATCGTACTTAACCCCTTGGGCGTGCCTTCTCGTATGAACATCGGTCAGGTGCTGGAAGTGCACCTCGGCATTGCCGCAAAGAAGCTGGGTTGGAAGATTATGACCCCGGTCTTTGACGGCGCTAACGAAAAAGACATTCTCGAGTGCCTCAAAGAAGCCGGTATGCAGCGCGATATGTTCCCGCTCGAAGACCCCGAAGGCAAGGATCTCTACGAAGAAACCACCGACGAGGCAACCGGCAAAAAGACCTTGCGCACGCTTTCCGCAGAGGAAAGAGCCGATGAAGAATTCATGGCAAAACTCCGCGCCGAGCGCAGACTCAAGATCCTTGACGGAAAAACAATTCTCTACGACGGTCGTACCGGCGAGCCTTTCGACAACCCGGTCACCGTGGGAATTATGTACTATCTGAAATTGCACCACCTCGTGGACGATAAGATCCACGCCCGTTCCAACGGTCCGTACTCGCTTGTCACCCAGCAGCCTCTGGGCGGTAAAGCGCAGTTCGGCGGTCAGCGCTTCGGCGAAATGGAAGTTTGGGCGCTCGAAGCCTACGGCGCCGCCTATACGCTTCAGGAGATCCTGACCGTGAAGTCGGACGACATCAATGGACGCCGCAGAGCTTACGAAGCCATCATCAAAGGGCAGAATATTCCGCAGCCCGGCATTCCCGAATCCTTCAAGGTCATGATCAAAGAGCTTCAGTCGCTCGGTCTTGACGTCAGAGTGCAGGATAAAGAGGGCAACGAAGTGGATCTCTCGAAGCTCTCGCAAGAGGAAGATACCTTCTTCTCGAACCGCCTTGACAGAGAGGCGATTGAAGCCGCTCTCGGACAGCGCGGCGACCAGGAAAGCCTTGGGGACTCCTATCTCTTTGAGGATGAGAACGGTTTGATCGAAGACGATTCCACCGAAGACGATTCCTACGACGATTCCGAGGATCGTTGAGTCTGCTTATGATCGCGCGGGTGGGGAATGACCCCGCCTTCGCGGTCGGATGCAATTTCGCGCGCAGCATGCACGCCTATAGAATGATAGAAAGGATTCATGGTTAATTACTGTGGAGCATAACGAGTTTTATTCTATTAAAATCGGTCTGGCGTCTCCCGAAATGATTCGGAAGTGGTCCCATGGCGAAGTGAACAAACCCGAAACCATCAACTACAGAACCTTAAAGCCCGAAGTGGGCGGCTTGTTCTGTGAGCGGATCTTCGGGCCTACCAAGGACGGCGCCTGCCAGTGTGGAAAATATAAAAATTCCCACTCGAAAGAGGTCATCACCTGCGAGAAGTGCGGCGTTGACGTGACCACCAAAAAAGTCCGCAGAGAGCGGATGGGGCACATTGAACTTGCGTCCCCCGTTTCGCACATTTGGTATTTCCGCGCGGTGCCTTCCAAAATGGCGACCGTGCTGGATATGTCCCCCAAGGATCTGGAGCAGGTGCTTTACTTTGCCCAGAACGTGGTGCTGGATCCCGGCTATACATCTTTGGAGAAGGGCGCCGTTCTCAAGGAAAAAGAGTATAACGATGCAAGAGAACTTTATGGCGACGCTTTCCGCGTCGGCATGGGTGCAGAAGCCATCAAAGAGCTTTTGCAGGGCATCGATGTCGAAGAACTTGCCGCCAGCCTCAAAGAAGAGCTGAAAACCGCATCGGGACAGAAAAAAGCCAAGATCATCAAGCGCCTGGAAGTGGTGGAAGCATTCCGCCGTTCCGGCAACCATCTTGATTGGATGATCCTTGACGTGATCCCCGTGATCCCGCCGGATATTCGTCCTATGGTCCAGCTCGACGGTGGACGCTTCGCTTCCTCCGACCTCAACGAGCTTTACCGCAGAGTCATCAGCCGCAACAACCGCCTGAAAAAGCTCATGGAGATCCGCACCCCCGAGATTGTCATCCGCAACGAAAAGCGGATGCTTCAGGAGGCAGTGGACGCCCTGATCGACAATGGCAAACGCGGCAAACCGGTCACGGGTCCCTCCAACCGCCCGCTCAAATCTCTCTCCGAGATGCTGCGAGGCAAACAGGGACGCTTCCGTCAGAACCTTCTCGGCAAGCGTGTTGACTACTCGGGACGTTCTGTTATCGTCGTAGGACCCAGCCTTAAGATCTATCAGTGCGGCCTGCCCAAGGAAATGGCGATCGAGCTCTTCAAGCCCTTCGTCATTAAGAGGCTTGTTGAAATGGGCAAAGCCACCAACGTCAAGGATGCACAGAAGAAGATCGACAGAGCCTATGATCCCGCAAACGCTTGCGTTTGGGACGCGCTCGAAAACGTCATCAAAGAGCACCCCGTGCTCCTGAACCGTGCGCCGACGCTGCATAGACTTTCCATTCAGGCATTTGAGCCGATCCTCGTTGAGGGTCGTGCCATCAAGCTCCACCCGCTGGTTTGCCCGGCATTCAACGCCGACTTTGACGGTGACCAGATGCCTGTCCACGTCCCGCTTTCGGCAGAGGCGCAGGCAGAGGCAAGATTCCTCATGCTTTCCGCCAACAACCTGCTCAAGCCTATGGACGGTAAAGCCGTTACCGTGCCGTCGCAGGATATGATCCTCGGCGCTTATTACCTCACCATGGAAAAAGACGGCGAGCCCGGCGAGGGCGGCAGATACCGCGATTTCAACGAAGCGATGTGCGCTTATCGCAACGGCGTCCTGGGCTTGCACGCAAAGATCTTCGTCCGCGTGCAGAAGGAGATCGACGGTGAGATGAAGTCTGCCGTCATCAAGACCACGCTCGGACGTCTGATCTATAACCAAGTCATTCCGCAGAACCTCGGCTTTGTCGATCGCACCAAGCCCGAAAACGCCTTCAATCTCGAAGTCGAATTCGTCATCAAGAAAAAGCAGCTCGGTCAGATCATCGACCGTTGCATCCGCAACAACGGACCTACCGTTTGCGCCACGATGCTGGACGATATCAAAGCCCTCGGCTACCAGTATTCGACGAGAGCCTCCTTCTCAATCTCGGTCTATGATATGACCATCCCGAAAGAGAAGCCCGCCCTCATCGCCGCGGCACAGAAGCAGGTTGACGAACTCAACAACTACTTCCACATGGGTCTGTTCTCGGAAGAGGAGCGTTACAACGCTGTCGTCAAACTGTGGGATAAGACCACCAACGACGTGACCGGCGCTTTGCAAAACTGCTTCAGCCAGTTCAACCCGATCAAGATCATGTCGGATTCCGGAGCCCGTGGTTCTATCGCACAGATGCGTCAGCTCGCCGGTATGCGCGGACTGATGTTTGCAACCAACGGTCGTACCATTGAAGTGCCGATCAAATCGAACTTCCGCGAAGGACTTTCTGTTATCGACTACTTCATGGGCGCAAAAGGTTCGAGAAAGTCGCTTTCCGATACCGCTCTCCGTACCGCAGACTCGGGGTACCTTACCAGACGTCTTGTCGACGTTTCTCAAGACGTGATCGTGAGAGAAATCAAATGCGACACGAAGAAGGGCGCATGGGTCAGCGCCGTGATCGACGAGCGCGAGAAGAATGTTCTCGAGCCGCTCTCGGATCGAATTATCGGTCGCTTTACTATGGGGCCCATTGTGGATCCTACCACCGGCGAAGTTATTCTTGAGGATGACTGCATGATCGATGACGCTGCCGCCGAGAAGATCGAAAAAGCAGGCATCACCAGCGTTTGCATCCGCACGGTCATCCAGTGCCATGCCAAGTACGGTATTTGCGCGCATTGCTACGGTGCTGATCTTGCCAACGGCAAGCTCGTCAACGTCGGTGAAGCGGTCGGTATCATCGCGGCACAGTCGATCGGTGAACCCGGTACGCAGCTCACCATGAGAACATTCCACTCGGGTGGCGTCGCAGGTTCGGATATTACGCAAGGTCTGCCTCGCGTTGAAGAACTTTTCGAAGCAAGACAGCCCAAGAAAGCTGCCGTAATTGCCAAAACGAGCGGTGTCGCGCACGTTGTTACGACCAAGGATGGCTTGCATGAAGTCACCATTGATGCGGACGATCCGGAAGCAGCTGCTCAAGAGCCTTACAAACTTCCTTACGGTTCCAAGCTCGCCGTCGTCGAGGGTCAGCACCTCGAAAAGGGCGACGCTTTGACCGAAGGTAATAAGGCTCCTGCCGACATTATGGATATTCTTGGACTTGACGCGGTTTACGAATACCTCATTAAGGAAATTCAGAAGGTCTATCGTTCGCAGTCTTGTAACGTCAACGATAAGCACGTTGAGATCATCGCGCGCCAGATGACGAGAAAACTGCGCATTACCGAGGGCGGCGACACTATGCTGCTTCCCGGTTCTGTCGTGGATATGATGGAACTCGAAAGCGCCAACAAGGAGCTTAAGAGCCGCGAAGAAGCGGGCGAAGGTCCTCTCGCTCCCGCGCAGGGCGAGACCATTCTGCTCGGTATCACCAAAGCGTCGCTGCAGAACGAGTCCTTCCTTTCTGCCGCGTCCTTCCAGGAGACCACCAAGGTGCTCACCGAAGCCGCAATTCAGGGCAAGGTTGACTATCTCAGAGGTCCGAAGGAGAACGTCATCATCGGTAAACTCATCCCCGCAGGAACGGGTATGTCCTGCTACAAAGGCGTCAACGTCCACCCTGTGGAAGAAGACAACGTCGGTTGAGTTTTTCATTCCGAACAATAAAAAAGCCCCTGCCGAAATCCGGCAGGGGCTTTTGTCATTTATTTTTTCTTTTTCTCGGAATGAGCAAAACTGATCTCTATTAGGCGCGTGATTTCTTCGTCGCGCATTGTGTCGTCGAGGATTACCGAGACCCAGTTCTTTTTGCTCATGTGATAGGCGGGGAAAACGCCCTTTACGCGGAGCGCTTCTTCCACGAAGTCGTCGAGCTTGAGGTTGATGATCTCCACCATTCCGCTCTCTCCCGGAAGGATCTTTTTGCGCCCGATATTCATAAGGATTCCAAACCATTTTTGCGTCGTTTGATTGCGGAAAACGCCGCAGTCGGGCAAGTCGTCCCACAAAAATTCAGGGAGAACGCCGTAGGTTCTCTCGATCCAAGCGGAAAGGCGGTTCGATTGATCCGAGATGAAATTCCGCCTCTCAAAACAGCGGTTGCGCAAATCGAGGAGCAAGGCTTCACATTCGCGTCGCAGGTCGGCGACAAAGCCGCCGACTTCTTCCTCGGCGTCGATCCTGCGGTATTCGTCGCCGAAATCCGCGTCGAGGAGCTTTGCCGAAAGGATGTTCTCACGCAAGTTCAAATGAAGTTCAAATTGCCCGTCGCAGATCGCTTTTTTGTAAGAAAAACCGTTTTCGGTCGTAGTAAATCCGTAGGCGAGCAACGCTTCTTTCTTTGGGGTATAGTGCAAAAATAACTCGTCCGCAAGTTTCATTCATCTTACCCGTTTGAAGTTTCCGACTACACCGCCTACCTGCTGCTCGATCGCAAAGGTGTCGGGGTACTTGGCAATGAGATTTTCAAAATCTACCATCTGGTGCTTGTTGACGACGCAGAGAAGCATCGTTTTTTCTCTGCCCGAATAAATGCCGGCAGCCTTAAGCCGCGTTGCCGAGTGGTGGAAGGTTTCTGTGATCTCCGCCTCGATGTCCTCGGGGCGCTCGGTTACAATGATGAACTGGTATGCCGCTTTGGTACCTTTGATGATCGCGTTCCCCACAAAGCTGGAAACGAAGCAGTAGAGCGCGCAAAGGCAGACCGGTTTCAGATCATAGACGATCCTGCCGTCGATTTCCTGGGCATAGACAAAATAGGAGGCAAACGCAACCGATGCGCTGAGCGAAGAGGTGATCCAGAAGAAGTTGAGGCGCGGCTTGCGGCGGGTGACATAGCGGGCGATGATGTCGGTGCCGCCCGTAGAGCTGTCCCTACGAATGAGTAGGCCATAGGCGAATCCACTGATGATGCCTGCGATGAGGACCGGGTAGATGGTGTCCACACCGCCCGCGTTGTAGCGGAAAGGCTGGATCCAATGTAAGCTCTGCAAAAGAAGATAGGTCAAAGAATAGGAAATGCAATAGACAAAGGTGCGGATCGCAAATTTGCGGTCGATGAGAAAAAAGGCAAGGATACAGAGCGGAATGTTGATCATCAAATAGGTATAGCCGATGGAAAAATTTAACTTGTATTGAAGCATGGTCGCAATTCCGTTAAATCCCGCCGGAGCAAAATCGTTCGGCACGATAAAAAGTGTGTAGTTGAACGCAACCAAAATTCCAACAAGAATTACAAGCAGATAATCCAGTACGACAAAGCGCTTTTTTTGCATAGTCAAAATCCTTTCGTCACTGATTTCGAAACCAGTATAACACTCAAGCGATCAAATGTCAATAGCAAAAAAAATCAAGAAAAAACAGTCTTGCGCGAGAATTTTTCAAGCGAAATCAGTAATGTATGACAACTGCAAAAATGATGAAAAGGATCACGAGCAGGAAGTTCACAAGAAAGAGGGGCAGGCTCTTTTTTACCCACTTGAAATAGTCGAGCCCGATCATCGAAAGCGAGATGAGAAGCACGGGAGAGGTCGGGAAAATGACGTTGGTATAACCGTCGCCAAAGGTGTAAAGAAGCACCATGAGCGG
>CADBFJ010000040.1 GCA_902793915.1 uncultured Ruminococcus sp.
AAGCTTCCTTTTCCAATGGAAAATATCTTGCGAAAACGCGTTCTCTATGTTATAATTACTACAGACCTATTTCAATTTTTTAGAGGTGTTTTATGAAACTTACACTTGACCAAATCCGCGAGATTGCACGCGGCGCCCTGCGCGTGGAGCGGGAAGAGGACGGCGCCATCCGTTTCTACCGCTTTACCGAAGCGCAGTCGGCGGCGTATTTTGCGACCGGGAACATGAATTTTTACGACAAGACCTTCGCTTCTGCAGGCGTGCGGCTTGCTTTTGTCAGCAACACCAAAACGCTTTCATTTCGTTTCAAACCCTATTCGGGCTCGAGCAGAAAGTGGTTTTCCTTTGACCTGCGCGAAAATGACCGCATTGTCTCGCATAAGGAGTACAACCGCGAGGATGATCCTGCAACCTTCCACTTTGAAGCAACACTTGGGGCAGGGGAGAAGCAGATCGAGCTCTATTTCCCCTTCTCGGCGCGCACCGATCTCTACGATCTTTCGATTGACGACGGCGCAACCTTAAAACCGCTTCGTCGCACGCACACCATGATCGAGTTCGGCGACTCGATCACCCACGGCTACGACGGGCATTTCCCCTCGCTCTCTTATGCCAATCGCTTGGCAGCGCTCCTTGACGCCGATTCGATCAACAAAGGCATCGGCGGAGATACCTTTTTCCCCGAGCTGCTCGAGAGCGGCGGCGACCTCTATGATGCTCCCGACTATATCACGGTGGCTTACGGTACAAACGACTGGGCGGTCTACCCCAGAGAGAAGACCGAAGTCGCCTGCCGCGCGTTTTACAAAACGCTCTCCGCACGTTATCCGAAGGCAAAAATCTTTGCCATCACCCCGCTCTGGCGAGGGGATTTCGGCGATCGGGCAAGCGGGGCGTTCGGCGCCCCTCTGCGGCAGATGGACAAGCTGATCGGCGACGCGGTGCGCGATCTTCCGAACGTGACGCTGATCCTCGGCGAAAACCTTGTTCCGCACGAGTCCGCCTTCTTCTCGGAGGACTTTTTGCACCCGAGCGACCTTGGATTTTGCCAGTATGCCGCAAACCTTTATGAAGAGATCCAAAAACATTTGAAATAACAAAAAGGAGAAAACGATTATGTCTGAAACAAAAGCGCCACTCCTCAAACTCAACGTTAAGCGCACCATGCTCATCGGCTTTGCCTTTTTCGGCATTCTGCTGCTCTGGCAGGTCTATGACTCCTGGTGTCCGACCTTTCTGACCGACATTTTTGCGCGCAGGATGTACGGGCTTTCCTCGGCAGGGCTCAAAGCCTCCGCCCCCGAAAAGATCCTCAACGTGCAATGGCTTGTCGGTATCATCATGGCTTGCGATAACCTCGCCGCGCTTATCCTTTTGCCGATCTTCGGCTCGCTTTCGGATAAGACGAAAACCCCGATTGGCAAAAGGATGCCCTATATCCTCGTTGGCACTTTCGTTTCCGCCTTTGCGTTCCCTTTTATTCCGCTTTTCTTCCACTACAACAAGATCGGCGGCATGATCGCGATGATGGCGATCGTCCTCATCTTTATGATGATCTACCGCAACCCCGCCGTGTCGCTGATGCCCGACATTACGCCAAAGCCTTTACGTGCCAAGGCGAACGGGCTTATCAACATCATGGGATACCTCGGCGGCGCATTTGCAACCGTGCTGGGGCTTTTCCTTGTGCTTTCCGAATACATCAATGCGCCCGACGATGCAAGAAAACTTTGGATCATTGAGATCCCCTTCATCGTTGCCTCTGTTCTTATGGTGATCTCCGCTTTGATTTTGTTCTTCACGATCCGTGAGAACAAGCTCGCAGAAGAACTCAAAGACGAGATGGCAAGGGGCGAGGAACTTGCCGCGATCGAGAACCCGGTCAACGACGACGCGCCCATGTCAAAGGCGAACAAGCGGATGCTCCTTGCGATCCTCGGCGCCGAATTCCTTTGGTTTATGGCGGATAACGCGATTGGCACCTACATCGGCAACTACGTGATCTATCACCTCAAATCCTCCTCGAGCTCCACGATGCTGCTTACCATTCTGGGCGGCGTTGCCAGCGTCGTCGGTTTTGCAACCGCGGGCATCATCGCCGACAAGATTGGCAGAAAATGGACGATTTCGACAGGGCTTGGCGTTACCATTCTGGGGCTTCTCATCATGTGTTTCGTAAAGCCGACCGGCAAGGTTGTCGGTGAGCTTGGCGAATACTCCTTCCCGGCGCTCCTCTTTGCCGTTTGGGTCATCAAAGGCTTTGGCATGGCGCTCGTGCATAACTGCTCCTTCCCGATGGTGGTTGAGCTTTGCTCGAACAAAAAGATAGGTAAATTCACGGGCTTCTATTATGCCGCCAGTATGTCGGCGCAGACCGTGACTCCGGTGCTCCTCGGCTTTGTTTTCAAAGCGACCATGAAGTGGAGCGCACTCCCGGTCTATTGCACGATTCTCTTTGCCTTCAGTTGCGCGGTCTTTACTTTCCTTGTCAAGAACATCAAGGCAAAGAAACTGCCCAACGCGCACGGCATTGAGGCGCTCGGAGGCGACGATTGATGCAACCCTGGTTGATTGCCCTGCTTTGCATCCTCGCCTTTGTTCTGTTCCTGTTTTTGCTCGTTTACGCTCCGGCGCGACCTTCCAAACAGAAAAAAGCCGCCTTTTACGGCAAGAACATCGCGCACCGCGGTCTGTATGAAAAAGACCAGAGCATTCCCGAAAACTCGATTCCCGCATTCTCGCGCGCTGTGGAAAACGGCTACGGCGTCGAGCTTGACGTCCAGCTCTCGCGCGACGGCAAAGTGGTCGTCTTTCACGACGATGACTTGGGGCGTGCCTGCGGAGATGCGCGCCGCGTGGACGAAGTTGATCTGGAAGAACTCAAAACGCTCTCGCTTTTTGGAACCGACGAGAAGATTCCGCTCTTTGACGAAGTGCTTGCCACGATCGGTGGCAAAACGCCGATCATCGTCGAGCTGAAAACCGGAAGACGGAACAAAGAACTTTGCGAAAAGACGCTTGCCGCTCTGCGCGCTTACACGGGAGGCGTCTGCATCGAGAGTTTTGATCCGACGATCGTCGCCTGGTTCAAAAAGAATGCGCGCGACATTTTCCGCGGGCAGCTTTCGCAGTTGCCGGTTGAGTATCGTAAAATCGGGAAATCTCCTCTTTTGAGCTTTCTTTTGGGCACGACGGCGCTAAACCTCATTGCCCGCCCAAACTTTATCGCCTACCGCATTGGCAAAAAGGCGTTTCCCGTGCGTGTCGCCGAGTTCTTTGGCGCCGTTCCGGTTGCCTGGACAAGTCACGACGAGTCGACCGAAAAGGATTTTGACGTGGTGATCTTTGAATACTATCGCCCCAAAACCCAATACAAACAACTCTGATAAAAAGCTCCCCACGTTTCCGTGGGGAGCTTTTTTGTTTTATCGTTTCTTTTGTTTTTTGTGCGGGGCGGGGCGCTTGTTTTGCGGCTTTTTCGAGGGCTTCGATTTTTGTGTCTGACGTGTGTTTGTCGGGACGCTTTTGCCGCTGTCCGGTCGCACAAGACAGTCTTTCCCAAAGCCAATCAGGTCCTCGCGACCCGCTTTTTTGAGTGCTTCACGCACCAAGGGCGCGTTGCGCGGGACGGAATACTGGAGCAGAGCGCGTTGCAGTTGCTTTTCGTGATAGTCGGTCGCAACATAGACGCTCTTGCCGGTGAGAGGATTGATCCCGGTGTAGTACATAACGGTAGATGCCGTCCCCGGCGTGGGGTAAAAGTCCTGCACCTGTTCGGGCGCGTAGTTGTTCTTCTTTAAGTAAAGCGCAAGCTCGACCGCGTCTTTTAAGGTCGAGCCAGGGTGGCTCGACATGAGGTAGGGGACAAGGTATTGTTCTTTTCCTACCTCTTTGGTTAGTTCAAAATAGCGTTTGCGGAAGCGCTCGTAGACGTCGAACGAGGGCTTGCCCATGCAGGTGAGCACGGCATCCGAACAATGCTCGGGCGCAACCTTGAGTTGCCCGCTGACGTGGTCTTTCACCAGTTTGCGGAAAAAGGAATCATCGGGATCGGCGAGAAGATAGTCGAAGCGAATGCCGCTGCGGATAAAGACTTTTTTTATGCCCGGGACGCTTTCAACCTCGCGGAGTAGTTCCATATACTCGCTGTGATCCGCCACGAGATTGGGGCAGGGCTTTGGGGAAAGGCATTTTCTCCCCGCGCAGACGCCATCGGTCAACTGCTTTTTGCAGGCAGGCGCGCGGAAGTTGGCGGTCGGTCCTCCGACGTCGTGGATATACCCTTTAAAATCGGGCAAGAGTGCGATCTTTTTGGCTTCCTCAACCACGCTTTTTATGCTGCGCGAGCGCACGGTTCTCCCTTGGTGGAAGGCGAGCGCACAGAAATTGCAGCTGCCGAAGCACCCGCGGTTGTGCGTGATTGAAAACTTGACTTCGGCAATTCCGGGAACGCCGCCCGCCTTTTCATACGAGGGGTGGTAGTTCCGCTCGTAGGGCAGGGCGTAAACCTTGTCGAGCTCTTCGCGTTCGAGCGGCGGCATGGGTGGGTTTTGCACGAGCAGTTTGTTGTCATACTTCTCGCAGATCGCTTTGCCGTAGATCGCGTCCTGGTTGCGGTACTGAATGCCGAAGGCTTCGGCGTAAGCGGCTTTATCGGTTTTGAGTATGTCGTAATCAAAGGTTGCGGCAACCGGGAAAAAGATCTTGTCCTCGGGCTTTGCCAGATAAACCGTTCCGCGCACGTCGCGGATCTTTTTGACCGGCACGCCTTTGTCGAGCAGGTCTGCGATGCGGACGAGGATCTTTTCTCCCATGCCGTAGGTTAAAAGATCGGCTCGGCTGTCCACGAGGATCGAACGGCGCACCTTGTTGTCCCAGTAATCGTAATGGGCAAAGCGTCGGAGCGAGGCTTCGAGCCCGCCTGTGATGATCGGAATATCGCCGTAGGCTTCGCGGATGCGATTGCAGTAGACGATGAGCGCACGGTCGGGGCGCTTTCCGATTGCGCCACCGGGGGTATAGTAATCAAAATTGCGTTTCTTTTTTGCGACCGTGTAGTGCGCGACCATGCTGTCGATGTTTCCCGCAGTCACAAGAAAGCCAAGGCGCGGTTTTCCGAATTCGCGGAAGGCGTCGCAGCTTTTGTAGTCGGGCTGGGCGAGGATCGCCACGCGATAGCCCGCGTCTTCCAGCACTCTGGAAATGATCGAAACGCCGAAGGAAGGATGATCGACGTAGGCGTCGCCGCTGACGTAAACGAAATCGGGTCTGTCCCAGCCGCGCGCCTCCATCTCGGCACGATTCAGTGGCAAAAAGCCGCTACTATTCTTCATCGCTGTCCTCCGGTTCCTCCCGGTATGCCTTTTTGCCCTGCATCGAGGGAGCAACCTTAAATCCGTCGACCTCTCCGCGCTGGATCGCTCCGAAGAGGCGATAGCGCAGTCCGTCATACTTGCGGTCGAGGTCGGCGAGCAGTTTTTTCATCTCCTCGCGCTCGGTGTTGCCGTCGGCGGGGCAGGGCGATTTGATGACAGGCAGGTTTGCTTTTGCGGCAAAATAGCGCACGTCCTTTTCGGGCATATAGAGCATCGGGCGGATGAGTTTGATCTCTTTTCTCGAAAGGTAGGTAACCGGTGAAAAACAGCCGATGCGCCCCTCAAAAAAGAGGTTCATCATAAAGGTTTCGACCGCGTCGTCAAAGTGATGTCCAAGGGCAACCGTGTTGCATCCGAGTTCTTTTGCCGCCGAGTGGAGCGCGCCGCGGCGTAGTTTGGCGCAAAGAGAACAGGGGTTCTTTTCCTTGCGGATGTCAAAAACGATCTTGGAGATCTCGGTTTTGACCAGGTGGAAAGGAACGTCGAGTTCTTCGCAAAAGGCTGCGATCTTTGAAAAATCCGAGCCCTCAAAGCCCATGTCGACCGTGATGGCGCAGAGCTCAAAGGGCACGGGATAAAAACGGCGCAGCTCGGACAGGGCACAGAGCAAGGTCAGGGAGTCTTTGCCGGCAGAGACGCCCACGGCGATTTTATCTCCCGGGGCGATCATCTGATAATCGTCAATGGCGCGGCGGGTAAAACTCAAAATGCGTTTGATGTGTTCCATAGGTAGGGGAGAGGAGAGGGCGCATGCCCTCTCCCGCTTCTTTCTGAAAATTTATGCTTCGGTGTTTTCTTCGGACGTGTCCTTATCCTCATCGGTGGGCGCGAGGTCCTCGGCTTGGATCTTTTTGAGCTGGTTCAGCGCATAGGACATTCCTGCCGAAAAGGCGACGAGGCAGGAGGCAACGGCGCCGACTGCAATCCATGCTGCAGTTGATTTTTTCATGATGGTTTCTCCTTTCGGGATATTATTCAAAATCGGAAAAAGAACTCGTTTCATAGATGCGTTTTGCATCCTGCGTCAGTTCTCTCGTTTGGCTGTTTTTGGAGGCTTTGGTATAGAGGAAAAGCGGTCGCGTGATCTTGAGCGACGGGGACGCGCCCTTGACGGCTTCCACAAGGGCAAGGCAGGGTTCGCTCATTTCGTCGGGAAAGACCATGGTCATGCGCTTTGGTTCGAGTTTGTTTTCGCGCAGGGCAAAGAAGAGGTCGGCAAGGCGGTCGGGACGGTAGACGAGGTAGAACCTGCCGCCGTATTTGAGCAGGCGGTTTGCGCCGGCGCAAAAATCAAAGATGTTTCCCGCGATCTCGTGCCGCGCAAGGTTCTTCTCTTGCGTTCGGTTTTGCTTGCCGCTGTCGGATCTCATATAGGGTGGGTTTGAGAGAATGAGATCGCTTTCGCCGCCCATCTCTTTTGCAGTGACTTCTCGCAGATCGCGTTCCAGAACGCTTATGGCGTCCTCTTTTTGATTGAGCGACGCGTTGCGGCGGATGAGATCGGCAAAAGCAGGCTGGAGTTCGATTGCCGTCATGGAGGCGACCTTGCCCTTGGTCAAAAGCAGGAGTGGAAGGATGCCGGTGCCGCTTCCGAGATCGACGCCGTGCGACGAGGGCTCGGGGCGGACGAAGGAGGCAAGCAAAAAAGCGTCGGTGCCAAAGGTCAGTCCGTCCTTTTTTTGAATGAGCAGGATCTGTTCATTGACCCGATCGAGCCTTTCGTCGCTTGAGAGGGGAGGGGTCGGCGTTTGCATGGCTGTGTTCTCCTTTTGGGGACGGGAAAGGGCGGAGCCGGCGGAAAAACCACTCGCTCCGCCCTTCTGCGGTCAAGTTTTTTTAGCAGGGGATGTAATTATGCCTGCTGGGGAGCGCCGACGGGGCAGGTGTCTGCACAAGCGCCGCAATCGATGCACTTATCGGCATCAATGACAAATTTGCCGTCGCCTTCGGAAATTGCTTCCACGGGGCAACCTTCAGCGCAAGCGCCGCAAGCAACGCAATCGTCGGAAATCTTGTAAGCCATCTTTCATACCTCCATATTATTGGGTGATTCTATTGTAGCATATTTTTCGCAATTTGCAACGGTTTTTGAAAATTTTTTGACAAAAGGCGAAAAAATGTTATTCGGATTTTTCTTCTTTCTCGTCCTCTTTGGTTGGAACGTTCTTTTGTCCGCCTTTTCTCTTTTCGGTGGAAAGGACGGTCACTTGATCTCTGTGGTATTCTTTGGGAGCGGCATCCTGCGCTTCGTTGAGAAGCACGCGGATCTTTCCCGCAAGCGGTGACGAGGAAACAACTCTGCCCACGCCGTCGGGGGTGCTCACTGTGGCATCGACCGGAGGTGTTTTGCGGATCTCTTCGGCGTAGGTGTCGGACTCATAGCGCAGACAGCACATTAGTCGCCCGCAAACACCCGAGATCTTGGTGGAGTTGAGCGAGAGATTTTGTTCTTTTGCCATTTTGATCGACACCTGCGCGAAATCGGGTAGGAAAGAGGAACAGCAAAGGAGCCGTCCGCAGGCGCCGATCCCGCCAAGCAGTTTTGCCTCGTCGCGGATGCCGATCTGCCGCAGTTCGATCCTTGTGTGGAAGGTGGAGGCGAGGTCTTTGACGAGCTCGCGGAAATCCACCCGCCCTTCGGAGGAGAAATAGAAGAGCAGTTTGGAATTATCAAAGGCGTACTGTACATCAATGAGCTTCATTTCCAGCTCGTGCTTTGCGATCTTCTCGCGGCAGACGTCGAGCGCTTCGACTTCTTTCTTGCGGTTTTCTTCGTTGTGCGCAATATCCTCGGCGCTTGCGATGCGGAGCACCGGGCGCAAAGGGGCGACCGTGCGGCTCTTTGCCACGTTTGTGTTACCCATCACAACTTCGCCGAACTCGGGGCCTCTTGCCGTTTCAACCACGGCGAAAGAACCTGCAGAGATCGTTTTGTTGCCGGGATCAAAGAAATAGGTCTTTCCGACCGAGCGGAAGCGGATGCCGACGACAGGAACCGTTTCTTCAGGTTCCTTCTCGGCGGATTCTCTCTCTTCAAAGGCTTCGAGAAGCGTCGTATCGGGCTTTTGGTCAAAGGAAAGCACCGGCGTATCGGTCGGAAGCTCTGCGGGAGCGGCAAACGGCTCTTGCGCGGGGGCTTCTTTCTCTTCGGCGGCGGGCTGTATCACGATCTGCGCGCGCAAATCTTTGAGCGCCTGCTCTTCCTTGGAAAGCTCATAGGGGTTATAGACCCTGCTTTCCTGCGGGCGTCTGCCGTGACGGTTGCGCCCGCCGCGGTGAGAGCCTTTGCTTGATTGCATCGGCTGGTTTTGCCGCGCTTGAGACGATTGGTTTTGTTGGGTTTTATTTTCCACCCTGTTTTGCGCGTTGGCGGTAGGGGCTTGCCCCTTGTTTCTGTTGCCGCCGCGGTGGTGGTGCGGTCTATGGCGTTTTGCGCCGGGATTCCCGCCGCCCGTTTTCTGGGACGAGGGGTTCTTGTTTTCTTCCATAAAGAGTCCTTTCTCGGTTCAGAGGAGCTTTGCTTCGACCGCAAAAGCGGTCAGGGCAAGGCGAACGTTTGCATTTTTTTGGATGGCTTCGATGAGGTTTTGGAGCAGATCCTCCAACTGTAAAATGCGGGGCAGGGAAAGCGAAAGCGAAAGCTCGTCGGCTTCGGACGGATCCGAGAAGAAGCAGAGCCTTGCTCGGTCGGTCTTCTTGCTTGCCGCAAGGTCCGAGAGCGCCAAAAGGAATTCGCAAAGCTGTTCGGTCAAAGCGTCGCGCTTCTGCGGGCAAGCGGAGAGAAAATCGATCGTTTTCGCGGCGCTTTTCGGCGAGGAGACGAGCTTTAGGAATTTGCGGGTCAGAGCGCGCCTTGCAAGGATGCTTTTCTGCGCTCCCGCTTCCAGAAAGGAGAGCGCACGCCCCATACTGCCGTCTGCGGCGGCAAGAAGCTCGGAAAAAGCGGCAGGGTCGTTTTTGGCAAGCGAGGATGCCTCGGGAGAGAGACGCGGAAGCTCGGTCGACAACAGCTCTTTTGAGAGCGGCTCGAGGCGAAAGATCGGTGCACGGCTCTTGATGGTTTCCAGCAAGGTCGAGGCGCTTTCGCAGAGCAGAAGAAACTGTACGTAGGAAGGAGGCTCCTCAAGCGTGAGCAAAAGCGCGTTTTGCGCCTGGATCGTCATAAGCTGCGCTTCCTCGATGACATAGAGTTTCACTTCCACGTCGTTGGGCGCCATAGCGGTGTCCATGCGAAGTTCGCGGATCGCATCAACGCCGATGGTGGCTTTGTCGCTCTTGCACCCGATGAATTTCAGATCGGGGCTGTTGCCCGAGAGGATCTTTTTGCAGGCAGGGCAAACGCCGCAGGGCAGGGGAACACCGTCCTCATCCTTTTTTTCGCAGGAGAGCGCGGCGGCAAAGAGCCTTGCTAGGCGTGAGCGAGCGTGCCGGAAAGAATGTCATCACGGAAGCGTTCACGCAAGGCTTGGTTTCCCAAAAGTTCCGGAAAAGCGTTTTTCATGGGAAGCCTCCTTCTGTCATTCTATACCAACTTAATTATAACAATATCTTTTTACTTTGTCAAGAAGAAGCGCCCCGATCCGCGAAAAAAACGAGGAATTTTTGCTTTGCGATTGACAGAAAGACCGAAAAGGGGTATAATAGAGAAGAAAATTTTTCCAGAAGAAAGGATATAAGACCATGACCGTTACCAAACAATCGATCATCGGGGATGTGCTTGATTTTGAACCCGAGACCGCACAGT
>CADBFJ010000041.1:0-6821 GCA_902793915.1 uncultured Ruminococcus sp.
GCCCACGCGATCAACCGCGGCGAGATGCCGCGCCTTGACGCCAAAGACAAGGACTTTTTCTTTCTTGCGCGCAAAACCGACGAGCAGATCGTCGAAACGGTCCGGGATCTCGTTAAAACGCGATTGCCGCGCACCTATGGCGAGCTTGCGATCGCGGGGACGCAGATTCTTTGCCCTTCGCGCAAGGGAGGCACGGGGACCGAGAGCTTCAACTTTGTTTTGCAGGACGCTTTGAATCCGCCGTCGCCCGAGAAAAAAGAGTACAAATTCCGCGATACGATCTTCCGCGAGGGTGACCGCGTGATGCAGATCAAAAACGATTACGAACTCGAATGGACCCGCGACGACGGATCGACCGGGCACGGCATTTTCAACGGCGACGTCGGCACGGTGCTTTCGATCGACCGCGTGCGCGAAAAAATGGAAGTCCGCTTTGATGACAGGACCGTGCAATACGATCTTTCACTCCTTGAAAATCTGGTGCTTGCCTACGCGATCACGGTGCATAAAAGTCAAGGATCCGAGTATCCGATCGTCATTCTTCCTTTAGGATCGGCGCCCGCCATGCTCCTCTTTCGCAATCTGCTTTACACGGCGGTCACAAGGGCGCAGACCATGGTGATCCTCGTGGGCAGGGCAGAGGTTGTGGAAACCATGATCCGCAACCACCATAAGATCGTAAGATACACCGGACTTTCCTGCCGCCTTTGTGAAGCGAAAGGAGAAACAAAGTGATCCGCCTCTCGTCGCTCCTTTGTCCGCCCAAATGCCTTTTTTGCCGCGAGCGCCTGCCCTTTGATACCGATCTTCCGTTTTGCAAAACCTGCCGGGACGAGTGGGAAAAAGAGACCGAAGAGGTTTGCGGCTTTTGCAACAAGCCGGTGCGCGAATGCCTTTGCACGACAGAACTGATGCAAAAAGCGGGACTTCGCGTGCTGTTCAAAACAGCCTATTACAAAGCGGGGAGAAGGACGCTGCCCAATCGGGTGCTCTTTCGCATGAAGGAGACTTCCTCGGCACGGCTTTACTCCTTTTTGGGCGAGGAGATCTCGCCGAACATCTTCTCCTATCTGCAAACCGAAAAAATCAAACTTGACGAGTGTTTGCTTGCCTATGCGCCAAGACATCGGCGCGCTGCCGCGAGGGCGGGGATGGATCAAGCCGAGCGTCTTTCCAAAGAGCTTTCCGGGCACCTTGGGATCCCGCGCTGCGATGTGTTGATTCGCAAACGCGGCAAAAATAAAGCGCAGAAAGAACTCGACGTCGGCGGCAGATTGCAGAACGCGAAAAACGCCTTTGCGCTGACACGCAGAGCCGATCTTTCGGGCAAAACGGTGCTCCTCGTGGACGACACGGTCACAACGGGTGCCACGATGGTCGCTTGTGCAAAACTTCTTAAGAGCGCGGGCGCAAAGCGCGTGCTCTGCGTTTCGATCACCTTTGACGAAGTGGGGAGAAACCCGCGCGAAGCCGCCTTTTCGACCAAACCCTACGCCTGATTTTTGCAAAAAGATTGATTTTTCGTTTGTTTCGTGATAAAATAGAAAAAAAGACCTCGAAGGAAAGGAGCAGATCCGTCCCATGAATTGGTTCAAAAAACAGTTCGCGCGCATTCGGAAATGGTGGGCAAAGCATAAACCCGCTTTTCTCGATCGCTTGTCGAAAAAGATCCGTTCCTACAATTTAAGCCGAAACATCGGGATCGACCTCGGTACTGCCAGCGTGCTGGTTTACGTACAGGGCAAGGGGATCGTTTTGCAGGAGCCTTCGGTGGTCGCCATCGACACCAACACCGATAAAATTCTTAAAGTGGGCAAGGAAGCGCAGCAGATGCTTGGCAGAACGCCCGGCAACATCGCCGCGATCCGCCCTTTGCGCGAAGGGGTCATCAGTCAGTACGAAGTGACGCTCAAAATGATCCAGTATTTCATCCGCAGAGCCTGCGGCAACCTGTTCTTTCCCCCGCGCGTGATGATCTGTATCCCATCAGGCATTTCGGAGGTCGAAGAACGCGCTGTGGTTGACGCGGCAAAAGAAGCCGGCGCGCACAAGTGCTACCTTATTGAAGAGCCCAAAGCCGCAGCCATCGGCGCAGGACTTGACATCTATCAACCAAAGGGCTGTATGGTCGTGGATATCGGCGGCGGAACTACCGACGTTGCGGTCTTGTCGCTCGGCGGTGTGGTCGTTTCGCGCTCGATCAAGATCGCGGGCGACAAGTTTGACGAAGCTATCGTGCGCTACGTAAGGAGAAAGCACAGCGTTCTGATCGGCGAGCGGACTGCCGAAGAGGTGAAAAAGCACATCGGTTCGGTCTATGAGCGTCCCGAAGAAGTCACGGTGGACGTCAAGGGCCGCTGTATGAATACGGGGCTTCCCAAGGTCATCCGCCTGCGCTCCCATGAAATGATTGAAGCGCTTTCGGAGCCTGTCACCGAGATCCTCAACGCGGTTTGCTTCGTGATCGAAAATACCCCGCCCGAACTGCTCGGCGACATTCTCAAGCAGGGCATTGTGATGACAGGCGGCGGAAGTCTGCTCTGGGGTTTTGACAAGCTTGTTGAGCGTGTGACTCGTATTCCCACGAGGGTGGCGGAAGATCCGATCTCCTGCGTGGCGATCGGCACCGGGCTCTCGCTCGAGCACCTGGATCTGATGCGCGAGGGGACTTTGAACCTTGCCAAAGACCGCAAATAAAAAATACGAGAGTGCCGCACTGTGGTGCGGTCTCTCTTTTGAAAGAAGGACTTGATGATGGAACGTAAGATCACGGGCAGAACCCCCGATTCGTTGTTTTTGAATTTTGAGCGCATCAGCGCCATTCCGCGCCCCTCCTATCACGAGGAGAAGATCGCCGCCTTTTTGGAGAACTTTGCAAAAGAGCGCGGATTTTTCGTCGTGCGCGACGAGGCAAAAAACGTCTTTGTAAGAGTTCCCGCGACACCCGGGATGGAAAACGTCCCGCCGATTTTGCTCCAGGCGCACACCGATATGGTCTGCGAAAAGGATGCAGGCGTGGAGCACGACTTTCTCAAGGACGGTATTGACCTTGTCGTGGATGGAAACTACCTGCGCGCCAATGGCACAACACTCGGTGCCGACGACGGGATCGGCGTTGCGCTCGCCATGACCGTGATGGATGGCGAGATCAAGCGCCACCCCGTGGTGGAGTGTCTCTTTACTTCCTCCGAGGAAGTGGGACTCGGCGGTGTCTGCGAGTTCGATTTTTCGCTTGTTACCGCGCGCCGGATGCTCAATCTGGACAACTCCGATCTCGGAATCATCACGGCGGGTTCCTGCGGCGGCGTGCGGAGCGACATCACCTTTTCTGCCACGCGCGAGGACAAGACACGCCCGGCACTGAAACTGACCTTTTCGGGTTTTGCCGGAGGACATTCGGGAGAGAACATTCACGAGGGACGCGCCAACGCGATCCGCGCCATGGGGCTTCTGTTGCAATCGCTTTCCGAGCTTCCCGGCTTCCGTATTGCCTCGGTTGATGGCGGCGGAAAGACCAACGCCATTCCGCGCGGGTGCGTTGCCGTGATCGGTGTGGACGATCCCGGCGCGGCAGAGGATCAGGCAAACGCGTTCGGCGAGCGCTATCTCGCAACGCTTCTCCCAATCGACAAGGGAGCAAGCCTTACGGTCGAGACGGCAGAGGACGAACTTTGCTTTACCAAAGAGGATACCTCGCGCCTACTTTCACTCCTTTGCGAGCCGAGAATCGGCGTTCTCAAAATGAGCGAGAACGTGGAAGGGCTTGTCGAGTGGTCGCAGAACCTCGGCATCGTCAAAACCGAGGGAGAGAAGGTCTCGGTGATGCTTTCCTCCCGCTCCGCGATCAAGGAGCAGCTTGACGCTAATGAAAAGGAACTCTCGGCGCTGGCTGCCAAAAACGGAGCCGACGTCAAATTCCACAACCGCTATACGGGTTGGGAATATGCCCCAAAATCGGATGTCAGAGACCGCTACCTTGACGCCTACAAAAAAGTGCTCGGCAAGGATGCCGTCGTCAACGTCATTCACGCGGGGCTCGAGTGCGGCGAGATCTACGGAAAGATCCCCGAAATGGATATGATTTCGATCGCGCCCACGATCAAAGACCTCCATTCGCCGACCGAACGCCTTGACCTCGATTCCGCCGAGGCATTTTGGAAAACGCTGGTCGCGTTTTTTGAGGGGCTATAAAATATCAAAAATACGCGGGGAAAACTTTTTGCAAAAGTTTTCCCAGCACCCTTTTTAAAAACTCCGGCAAAAAGAAAAAAGCGCTCGCTTTTATTGGCGGGCGCTTTTTGTGAAAGAAAAGTTTTTTGGAAGGGGAGCGGGGGAACCTTTTTTTCAAAAAAGGTCCCCCCGCATCCATTCTTCAAAAAAACATTTTACCCCAACTTCTGTTTCCGCACGTCGGTGCCGAGGAAGGGGAAGAGGATATACTCGCCCATAAGACGGCTGACAATACGGTCGTTATAGGTTTTGCGCAGTTCGCTCGAAGTCAGGTTGGTGCTGATGATGGTAGGCTTTTGGAGGTTTAGGCGGGTGCTGATGACGTAATAGAGGCAGGAGAGGGTAAACTGGTTGACCACCTCGGTTCCGAGATCGTCGACGAGGAGCAGATCGCACTCGGTATAGCGGCGGGTGTCGTCGCTTTCCTCGGCAAGCCCGTTGCCGAAACGACGGTATTCAAAATCCGAGATCATCCCGACGGCGCTGTTATAGTAAACGTCAAAGCCTTTTGCCAAAACCCGGTTGGCAATCGCGGAGGAAAGATGCGTTTTTCCGAGTCCCGTTCCGCCGAGAAAGAGAAGACTGTCAGAGTTTTCGGAAAAGGTATCGGCATATTCTTTTGCCCGCGCGAGGTTTTGCTCCATCACGGCGTAGGTTTCGGGAGAATCCTTGTAATAATCGAGCGTGAAGTTTTCAAAGGTCTGTTTGCGGAGCAGACGCGCCATGCCCGAAGATTCCATATTCATCTCAAACAGGCGGCGGCGCATACAATCGCACATTTTCATGCCGTTGTAGCCGGTATCGTTGCAGAGAGGGCATTCATAGCGGACGTCGCAATAATCAGCGGGGTAACCGTTTTGCTTTAAGAGTTCTGCCCTGCGGGATAGGAGCGCCTCGTTTTCGGCGCGTAGCTTGGCGACTTCGACGTTCGGGTCGATCCCGGGAGCAAGGAGAGTCATGAGTTTTGCGCCAAAGTGTGAAAACTCGGCGTTGATCTTTCCGAGCTCGGGGATCTTTGCCGCGACTTCCACGCGTCTTTCTTCGGCGTCGGCAAGCGCGCGTCTTGCTTTTTCTTCAAATTCCTCTTTGACCAGTCTGAAATTTTCCTGTCTGGATCTCATTTTTCGTCTCCTTTTTTCTTGGTGCCGAAACTGCGGCGAAGCGCCGCCGCAAAAAAGTCGTCGTCATTGAAACTGTTTCCAAGCGTCGGCTCTTTCCCCTTCTTTTTGCCTGCTTTGCGTTCGGCTTCTTCGGCAAGATGGCGGTCGATCTCTTCCGGCGTGGAAAGACCCAAGGCGTGCCAGGTCTCGAGGATGGCGTTGGCGTAAGGGAGCGACGCCTCCGAAGTCGCGTCGACCGTAATGTTATAGGCGCGGCGGATGATCTCCATATCGTCGTATCCGTATGCGATCCAGTTCGCCACAAAGCGCTCCTCTTTTGCCGAAAGCGCGCGGGATTTCAGCCCGAACAGCGAGCGAAGCTCCCCTTCAAAAGAGCGGAAGGTTTCTTCACGCAAGAACTCCTCCTCCATCGAGGCAGGGTCGGTCACGCCCTTGTCGCAGAGCGTGATGGCGTATTTTTCAATGGCGCGCAGATTGGTTTTGCCGATCTTTTTGCAGTGCGCGAGCGTCAGAAGTACGGCTTCCTCCGAAAGCCCGAGATAATCGACCATGCCGATCACGAGATTGGTTTCGGCGGGGGTGAAGAGTTTGCCCAGAATCGATTGCGCTTCATCGAGGAGTACCCGGACGCTCTCGCGCCTCTCCAAAAGGTCTGCAAGTTCGCTTGTCGAATAGCGCGGGATCTCGTCGGCGTGGCGCAGACGCGTCGTTTGGCGCGCGGGAGATACGGCAGCGTCGGCGTCAACGAGAACGCCGAGATCGCGCCATTTTGCAAGCGCGTCCTTCGCTTCCTTTTCACGGCACCCGATCTCTTTTGAAAGCGCTTTCGGATCCTCGGCAAGAGAGAGATCCTGCGAGAGGGCAAGGAGGGCACGTAGTTCTGTCAAAGACGCGTTTTTCAGTTCGCGTGCGGCAGATGCGGGCAGGGTCAACACCTGTGACCCATAAGCAAATTGCAAAGGCATTTTGTCGCAGTCCTCCTTATCGTTTGTTTTCGGTTTGGTTGAGGCGGTATTCGAGGATCATAAGAGAGTCGCCCAGGTGGACGTTCTCCACCGCGACCGATTCGACCGCCAGTTCTTTGCCGGTAAAGTTCCAGATGCCGCTGACACCGCAGGAAGCAAGGCGGGAAGCCACTTCTTCGCTCTTGTCTTTCGGCACGGTCAAAACCGCCATGTCAACGTGATTTTCGCGGCAGAAGGCTTCGAGCTCGGCAATATCGCGGATGAGGACGCCGTTGACCGTTTTCCCGATGAGCGCAGGGTTTACATCAAAAAGTGAGATCACGTCGACGCCGCGTTTTTCAAACATATCCGAACGCGAGAGCGCGCGACCGAGGTCGCCCGCGCCCACCACGATGGCGGAAAAGCCCGCGCCCACGCCGAGCAGTTCGCAGATCTTGGCGTAAAGGAAGGTCACGTTGTATCCGTAGCCCTGCTGACCGAAGCCGCCGAAGCAGTTGAGATCCTG
>CADBFJ010000041.1:6829-8544 GCA_902793915.1 uncultured Ruminococcus sp.
ACGCGGTTTTTCCCTTCGCGCATCAGCACCCGCAGATAGCGGAAATAGCGGGGCAGACGGTGAATGACGGCAGGGGAGACTTCCTGCTTTTTTGCTGTCTTTTTTATTTTGCCCGAAGATTTCATAAAAAGTGTCCTTTCGGAAATCGAACCCAAAATGGGATGCATAATTTCCCGTATCTTTTCATTTTTGTGCAGGCTGACGAAGTTTGCAAAAAATGAAACGATTTGCAAAATTTCTTTTCCACAGGGACAATTTTGTCGTATTTTGCAAAAAATCGTCAAGATTTGGTGTCCGAATTTGCGACCGCTCGGCACATCTTGTGTTGCCTTTGTTTTTCGCGGTTCGGAAGAGAGGTTTTCAACAGTCTGTGGAAAAGTCCTGTGGAAAACCAAAGTCGGGAGAAAAAATTTTTATTTCTTTTACAATTCGTGAAAAGCGACGAAATTGCGTTTTTGTTAAAATTATTTTTCAAAAAGGACTTGACAAATTCGCACCGATCCCCTCGTCGGACGCCGAAGCGTTGAGGTCGGTCCCCGCGCGCGTTCCGGCAAGGAATTCGTAGTATCCTGCGGCGGCGATCATGGCGGCGTTGTCGCCGCAAAGCGATCTTTCGGGTAGTGCGAGCGTCACCTTGCGCCTTTTGCAAAGCGCGGTCAGGGCGGCGCGCAAATGGCTGTTTGCGGCAACGCCTCCGGCAAGCACAAGCGTGGAAAGCCCGGTTTCTACCAAGGCCCTCTCGGCTTTTTTGGTCAGGGCTTCGACGATGCGGGCGGTGTAGGAAGCCGCAAGATCGGCACGATCGACCGCCTCGCCCTTCATCTGTTTTTCGTTGAGGTAATTGAGCGCGGCGCTCTTGATGCCGCTGAAGGAAAAATCAAGCGTTTCTCCGGCGAGTGCGGGAGAGGGAAGCGGGATCGCCTTGGGATCGCCCTCGTTTGCCAGTGCGTCGAGCGCGGCGCCGCCGGGATAGGGAAGACCGATCACGCGGCCGATCTTATCAAAGGCTTCGCCCGCCGCGTCGTCGCGCGTGGAACCGAGTTCCTCGTAGTGCGTGTCGTCGGTCACTTTGTAGAGCGAAGTGTGCCCGCCCGAGACGACGAGCGCAAGGAAGGGTGGCTTGAGGTCAGGGTTGGAAAGATATGCCGCCGCCACGTGCCCGTGAATGTGGTTGATTGGAACGAGCGGGATCCTGTTTGCATAGGCGAGCGATTTGGCAAAGTTCACGCCGACGAGCAGCGCGCCGATAAGACCGGGGTAGGCTGTCACGGCGATCGCGTCCACTTTGGAGAGCGGGATGCCGGCGGTTTCAAGCGCGTCTTTTGTGACGCGAGAGATCGCTTCGACGTGCGCGCGGCTGGCAATTTCGGGAACGACGCCGCCATAGAGCTTGTGAGTCTCAATCTGGGACGCCACGATATTGGAACAAATGCGCCGAACGCCGTCGCCCATTTCCACAATGGCGGCGGAGGTTTCGTCGCAGGAGCTTTCAATTCCGAGAAGATACATGGGGAAAAGTCCCCCTTTCGCAGAGTTCAGTCGAGTTCTTTTTGCATGACCAGTGCGTCTTCGGTCGGCGCACGGTAAAAGCCGGGGCGTCTGCCGACGGCACAAAAACCGACCTTTTCATAAAGACGGATGGCGGGCAGGTTGGAAGCCCGCACTTCGAGAAAGAGCGCTTTTGCACCGTGCGCGCGGGCATCTTGCTCGAGCGC
>CADBFJ010000041.1:8568-18349 GCA_902793915.1 uncultured Ruminococcus sp.
GGCGCATAGAGCATTCCGCCGTACGCCACGGCATGACCGTCTTCTTCCATACACCAGCCGGTTGCCCGATCGGTCAAAAGAAAGGCGAGCGCTTCGGCGCTCCAGGCGTCGGTGCCAAAAATTTCGAGTTCCAGTTTTGTAAGATCGGGAAGGTGCTCTTTCCGCAGTTTGACCGGGGTCATTTTGCCACCTCCGGGAAGAGAAGCTCGGCAATTTCCTGCTTCAGCTGTTCCAGGCAAGCGGTATAAACGGCAAGATCGCCGCCGAACGGATCGGCTACGTCGTGGGGAAGAGAAACAATTTTATCAACCAGCGCAGGGAAGCGGAAAAAAAGCTCGAGCGCGTGACGGTGGGTGACGCCGATGAGCCGATCATAGCTCTTCGCTTCTTCCTCGGTCAAAGAATGAGAGAGGTGCAGGCGATAAGGGTGCACTTCCGGGATTTTCGCATTTGACAGCGCAAGGATCGCGTTTTTTGCCATGGGTTCCCCGCTTGCAAAAAGACCTGCGCTGAAGGCTTCGATCGAACGTCCTGCCTCTTTTGCCATGGCGTTGGCGAGCGCTTCCGCCATTGGAGAGCGGCAGGTGTTGCCGGTGCAGACAAAACAGACGCGCAACGGTTTTGGCTCGCGATCCGCTTTTTCTTGCACGGCAGTCGGCTTCAAAATCGTTTCGGTCATGTGAAATCCTCCGGGAAGAGGGCATCGAGCGCCGTGGGGGCTACTGTGTAAAGGTTTTTGTCGCGGTCGTAAAGGAAGCCGACGCGGTCGGTGCCATAGGTCCAGTTTTTGTAAGGATCCTCATTCTTGTCAAAGAGATAGTATTCGAGCCGGAAACAAAGATCGGGGTAATCCTCCTCCGAGAAGAGCAGAAGAAAATAGCGCGCATTTTCAAATTCCTGCAACAGATCCCATTCCTCGGGGTCAAGCAGTAAACTTTTGAACGAGAGGACAATGCTTTGCAAAATTTCGGCATCTCTGGAAGAGAGAATCTCGGTGCGCGCCACTTCTTCCTTGCAAACGACAAATTTGGTGGGATAAAACTCACGAAGGGACGGGAAGAGCGTTCCTTCCTCGGCATAAAGCTCGCCGCCCTCGGTGCAAAGTAGTCCTTTTCCCGCATCGTAGAGCGGATGCTTGCCGGTGGCGTCGGTCAGCGTTGCCACGGCATCTTTGGAACGGCTTGCGGCAATATAATTTATAGGTGCTTCCAGATAAAGCCCGCCGTCGCTGTGCAGGTATCCCTGTGCGGAAGGCGTCAGCGTGGGCAGCTTCTTGCAGGCGGCAAAGCAAAGGAGCAGTGCGAGCAAAAGCAGCGCAAAGCGAAATTTTTTCATAGAGCGCCTCAATAGCCGAACACGCCCGAGAGCGAGTCGTCGTCTTCGATCCAGGAGGCAACGTCGATCTCTCGATAGGTGTCGGGCGTGTCGCGCACGACAACGGTCTTGATGCCCGCGTTGAGGACGAGTCGCTTGCACATCATGCAGGAGGAGGTGCCGGGTTGTACCTGCTTGGTTTTGGGATCGACGCAGACCATGTAGAGCGTGGCGCCGAGCATCTGCTCTCTGGGAGCGGCGATGATGGCGTTTGCCTCGGCGTGCACCGAGCGGCAGAGTTCGTATCTCTCCCCGCGCGGAATGTTCAGCTTGTCCCGCATACAAATCCCGAGATCCGAGCAGTTCTTCCGCCCTCTCGGTGCACCGTTGTAGCCGGTCGCAATGATCGAGTCGTTCGCCACGATGATGGCGCCGAACATCCTGCGCATACAGGTCGAGCGCTCCGCCACCGTCTGGGCAATATCGAGGTAATAATTCTGTTTGGAAACCCGTTCCATGATAGCCCTCCGAATTTTTATAATATACCATCTTGTATTGTATCGTATTCTTGAGACAAAATCAAGAGGAAAACGGTTCTTTTTACAAAAAAACAACAGAAAAGAGGACTGCCGAAGTCGGCAGTCCTCTACTTCCCTCGCGACAAAAAACAAAAGCGTTTTGTCGCTTTATCCGATGGATTCGTTTCGCTTCGGAGCCGAAATGCTTGCCGCGGCGCGGGTCGGGGTTCCATCCCCGCCCAGTTTTGCCCGTGCGGCGGCGTCTTCGGCGGGCGAACCCAACCCGAAACTGATCGAGATGGCGGTGTTCACGTCGCGCATCTGGCGCTCATCCAGGTGTCCCATTTTTTCTCTCAGCCGGCGCTTATCGAGCGTGCGTACCTGTTCAAGCAGAATGACCGAATCTCTGGAGAGCCCCACCTCCGAGGCGTAAACGCCGATGTGGGTGGGCAGTCGGGTTTTCCCCAACCGGGAAGTAATTGCCGCCGCAATCACGGTCGGGCTGTACCGGTTGCCGACGTCGTTTTGAATGATGAGCACCGGGCGCAGTCCACCCTGTTCCGAGCCGACCACGGGACTTAAATCCGCATAGTAGATATCTCCTCGTTTTATGTTCATGACCTTTCGGTTCCTTTCGGTTTTTCGGGGCATTTTTCCTCCCCGTCTGTTCCTATTTTTGCCGCTTGAGGCGCACTTTTAATCGCCGCGCACAAAAAATCAAAGAGGAATTTTTTGCTGTTCCTTTATTCACAGGATATGCAAAAAGCGGGGGAACTTCCCAATGGAAGTTCCCCCGCTTCGGGGTTTCTCTTATCGGAATTCGGTTGTGCCGTCGGCAAGATAGACGTGGGTGCGAAGGATCGAATAGGTTTCGTAAGGATCTTGCAGGATCGAAAGCGCACGCTTGGCTTCGGTTATGAGCAGTTCTGGGTTGAGATAGTTGTCGCCGCCTGCCGTCAGCAGAACCGAGAGCTTGACGCCGTTTTCATCGGTTTCGATTTCAAGGCGTTTGATCCGTTCGACGATGTTGACCTGCTTTTCTCCCGATTTGGTCTTTTTGGTCACGAACAATGGACCCTCGGTCAAGAGCTTTTTGAGATCGCTTGCGAGCGTTTTCGGCGTGTGTTTAAGGTTGAGAGAAATCTCGTACGCGGCGTAGGCGATCTCGCAGAAAGGAGTGGGAGATTCGTAAACTTCGAGCACCTGCATCTCCTCGGTCAATTCGCGGTTGAGGCGTTCTTTGATCTCTTCGGGCGGAATGTCGCGATCTACGCGCAGGTCGATGAACTCGGTGAGACTTTCGGTGCCGACCGAGAGGGGAAGACCGAAAATGATCTTTGGATGCGGGTTAAAGCCCTGCGTGTACCAGACCGGGACCTTGGAGCGCACCAGCACGCGGAGCAGCGTCCGCTGCAGGTCGAGATGCGAGATGTATTGCAGACTGCCGATTTTGCGGAACTTGATCCGATAGGTGCGGAAAGGTTCAATCTTCTCCCAGGGAGAGGGGACGGGCGCCGGGACGGGCTCCTCTTGCGGCACTTCTCCCTTGTCGCAGCCCGGGCAGACGGCACGAACGCCACCGAGTTTGTTTGCCCCGCAAGCCGAGCATTGTTCGCGGCAGTTGGGGGTCGTGATCCCTTGATATGCCTTTTCGCGTTCGCGTTTGAAAAAGGCTTTGGAAACGCCGCAGTCAATCACGTCCCAAGGGAGAATTTCGTCGGGATCGATCTTGCGGTTGGCGTAAAAGGCGGGGTCAAGACCGGTTTCAAGGAAGAGCGACATCCACTTATCATAATCGAAGAACTCGGTCCAGGCGTCAAAGCGAAACCCTTTTTCAAAGGCGAGCTTCATCACGCGGCAGAGTTTGCGGTCGCCCTTTGCCAAAATCGCCTCGACGCGCGAGACCTTTGCATCATGGTACTGATAGCGCACGTGGCGGTTGGTGATCGCTTTTTTCAGGAACTCCTGTTTTTCGGCAAGGCGTTCCATCGTGTCCTGTGCCTCCCACTGGAAGGGCGTAAATGGCTTGGGGACGAAGCAGGCGACGCTGATCGTAACCTGCACGTTCCTTGAGTGGTGGGGGTTTTCATAGAAAGCGTCCACCACCTTGTTTGCAAGGTCGGCAATGCCGAGCAGATCCTCTTCGGTCTCGGTGGGAAGCCCGTTCATAAAGTAGAGCTTGACCGCATTTTTGCCGGCGTCAAAGGCGACGTTGACCGAGCGCAGCACGTCCTCCTCGCGCACGTTTTTGTTGATGACGTCGCGCAGGCGCTGGGTGCCGGCTTCGGGCGCAAAGGTCAAAGACGAGGAGCGCACGCGGTCGATCCGATCGAGCAATTCCTTGCTGAATTTGTCGGCGCGCAGAGAGGGGAGCGAGAGCGAAACCATGTTGTCGTCGGTCCAGGAAAGGAGCTTTTCGCAGAGCGGCTCGATCCCGGTATAATCGCTGATCGAGAGAGAGGAGAGCGAAATTTCTTCATATCCTGTGCTCTCGTAGAGTGCTTTTGCCTGGCGGTTCAGAACCTCGGGCGTCTTTTCGCGTACCGGGCGGTAGATCATGCCCGCCTGGCAGAAGCGGCAACCGCGGATACAGCCGCGGTAGACTTCGAGCATGATGCGGTCGTGTACCGTTTCGATGTAGGGAAGCACGACCTTGTCGGGATAATAGACCTTGTCAAGGTCTTTTATGATCTGCTTTTGCACGCTTTTTGGAATATCGTCATAGAGCGGCGTGATTGCGGCAATCGTCCCATCTTCTTTGTAGGTCACGTCGTAAAACGCGGGGACATAAACGCCGGGGATGCTACGCGCCGCTTCGTGCAAAAAGCCTTGTCTTGTATAGGTTCCGTCCTCTTTCATGCGGATATAGAGATCGACGATCGCAGGGAGCAGTTCCTCGCCCTCGCCGATGTCAAAGAGATCGAAAAAATCGGCGACAGGTTCGGGATTGTAGGAGCAGGGACCGCCGCCTATGATGATGGGATCGCTTTCTTTTCGGTCTTTGCTCTCGAGCGGGATCTTTGCCAGATCAAGCATATTGAGGACGTTGGTGTAGCACATTTCGTATTGCAGGGTAAAGCCCACAAAATCGAATACCGAAAGCGGGTCGCCGCTCTCCTGCGCGCAGAGCGGCAGGTCGTGCTGTTTCATGGCGTCCTGCATATCGACCCACGGGTCATAGGCGCGCTCGCACCAGATGCGGTCGTCCTCATTGAGCACACCGTAAAGGATGCGCACGCCGAGGTTCGACATACCGATCTCGTAGGAATCGGGGAAGCAGAAGGCAAAACGCGCCTTGACGGCATTTTTGTCTTTGACGATCTCCCCATACTCCCCGCCGCAATAGCGCCCGGGCTTGGAAACTGATTTGAGAATGCTGCTGTTGTCGTTTTTCATGGGTTCTCCCGAAAGAACTGCCGCCTTTTCGGCGGCAGTTTGAATTAGGAATTTTTATGCTTGAATTGCGCGGTTTGCACGCCCCAGGTAACAAGAAGCACGGCGATGTGGAATGCCGAAAATGCGGCAAGACCCGGGATGCGGTCAAAGAGAATACAGATTGTGGCAAATGCGGTGCCGAGGAGTGACGCGATCCAGCTGACGCGGAAACCGAGCTTGCGGGCGCGACGGATCTTTGCCGCCGCCTCGACGGCGTCCGCCAGTTTGCTGCTTTCTTCACCGAGCGCAACCACGGCGGAATCCGCGATCGTAAGATCGGCTTCGGTGTCAAAGACGCCGGGCTTGACCAGAACGGGCGGGATCTCGTCGCCGTAGAATTTTTGCAAAAAGCGATTGTTGAGCGAGGGATCATAGGTAAAAACGCCGACCTCGGTGCCGACTTTCCGCAAGCGCTCAAGGAGCGCTTTGAAGGATTCGATTTCGCTGTAAGTGATCGCATAGCGAAGCTTTACAACGTCGTCGATTGCGATCAAAAGCTCGGAGGTGGTAACGCTTTGCCAGGTTTTGGTTTTTGGCTCGGCGGGGCAACGGATGCCGCATTTGACGAGATAGTCCCGACTGCCTGCCAGCACGTGGTAGCGGTTATCAATCAATGCTTCTACGCCATCTTCGCGGATGCGCAGGATCGAAACTGCCGGGTCGGGCGAGGCGGGAAAAGTCTCTACCGAAACCTGTGCGGGAACGCCGCCCAGTTTGCGGAAGAGAATGCCGGCGAGGCGTAGATCCTGCTTGGAATCGGCATCCGGACTCATCGGGGTCTGCGAGCAACTGCCGCTCGTAAAGACCAGGTTGTCGGAAAAAAGCAGGGTGTGTTTTTCTTTCAGCTCGTCGATTGATTCTTCTCCTACGACCGCGACCCGCTTTTGAGCGAGTTCTCCCGACACGAGGCGGGCGGGATAAAAGAAAGCAAAGATCGAGGAAACCGGAGCTGCAAAGAGCAGGATGTTCACAAACGCCGAAAGCGTCTGCAAAACGCCCTTGGAAAAGATCCAGGCAAACAGTCCGCCGGCAAGGGCAAGACCGAACGAGAGCGACAGGATGAGCGAGAAGGATTTGACCGATCCCGAAAGATTTCCGCAACGGCGGAAAAATCCCGTGACCGCTTGCGACGTCCGAACCCTGTATTCGGCAGAATCGGGGGCGTCATCAATGATGCAAAGAATCCGGTCTTCGCCCTGAATTTTCTTTTTGTGACGGACGTAAGGGTCGATCGCTATTTTTGCCTCTGCGGAAGACACCACAAGGAAAGTACGCTTTTCGGTGGTGAAGCGGAAGACGTCGCCCAGCGCCGACAAAAGAAATAGCAGGGCAACCGGGAAATTGACAGCAGGGAAGGGAGAGGTGGTTAAGAATGCCGACCAAAGATCGAGTACGATCGCGATCGGGAAAAAGAGCGCGGGGATCGAATGCGGCGTAGGTGCAAAATAGATGAGGCTTCGATATCCGCTCGTCAGCGCGCGGTGCGAAAACGCCGCGGCAAGGAGCAAAATCAAGGCTCCGCAGATCGAGGGAAGGGCGGGGTGCGGCCAGGTGACGACCTGCTTTGCCCAAACGTCGAGGAAGAGGAGGGCGAGCGTGCAGATCGAGACGACGATCATCCGCCAGATCAAAAAGGACTTTTCTTTTTGATAAAGGGCAAGCGTCTTTTTGCGTTCTTCGGGTGAGCCGCCGTATTCTTTTCCGGTATAAGCGAACGGACAAAGATCGAGCCGCGTACGCTCAAGCGCGTCGCCCGGATATTTGATGTTTCGCACGGTGCGCGGACCCAGAACGCGGCGCAGATCGTCTTCGTATCCGAATTCGAGCATCATGCGGATGTCTTCTTCAGAAAGATTGCTTTTTTTCAGGCGCTCTTCATCCGAGAGCGAGGAAAGATCGGGAGAGGAGCGCTCGAGGAACTCCACCGAGGGTTCCTCGTCGGAGGAACGCGCCGAGGGATCCACCGGAAGAACCGGCATATGCTCGATCTTGATCTGTTCCGAAGCAACGGCTTTTCCAACCGGCACCGACTCGCGCAAGGGCTTTGCGGCAGGCGGTTGCGCCGGCGCTTTCGGGGCGGGAGCCGGCGCGCTTTTAACTGCCGGTTCCGGCGCTCCTTTGGGAGCGGGTTCGGCATCTTTGTTCGCCGCGCTTTCGGGCATTTCAAACGCGATCTGATCCTCCGAAACTTCGTCTTCTTCGGGAGTTTCATCCTCTTCGGGAATTTCATCTTCCGAGAGAGCTTCGTCTTCGTCGGGGACTTCGTCTTCGCTTTCGTCGGGCGCTTCGTCTTCTTTTTCAAAAAACTTGGCAAAGAGGTCTTCGCCGCGTTCTTCTTTTTTGTCCTGCTCATCTTGCGCGGGCGGCTCTTCCAACTCTTCTTGGAGCGGTTGTGCGGCTTCGGTCGGTTCGTCGGCAGGATCTTCCTTTGCGTCTTTTTCAAGAAGCTCCTCGATGGTCAGCGCATCGTCGTCGGAATCTTCTGCCGGGGAGGCTTCGGTCGGTTCGACCGGCGCGTCTTCGATCGTATCAAACGCCTCGGCTTCTACCATGACGTTGTCAAGATCTGCCTTTTCGGGCTCCTCGGGCGCTTTTTCAAAAGCGGGCTCTTCTGTCGGCACTTTTTCGGCTTCTGTGGGCGCTTCGTCTTGTTCGGGCGCTTTCGGCTCTTCGGGTTCTGGCACGCCGAATTGGCTGCGCAGATTTTTCAAAAGATCCGATACTTCATTGGGATCGTTTTTGTCTTTTGGCATGAGCTTCTCCTTTCCTTGGAATGATCGATTGGAGTTCAGTCGTTTTTATGGTGCGCTTTTGCAACCTCGGCAAACAGAATTGCAGCTGCCGCCGAGACGTTAAAGGAATTGATCTTTCCGTAAAGCGGGATGGAAACGACGCCGTCGCAGGTCTTTGTGACGAGCGGCGAAACGCCTTTTCCCTCACTCCCGAGGACGATGGCGCAGGGACCTGCAAAATCGGTTTGGTAAATGCTTTGTCCACCCGCTTCGGCGGCAAAGACCCAGATGCCGGCTTCTTTGAGCGTTTCGATCGCGGCGGTCAGGTTTGTGACTTTTGCGATCGCCATGTGTTCCACGGCGCCCGCCGAGGCTTTGGAAACGATTGCGTTGACCCCTGCCGAACGGCGCTTGGGAATGATGACTCCGTGCGCGCCGCAACATTCGGCGCTCCGGATGATGGCGCCCAGATTATAAGGGTCTGTCACTCCGTCGCAAAGCACAAGGAAAGGGGCTTCTCCACGGTCTTTTGCCAGTTGCAGGATATCCTCAACCGAGACGTATTCGGTTTCTGCCACAAGCGCGACAATCCCTTGGTGCGGGATGCCGCCGGCGAGCGCATCGAGTTTGGCTCTCTCGGCTTCCACCACCGGGATCTTTTGTTCGAGCGCTTCTCGAAGCAACATGAGGATCGAGCCCGAGCGGTCTTCGCTTTTTTGCAACAAAATTTTATCGATCGGTCTGCCCGAGCGGAGTAGCTCGCGCACGGCGTTTCGGCCCGCAACGACTTCGCGTTCGGTCTGCTCGTCGAGCGAGAGCGGCGCGATCGGCTTTTTTTGCTGCGGCTTGTTGCGATCCTGTTTCATAAAGACCTCCCGGAAGGACAAATCAAAGTTTATAATCAAATCTATTTTACCACAACGCGGCGGCTTTGTGTAGTCCTTTTTCAAATTTGTTTTTTTGCCTCTGAATTTTTCGTGAAAAAATTGTAAAAAGTGGGTGGAAGTGTTTACAAAGCAAAAAAGTTATGATATACTACAAAAATAGATAGATATGCCGTTTTTGCGAGAAAGGAGGGCAAAATGGGTCTTTTCCAAACCAATCGGGACGCGTCGCCCGTCGCAGGCGGAATGAACCGCCGTGCCGCGGTGATCCTTTCTGTCTTTGCGCTTTTTATCGCGTCGCTCTCGCTACCCTTTGCCGATCTTTCCGCCGTAGCGATCCCCGCAGCCTTCTTGCTGCTCTTTTACGTAGCTGTTTGCAGTCGCAGGCTTTGGAACATTCTGACCGTATTTTTTGTGCTCGGGCTCTCGGTATCTCTCTTTGCTTCGGTTGCTCCGGGGCTTGTGATCCTCGCCCTCTACGTTGCACTCGCATCGGGCAGCTATCTCATCCTCTCCTGCAAAAAACCGGTTTTTGCTCTGTTTGCTTCGGCGATTGCGTTCGGAGCGGCGGCACTGCTCTCACAAGGCTCTCTTGCAAGGGCGTTGCCCGCGCTCTTTCCGTTGCCCGCGTATCTTTTTCTTTCGATCGCCTATGCAAAGCGCGAACGCCGCTCGATCGTACTCGTTGCGGCGCAGGCGGGGTTCCTCGCCGTTGTGCTGGCACTTGCGATCACCTATTTTCTCAAAACCTACGGAAACCTTGACCGCGATACGATCCTTTCGGTCATGGACGGTTTTCGCGAAAACCTGACGGCGAACGCGAAAGCCTTGCGTGACGAACTGCAACAGAGTTTTGCCGAAGCCGGCGTAACGCCCCCTGCGGTTTGGGAGCAACTGA
>CADBFJ010000041.1:18371-27213 GCA_902793915.1 uncultured Ruminococcus sp.
TTGCCCGGACTTGTAACGGCGGTCTGCGGTGTAGTGGCGTTTTTCGGGCAATCGCTTTTGTTATCGTTTCTCCAGAACGAGAATGACGACTATGCCAAAACGCCCGACGCGATCCTGCTTTTGCTCGGGATCCCCTCGGCGGTGGTTTATCTGGTTTCCTCGGCGCTCACGCTCTTTCTCAATTCGGGAACGCTGCCTTACGCCGTGGCGGAAAACTTCTGCATCATTCTGCTGTTGCCCTTCTTCTTTTCGGGCTTGCAGCGCGTTATAGGTCTGTTTTTGCTGGCACCCAAAGGCGGGCGGATGTTCTTCCTCATCTTTTTCCTTGCCCTTTGCTGTTGCCTTTCGGTGGGAGCTGTGGAACTTCTTGCGCTCTACGCCGCGTTTGATACCGTTTTTGCGCCGATCCGCAGAAAGCTTTTCAAGGCGCGTTTCTCGTCCGACAACAAGCGGGACGATTGATTTTTCCGAAAGGAGAACCTTATGCAAAACAATCAGAAAAAAGCGATGACAGCCGATTTGCGATTGCCGCTCATTGTAGTGGCGTCGTTCGGCATCCTGTTGTTTGGATGCTATATTCTGCTGGCATCGATCGATTCCGAGCGCGAACACCTGGTCTCCTACGGGGTGTTGCTCCTCGGAATGTACTTTATCCTTGCCGCCTATCTTTTGACGACCTATCTGATCCGGCACCGCCGCATTACGCTTGCCAACGAAGCCGCCGACTATATGACGACCGAGATCGGGGATCTCTTCCGCTACATGGTGAACATCCCCTATGCCGTTGTCGATCCCGCCGGCATCGTGAAGATCGTGAGCAACCGCCTCCAGGAGATTTTGCAGTTCTCCTCTCCCATCTGCAACACAAGGCTTTCCGAGTTTTGTCAGGTTCCGATCGAGGATCTCGTCTTCTATGCCAAGAACGGAAGAAGCGCCCGCGACGAGAAGATCACCGACGACGGCGTCATCGAGCAGGACGAACACCCGATGTTCACGATCCTCGACGGTCGCCGCTACGAGCTGCGTTCTTTTGAAATGCATTCGCGCGGCAAAGAGTATTATTTCGTCATTTTTGAAGACACGACCGAGCTCGAAGAGACCAAACAAAAGCTGCACGACGAAGATCCCGTGGTTGCCTACGTGGTCATCGACAGCTTGCAGGAGTTGACGCAATACGTGCGCGTCAACTACAAAACCGCGGTCAACGAGATCGAGTTCCGCCTGCGCGACTGGGTCATGGGCATGAACGGCATGATCCGCGAATACGAGCGCGAAAAATATCTGCTCGTGTTTGACAGAAAGGCGCTCGGAACCTGCATTGAAGACCGCTTTTCGATCCTCGACGCCGTGCGGAACATTCAGCTCGGCGACAACAGCTTCCCCGTGACGATTTCGATCGGCGTGGGCGCCGTTGAAGGCACTATTGAAGACAAAACGCGCGCCGCGGGCGACGCGCTCGATATCGCCCTGCAAAAAGGCGGTGATCAAGCCGCGGTCAACGACGGGAACATTACAATCTACGGCGGCAGAGTCAACACGATCAGCGGCTCCACCACCGTGACCTCGCGCGTCAATTCCGCCTACTTCTGCAAACTGGCAAAAGAAGCCGGGAACGTGCTCATTATGGGACACAGAAACCCCGATTACGATTCGATCGGCTCCTGCGTGGGGCTTGCCCGCCTTGCCATTTGCGCCCGCGGCGGAGACGCTTCCAAAGTCCGCGTCGTTGTGGACAGAACGCACGAAAACTTCCGCGCCTGCTTTGACCTTTTGGGTCCGGCGCCCGAATACAGACAGCTCTTTATCAATGGGGATACCGCAAAAGCGGACTCGGTTCGCAGTGATACGCTGCTCGTCCTGACCGACGTCAGCAACCCCGCCAACACCGAGTCGCCGAAGCTCTTTGAAAAGGTTTCGTCGATCAAGGTGATGGACGGCGACGTGGAACAAAAGGTCTGCCGCGTTGTGATCGTCGATCACCATCGCCGCCCCGACCAAATGTATCGAAAGCAACCGCTGATGACCTATATCCGCCCGAAAGTTTCGTCCGCGGGCGAACTCGTCAGCGAAATGATCCAGCAAAGTCCCTACTACGATAAACTCCTCAAAGAAGAGGCAAACCTGATTTTGGCGGGCATTATGCTCGATACCAAGAACTTTACCGCAAACGTGACCTCGCAGACCTTCCTTGCCGCCGAGTATCTCGCCTTAAAGGGCGCCAATTTGGACGTGGTCAAAGGACTGTTTGCCGAGGATGTCGAAGACCTGCGCGCCATCTGTGAGATTGAAAACCGCGCGCGTCTCTATCGCAAAAAGATCGCCATTACCTGGGAGAGCATGGATCACGCCGCGACCGAGACCGATACGGTCAACATGGCAAAGGTCGCCGACCGGTTGATGAACCTGAAAGGCGTGGAAGCCTCGTTTGCACTGCTCCGGAGCGATGACGTTGTTTCGATCTCGGCGAGAAGCCGCAACAAGATCAACGTCGAAGTCATCATGAAGCATCTCGGCGGCGGCGGACACTACGATATGGCGGGAGCCAGACTGACCGGTACGACGCTCGCCGAAGCCTGCGTGCAACTCAAACAGGCGATCGACGATTATCTGGAGCACGACTATGACAAAGGCGGCGAGGACAGACGTCCCCGGACGCCAACCTAAAAGACGGAGGAGAAGTGACATGAAGGTAATTTTACTTGCAGACGTGAAAGCGCAGGGCAAGAAGGGCGACGTGATCGAAGTTTCGGACGGATACGCCCGCAACTTCCTCATTCCCAAGCGGCTTGCCAAGCAGGCGGACGCCAAGGCGCTCAACGACAGAAAAATGCAGGAGGAGGCGAAAGCCCACCGCATGGAGGAGGAAAAGAAAGAGGCAAAAGCCATTCAGGCAAAGCTTGAAAGCGTCCTCGTGAAAATCTCCGCTTCCTGCGGCGCCGACGGCAAGCTCTACGGCTCTGTGACCGCAAAAGACATCAGCGAGCGGCTCGAAGCCGATTTCGGCATCGTCATCGACAAGAAGAAGCTGGTGCTGCCCGACAGCATCCGCGCTTATGGCAAATATGAGGTCGAGGCAAAACTCTACCCCGAGATCAGCGGCAAGGTCTTCGTTCTTGTCTGTGAAAAATAATGCCCATGGAAGATACGTTACGGAAACTGCCCTTTTCCCTGCCTGCAGAGCAGTCGCTTCTCGGGTCGATCCTCATTGATCCCGAAGCGATCAACCAGGTGGCGGACAAACTGGCGGCGGATGATTTTTATCTCACCGAACATAAACAGATCTTTCTTGCCATGCAGGAGTTGTTCCTTGCCAGCCGGAACATCGACGTTGTGACGCTCATTGATATGCTCGTCAAGGGCGGCGTCTACGACAAGTCGGGCGGCGAGGATTATCTCCGCACGCTTGCCGAGTCTGTTCCCGACGCGATGAACCTGCTTGATTACGCAAAGATCGTCAAGGAAAAAAGCGTCCTGCGCCAGCTCATCGCCGCCGGCAACGAGATCTCCGAACTCGCTTATTCTGAGCAGGATTCGGTCGACGATCTGCTCGCGCACGCCGAAACGCTCGTTTATAACGTTGCGGAGGGGCGCAATAACAAAGGGTTTATCCATATTCGAGACGTTGCCGCAAAGGTCTATGCGCACCTGCAACAGCTCAGCGTGGATCCCTCTTCGTTGCAGGGGACCAAAACCGGATTTGACGGTTTGGATCGCACCCTAGTCGGCATGGGAAAGGGCGACTTCATTCTGGTCGGCGCCCGCCCCGGTATGGGAAAGACTGCTTTTGCCCTCAACATTGCCACCAACGTTGCAAAAAATACCAAAAAAAAGGTTTGTATCTTCTCGCTCGAAATGTCGGCGGAACAGTTGGTAACGAGAATTTTTGCCAGCGAAGCGACCATTGACAACACCAAACTCCGCACGGGGCAACTGCAACCCGAGGATTGGGATCTCTTGGCACGCGCGTCGGGGCAGCTCGCTTCCTGCGATATTCTCATCGACGATACACCAGGAACCACCGTTTCGGCAATCAAGGCAAAACTGCGCCGCGAACACGAAAATCTCGGGCTTGTTGTAATCGACTATCTCGGGCTTATGGCGGGAGATCACCGCAGTGAAAACCGCGTGCAGGAGGTCGCCGAAATTTCGCGCGGACTCAAGCTGCTTGCAAAAGAGTTTGAAGTGCCCGTGATCTGCTGCGCCCAGCTCAACCGTGCCACCGAGGACGGAAAAGACAAAAAGCCGGTACTCTCGAATCTGCGTGATTCGGGTGCAATCGAGCAGGACGCCGACGTGGTTATTTTCCTCTATCGAAGCGAATACTATAAACCCGACGACACGAGCGGCACCAACACCGCGGAGATCATCGTTGCCAAAAACCGCCACGGCGCGCCCGGCACGATCCACATGGGTTGGAACGGACAGTTGACCAAATTCGTTTCGGTCGACCCCAATCATCCGGAAGCGGAAAAATGAGAAAAACAGCCGCAAGCCCGGAAGAACGCGTCCCAACGCCCTTTTCGCTTTGCAACGAACCAAAAGACGCAGGCGTTTTGCTCGCCTTTTCGGGCGGCGCCGATTCTTCGGCGCTCTTGCACATTTTAGACAAGCAGGCAAAGCAGTATGGGTTTTCTTTGACGCTTGTCCATGTCAATCACGGGATCAGAGGAAAAGAAGCAGACCGCGACGAGGCGTTTTGCAAAAAGACTGCCGAGCGCTACGGATATCCGATCTTTGTCACGCGAGCCGATCTGCCCGCGCTCGCAAAAGAGCACAAACGCGGGCTTGAAGAGGAAGCGCGACGGTTGCGCTACGAAGTGTTTGCCCGCGTCATGGACGAAACCGGTGCCAAGATCCTTGTGACCGCGCACCATGCCGACGACAATCTCGAAACGGTATTGTTCCGCCTCTCGCGGGGGAGCAGTCTCAAAGGGCTTTGCGGCATTGCGCCGACAAGACCGTTTGGGAAGGGGCATCTTGTACGCCCGCTGCTCGGGGTTTCCAAAGAGGAGATCCTTGCCTACTGCCGCGAGCAAAAAATCGATTTTGTCGAGGACAGCACCAACGCCGAGCTTTCCTATTCGCGCAATTTCATCCGCCGCAAACTGGTGCCGGATTTCAAACGCCTGTTCGATCACCCCGAAACAAGAGTTGCCCGCATGACCGCGTGGCTCCGCGAGGATGAAGCCTATCTCGATTCGCTTGCAAAAGAGGTCGTGGCAAAAGCGACGCCAAAAGGGATCCCGGTAGAGGAACTTTCGGTGCTTCCCGCGCCGATTTTGCGCCGTGCGCTTTGCGATTTTGTAACCGAAAAAACAGGGATCGAACCCGACGGCAACCACCTGATGGGTTTGCTTGAACTCATCGGGCAGGGCAAAGGACAGGTCGTCCTTCCGGGCAAAGCGATCGCGCTCGTCGAAGCCGGATTTTTTACGCTCCTCGTTGCAAAGCCCGAGGAAGACACGAGCTTCCCGCCGTTCGGCGCCGGCGAATGGAGCTCTTCGGGCGTGCGCATCCGCGTGGAAGCGGGCGCAAGCCAACTCAAAAATGGAAAGAGCGCCTGCGTGGTCGCGTTTGACCAAGAACACCCGCTCTTTTGGCGGACAAGGTTGCCCGGAGAGCGCATTTTGCTCCGCGGACATCACAAAGAGATCCGCAAGTGCTACCGCGAAGCCTTTATCCCGCCTCGCCTGCGCGACCGAATGCCCCTGCTTTGCGATGGGGAAGGCGTCCTCTTTGCCCCCTTTGTGGGGAAGCGGGACGGCGACCTTTTGCAGGAGCAACCACTTTATACCGTAACGGTCGAAATGACCGACGAATTTTAACTTTCAGATCTTGAAGCAAGGAAAGGACCCACTTACCATGAGACGTTTACATCCGGATGTGGAGCGCGTGCTCGCCACCGAAAAACAACTGAACGACATCTGCAAAAAACTGGCAAAAAAGATCACCGAGGATTATAAGGATTCGGGGCGCGACCTCGTGTTCGTCGTGATCCTCAAAGGCTCGATTCTGTTTGCCACTGACCTCATCCGGAAAATCCCGCTCGATTGCAACATCGAGTTTATGAAAGTGTCCTCTTACGGCGCGGGAACGACCTCGGGCTTTATCCAGGTTCACGTTGACCTCAAGCGCGACATCAAAGACGCCGACGTGATTTTGGTGGAGGACATCATCGACAGCGGCAGGACGCTCGAAAAGCTGTCCCAGCTGCTTGCCAACCGCGGGGCGCACAGCGTAAAGTGCTGCACGCTCCTCGATAAGCCCGAGCGCCGTCAGGTCAAGCTCGAGGCGGACTACACCGGTATGGTGATCCCCGACGAATTTGTCGTGGGCTATGGACTTGATTATAACGAACGCTACCGCAATCTCCCCTACGTCGGGGTGCTCAAGCGGTCGGTTTACGAGAGCAAATAACTGTGCGGAGGAACCCGATGAAGAAAAACAGTATCATAAGAGAAATTCTCTTTTATGTCATTATCCTTGCCGTGATCGTGGTGGTCATCAGTTCGATCAATGGCAACTGGGGGAGCAACAAGCCGAAGGAGATCGAATCCTACGACAAGCTTGTTTCCTATTTCAACGCGGAACAGGTCAAGGAAGTCGAGGTCAGCGCAAAGGGCGTCGTCACGCTCAAACTCACGGACGGCTCTTCCTACACCTACAAGCTGGCAAGCTTCTCGGTCTTCTACGAAGATCTGGAAGCAACCATTTTGGAGCAAGCCGAGCGCGGGGTCATCACCTACTATGAGATCGTCCCCGAAACCACCTATCCGGCATGGCTCTCCTACCTGCCCTGGATCCTCATTCTCGTTGCGTTCGTGGTGATTTATTTCGTCTCCTTCAACGCGATGAACGGAAAGAACGGCAGGCTCAATTCCTTTGGGAAAGCCCGCACCAAGACTGCCTCTGCAAACGATCAGGATAAAAAGACCTTTGCCGACGTCGCAGGCGCGGATGAAGAAAAAGAAGAACTCGTCGAGATCGTGGAATTCTTGCGCGATCCCGCAAAATTCACCAAACTCGGCGCCAAGATCCCGCACGGTGTGCTTCTCGTAGGCCCTCCCGGTACGGGTAAAACCCTGCTTGCCAAAGCGGTCGCGGGTGAAGCCGGCGTGCCGTTCTATTCGATCTCGGGTTCGGACTTTGTTGAGATGTACGTCGGCGTCGGCGCCTCCCGTGTGCGCGACCTCTTTGAGACCGCCCGCAAGTCGCCCGCCTCGATCGTTTTCATCGATGAAATCGACGCGGTCGGTCGCCACAGAGGTGCAGGGCTTGGCGGCGGACACGACGAGCGCGAACAAACGCTTAACCAGCTCCTTGTTGAAATGGACGGTTTCGGCTCGCACGAGGGCATCATTGTCATGGCGGCGACCAACCGTCCCGACATCCTCGACCCCGCACTCCTCCGTCCCGGACGCTTTGACAGGCAGGTCACGGTCAATTATCCCGACCTCAAAGGCAGGGAAGCGATCCTCAAAGTCCACGCCAGAAAGAAGCCGATGGAGCCGACGGTCGATTTCCACAAGATCGCCCAGACCACGGTCGGCTTTACCGGCGCCGACCTTGCAAACCTCCTCAACGAGGCGGCGCTGCTTGCCGCCAAGCGCGGCAAGTCGCTCATCGGCATGGAGGAGATCGAACAATCCTTTATGAAATCTCTCTTGGGGCCGCAGAAGCGCTCCAAGATCCGCACCGAGGAAGAAAATCGCCTTACCGCCTACCACGAGGCGGGGCATGCGGTTGTGTCCCATTTCTTAAAGAACACCGACCCGGTCAAGTTCATTACGATCGTGCCCGCAGGCAGAGCCGGCGGCGTCACGGTCAGCGTGCCCGAACAGGACGTTTCCTACGTCACCAAAGGCCGCATGATCGACCAGATCCGCATGAGCCTCGGCGGAAGAATTGCCGAAGAACTCATCCTCGAGGATATTTCCACCGGCGCGTCGTCGGATATTCAGAACGCCACGCAGGTCGCGCGCAACATGGTCACGCGCTACGGCATGAGCGATCGCCTCGGCACCGTGCTCTACGGTTCCGAACACTCGGCTGACGAGGTGTTCCTGGGCAGAGATTTCAGCACGGGTCGCAACTATTCCGAGGAGACTGCCGCCGCCATCGACGAAGAGGTCAAACGCATCGTCGGTGAGTGCTATGAGAGAGCCAAGGAGATTCTCTCCGAGCATCTCGATAAACTCCACTTTGTCGCAGGCTATCTCATCAAGCACGAAAGCATGGACGGCGACCAGTTCGCAGCCGCTATGCAGGACGGCGCCACCGAGGAGGACCTCGACCGCATTGCCGAGGAAAAGGCGGAACAGTCCCGCCGCGATAACGAGGCAAAGGCAGAGGAAAACCGCCTCGCCGAGGAAGAGGCAAAGAAAGAAGCCGAAGACGGCGAAAACGACGGCGAACCAGACGCAGACGCGACGGAAGAGAACACGGAAGAAAAGAAAGAAGAATAAGAAGAAATATATGCGGGGAGAACTTTTTCGGCAAAAAGTTCTCCCCGCACCCTTTTCAAAAACCTTTGCAAAAAAGACGGCTTAAAAAGCTCTTGCAAAGTGAAGCGAAGTATGCTACAATAAAAGTGCTACACATCTGAATAACGAAAACCAGGGAATACTATTGGCAAAAATGTATTCCTTCTTCCTGGCTTTGTTCAGATGTGTAGCAACATTGAGGGGTACATTTTTCGGTGCATCCCTTTGGGGTGCACTTTTTTATATTTTATATTATTAAAAGAGGAGTAAAAGATGAAGCGAACCTTGATCCTGTTAGCGCTTTTATTGGGCGCCATGATGCTGTTCGCGTCCTGCGATCTGTTCAAACCAAATTCAGA
>CADBFJ010000042.1 GCA_902793915.1 uncultured Ruminococcus sp.
GCGCAAAGGCTGAAATCGAGCAGATTATCGCCCGCGATGATAAAAAGATCGTCCGAGAGCTTTTTTTGTTCAATCGTGAACTGAATGTCGCGCACGGCGCCAAGCCTCGTTTCGTTGCTCTCGGTGCCGTCGTCGACGACCGAAATCTTCTCGCTTCGGGTCGCTTTCCAGTCTTCAAAATGGTGCGCAAACTTGTGGTTGGAAATGACGATGTATTCGTCGATCACGCCCGCGCGCTCAATGTCTTCGATGAGCCAGTCGAGGATCGGTTTCCCTCCGACCGGAAGGAGCGGCTTGGGAAAGTTCTCGGTCAAAGGATAGAGCCGCGTGGCATATCCTGCCGCAAGGATCAAACACTTCATGTCAAAACCTCTTTCTTTTTTCAGAACTTGACGCCGTCGGCGCTGTGGCAGACGTGCGCGCTGTACTTCCCTGCAAGATGCGGGAATTTTTTGAGATATTCGGTTTCCACGCGCTCAAGGATCGACGCTTCATAAGCGGGATCAATGATTGCCATGCAGCAGCCCTTAAAGCCCGCTCCCGAGAAGCGCCCGCCGTAGATACCGGGCGTTTCTTTCATGATGTTGTAGAGTGCGATCAATTCATCCGATCCGGTCTCCCAGTTTTCAATCGAGGATTTGCCGCTCTCAAAAGAAAGCTTGCCAAAACGTTCAATGTCGCCTTCCTCCCAGGCCTTTGCGGCAGCTTCGACGCGGTCGAACTCGGTGTACCAGTGCTCGGCGCGGCGGCGCCAGGTCTCGGGGAGCTTCTCTTTATAGGTTTCGTAAACTTCGCGCGGCACCTCGCGCAGATTGGTCTCGCTGAATTTTCCGTATTCCATGCCCGCATAGGCTTTGAGGGCGTAGGCGGCAGACCGGCACTCGTCAACGCGCATATTGAATTTGCTGTTGGTCAGCGTCCGATCCAGACCCGAGAAGAAAATGATGATCTCCCAGGGCTTGGTCTTCGGGTTCTGCGGAATGAGCTTGTAGCTGTCGTCTTTTGTGTCAAGGTAAAGCAGATGATCCTTTTTGCAATAGATCTCGCAGGATTGATCGAGTTTTCCGCAGGCGACGCCGACGAAGCGGTTTTCGGCTTCGAGCGCCATCTGGATCATTTCGCTCTTGGTGGGGCGAATGTTGTTCATTCTGCAAAGCGCAGACAAAAAGGTGATGATAACGGCGGCGGACGAAGAAAGTCCACCGATCGGCAGCTCTCCTTCAATGACCGCCGAAAGTCCGATCTGCAACGGATAGCGTCTTCCGAGCGCGGCGGTTGCGCCGCGCAGATGATCCGCCCAGTCATTTTGCTTTTCTTTGGGCGGGTTTCCGACGTACCATTGCGCGCGTTTCGGAAACTGGAGCGACTGGATCTCGACAACGCCGTTCTGCTTGGGTCCGTAGGCAATATAAATACCCTTGTCGATGGCAAATCCTGTGATCTTGCCGAGCTGGTGATCCGAGTGCGCACCGACAGGACAAATGCGGTAAGGCGTGAAAGCGACCCCTGCGGGGTTGCGGTGATATTTTCTACGATAGGTTTCAAAGGCGCGGGTTTTGTGACCGAAGGCTGCCGGCGGCTCCGAAAAGGTCGCCCGCTCTTCCCTTTGCTCAAAGCTCTTCTTGGCTTCTTTGGTGCGCCCGTCGGGCGGCACCGCCGCGTCCTTGGGCAGATACCAGAGTTTGCCGATCTTTGCGGCACCCGGAATTTTTCCTCCGCGGCAAAGCGCGGTAATGCGACGTTCTGCAAGCCCCCACTTTCCGGAAGCTTCGCGGATACCCATATATTCCATCCTGATTCTCCTTTGGATCAATATGAGAATATCATACCATAAAAAGAGCGGAATGTCAAGATATAATTTGACATTCCGCTTAAAATCAATTTGACTTTTTTCGACCGCAGGAGGCGCAGTCCCCGTTGCAGGAGGAGCACCGGTTGCCCCGATTTTTGATGAGAAAAACGACGGCGGCGACAAGCGCGATCCCGATCACTACCAGCACAATGATCGTTGGAAGATTCCAAAACATTCGTTCCATTTCTCCTTTTCAAAGATGCAGAAGCAGTCCGATGAGTTGGACAACTCCCGCCGCGAGCCAGGCGATGAGGCACTGACCCGCGACAACCCCGACAGCATATCCTCTGCCAAGCTCGCGCCGCACGGCGGCGATCGCCGCCACACAGGGCGTGTAAAGCAGGCAGAACACAAGGAGCGAGAACGCGCCGAGCGGCGTCAGGGTCGCTTGCAAGGCGGCAACGCTGCCGTAAAGGACTTCGATGGTGGAAACCACGCTCTCTTTGGCAAGAAAGCCCGAGAGGAGCGAGGTCACGATGCGGTGGTCGCCGAAGCCGAGCGGTCGGAAGATCGGAACCAAAAGCCCCGCAATGACCGCAAGCATACTGTTGTTCGATCCTTCCTCCACCATGCGAAGGTGGAAGTCAAAGGTACCGAGGAACCAGATCACCACCGTGGCAAGCAAAATGACGGTAAACGCGCGCTTCAGGAAATCGAGCGTTTTCTCCCAGAGCAGTCGCAAGACGTTTTTGGCGCCCGGCAAACGATAGTTCGGCAGTTCCATGACGAAAGGAACCGGCTCGCCGCGGAACGCGGTATGCTTTGACAGCAGCGCCAAAAGCACGCCGAAGAGGATGCCGATGAAATAGAGCGCCACCATGATGACCCATGCATAGTCGGGGAAAAAGGCGTTTGCGAGGAATCCGTAGATCGGCAGTTTTGCCGAGCAGCTCATAAAGGGGGTGAGTAAGATCGTCAGTTTTCTGTCGCGCTCGGAGGAAAGCGTCCGCGTTGCCATGACGCCGGGGACCGTGCAGCCAAACCCGATGAGCATCGGGACGATCGACTTGCCGGAGAGCCCGATTTTGCGGAGCAGTTTATCCATGACGAAAGCGACGCGCGCCATATATCCGCTGTCCTCAAGAAGCGAGAGGAAGAAGAAAAGCACCACGATCACCGGAACGAAGGAAAGCACGCTTCCGACGCCGCCGAAAATGCCTTCGAGCACAAGCGACTGCACGAGCGGATTTACGCCCCATGCATCAAATGCCGAGGCAACCACTTCCGAGAGCTTGTCGATGCCGAGCTGCAACAGGTTCTGAAGCGCTCTGCCGATGACGCCGAAGGTCAGATAAAAGACCGCCGCCATAATCAGGACGAAGCAAGGGATCGCCGTCCACTTGCCGGTCAGCAGCTTGTCGATCTTGCGGCTCCGCAGATGTTCTTTGCTCTCGCGCGGTTTTTGAACCGTTTTGTCGCAAAGATCGCGGATAAAGGAAAAGCGCATATCGGCAATGGCGGCGGCGCGGTCAAGCCCGCGCTCCTCCTCCATTTGCAGAATGATGTGTTCGATCATTTCGAGCTCGTTTTGCGAAAGGTTCAGAGCCGCCTTGATCCGCTCGTCGCCCTCGGCGAGCTTGCTTGCGGCAAAGCGGAGCGGAATGCCCGCTTCTTTCGCGTGGTCTTCGATCAAGTGCATGATGCCGTGCAGACAGCGGTGTACCGCGCCTCCGCCCTGATCTTTGGAACAAAAGTCGATGCGCCCGGGTCTTTCCTGGTAGTGTGCCACATGAAGAGCGTGGTCAACGAGTTCCCCAACGCCTTCGTTTTTGGCGGCAGAAATCGGGACGACCGGGATCCCGAGAAGCGACTCCATGCGGTTGACGTCGATCTCACCGCCGTTGCCACGCACCTCGTCCATCATGTTGAGCGCGAGTACCATCGGAAGGTCGAGTTCCATGAGTTGCATGGTCAAATAAAGGTTGCGCTCGATGTTGGTGGCGTCCACGATATTGATAATGCCTTTCGGCTTTTCATCGAGAATAAAGGAACGCGAAACGATCTCCTCTTGACTATACGGCGAGAGCGAATAGATACCCGGCAGGTCGGTCACGAGCGTTTCGGGGTGATTCTTGATCGCGCCGCTCTTGCGGTCAACCGTCACGCCCGGAAAATTGCCGACGTGTTGGTTGGAACCTGTCAGTTGGTTAAAGAGCGTGGTCTTGCCGCAGTTTTGGTTGCCGGCAAGTGCAAAGGTCAAGACCTCGTCATCGGGCAGAGGGTTTTCCTCGGCTTTGACGTGATATTTGCCGCCTTCGCCATAACCGGGGTGCGCGATCGACGTGCGGCGCGCGCCTTCGTCTTCCGCCTCCACCGTTTGCTTGCGATAGGGTTCGGAAAGCTCGATTTTCTCGGCGTCTGCAAGCCGCAGGGTCAGTTCATAGCCGTGGATGCGCAGTTCCATGGGGTCGCCCATCGGCGCAAACTTTTCGAGCGTCACTTCGGCACCCGGGATCACGCCCATATCGAGGAAGTGCTGGCGCAAAGAGCCTTCTCCCCCAACCGCCTTGACAATGGCGCTCTCTCCGATTTTCAGTTGGTTCAGTTTCATAGAGTGCTCGCTTTCTGTTCGTTCAAAACCCGAAAGACCGGGGAACATCCTTTTGGAAGGTTCCCCGGTGTGATCGGTTGTTATTGGTCAAGATAGGCGCAGGCAGCCAGCGCCGCAACGGCTCCGTCGGCGGCGGCTGTCGCCACCTGGCGGATCCGTTTGGCGCGGCAGTCGCCTGCCACGAAGATCCCGGGCGTGCGCGTCAGAGTGTCCTCGCCCGACGCGGCATACCCCCGTCCGTCGAGCTCCAAAAGGTTCTCAAACGGTTCGTTTTGCGGGACGAGTCCGACGGCGAGAAAAACGCCGTCAAGCGGCAGGTCATAGGTTTCCCCCGTCGCTGTAACGAGAACGCGGACCCCCGAGAGTTCCCCTTCCCCGAGGTAGGCGTCTACAAGAGAGCCTAAGCGGATTTCCACATTCTCTTTTGCGCGCAGCTGGTTGGCAAGCGCTTCTTCTCCGGTCAGAAAATCCAGATTTTGGATCACGTAAACCTTTTTGGCAAGGTCCGAGAGAAGCAGGGCTTCCTGCAAGGCGGAATTTCCGCCGCCCACCACGGCAACGACGCGATCCTCATAAAAGGCTCCGTCGCAAACCGCGCAGAAAGAGATGCCTTCCCCAATAAAATCGGCTTCCCTTTCCAACCCGAGCCGACGGTGTTTTGCCCCGGTTGCGATCACGATCGCTCTCGCGGAAAAATCACCGCCATCGGTGTGGACGACAAACTGGTCGCCCTCTTTTTTGACCGACAGCACCTCGCAGGACTCCACGTCGGCGCCCTGCGAAAGCACCTGGTCAACCAGCTTTTCGGCAAACTCGTTGCCCGAAACCGGGGCAAAGCCCGGGATATTTTCCACCTTCGGGGAATAGGTGATCTGTCCCCCGAAGGTCTCTTTTTCAAGTACCAGAACGCTTTTGTTGGCGCGTCTGGCATAGACGGCGGCGGTCAGCCCCGCAGGACCTCCCCCGACGATGATGATATCGTGCATAGATGCTCTCCGTCAGATGGAAAGATGTTTTTTGATGTCGGATACTCCCACGAATTTTTCGACGTTGCCGTCCTTGACCACGACGAGCGTGGGGGCGGTACGGATGCCGTATTCTTTTGCGGCATCGGGATGCTCGTTGGCATAAACCTTTTCAAACGCCACGCCCTCTTTTTCAAGGAGGGATGCCGCGATCTTGCAGTTCGGGCAGGTCGGGGTGGCAAAGAGGTAGGTGCCATTCTTAAAGGTGTTCGAGATCAGTTCTTCGGGAACAGACGCGTCGCCGCAGGTGGCGCAACCGGCACGCAGGGTCGAGTGCGCGATGTCGTAAACCTTTCTGTCCTTGAACTCCTGGCTCTTACCGTCGTTCCAGTTCTGCACCGGGCGATAGTAACCGGTGATACGGCTGTAAACCTCGGTGTGCTCGCCGCACTCGGGGCAGGTGTAAACCTCACCGGCAAGGTAGCCGTGGTTCTTGCAGACCGAGTAGGTCGGAGACACGGTGTAGTAAGGCAGGCGGAAGTTTTCCGCGATCTTGCGGACGAGGTTTGCCGCGGCTTTCCAGTCGGGCAGCTTTTCGCCGAGGAAGGCGTGGAAAACGGTGCCCGAAGTGTAAAGGGTCTGGAGCTGATCCTGGATCTCGAGCGCGCTGAACACGTCCTCGGTGTAGCCGACCGGCAGGTGGCTGGAGTTGGTGTAGTAAGGCACATCGTCCTTGTTCTTTGCAGCCGTGATGATGTCGGGATAACGCGCCACGTCGTGCTTGGCAAGGCGGAACGCGGTCGACTCTGCCGGCGTTGCTTCGAGGTTGTAGAGGTCGCCGTACATTTCCTGATAGTCGGAAAGGCGCTCTCTCATGTGGTTGAGGACTTCAATGGTGAATTCCTGCGCCTCTTTGTTGGTCAGATCCTTGCGGATCCAGTTGGCGTTGAGGCAGGCTTCGTTCATACCCACAAGACCGATGGTCGAGAAGTGGTTGTTGAAGGTGCCGAGGTAGCGTTTGGTGTAGGGATAAAGACCGTTGTCAAGAAGCTTGGTGATGACGCCGCGCTTGACCTTGAGCGAACGGGCGGAAATGTCCATCATCTTATCAAGGCGCGCATAAAAGTCCTTTTTGTCGGCGGCAAGGTAAGCGATTCTCGGCATATTGATGGTGACGACGCCGATCGAACCGGTGCTCTCGCCCGAGCCGAAGAAGCCGCCCGACTTTTTGCGGAGTTCGCGCAGGTCAAGACGCAGACGGCAGCACATCGAACGCACGTCGGAGGGCTCCATATCGCTGTTGATGTAGTTCGAGAAGTAAGGCGTGCCGTACTTCGCGGTCATCTCAAAGAGGAGCTTGTTATTCTCGGTCTCGGACCAGTCAAAGTCTTTTGTGATCGAATAGGTGGGAATCGGATACTGGAAGCCGCGGCCGTTGGCGTCGCCTTCGATCATCGTTTCGATGAAGGCTTTGTTGATCATATCCATTTCGGCTTTGCAGTCCTTGTACTTAAAGGGCATCTCTTTGCCGCCGACGATGCAGTTGAGTTCGGCAAGGTCATTCGGCACTACCCAGTCGAGCGTGACGTTGGTAAACGGCGCCTGGGTACCCCAACGAGAGGGCGTATTCACACCGTAAATGAAGGACTGGATGCAGTTCTTCACTTCGTGGTAGGAAAGGTTATCCGCCTTGACAAAAGGAGCAAGGTAGGTGTCAAAGGACGAGAACGCCTGCGCGCCCGCCCACTCATTCTGCATGATACCGAGGAAGTTGACCATCTGGTTGCAGAGCGAAACGAGGTGCTTGGCAGGAGCCGAGGTGATCTTGCCGGTCACGCCGCCAAGTCCTTCGGTAATGAGCTGTTTTAACGACCAACCGGCACAGTAACCGGTGAGCATCGAAAGGTCGTGCAGGTGGATGTCGGCGTTGCGGTGCGCGTTGCCGATCTCCTCATCGTAAACTTCGGAAAGCCAGTAGTTTGCGGTGATGGCGCCCGAGTTCGAGAGGATCAAACCGCCGACCGAGTAGGTAACGGTGGAGTTCTCTTTGACGCGCCAGTCGCTGATCTGCAGATAGTTGTCCACGATCTTCTTATAGTCAAGCAGAGTGGTGCCCAGGTTGCGGAGCTTCTCTCTCTGCTTTCTGTAAAGAATGTAAGCCTTTGCCACGTCGTCGTAGCCGGCTTTGATGAGGACGGTTTCCACGCTGTCCTGAATGTTTTCGACCGTGATCGAACCGTCGGCAATTTTGGGTTCAAAATCGGCGGTGACTTTGAGTGCGAGGAAATCAATGGTATCGGGGTTGTACTGTTTCTGGCAGGCGTCGAATGCCTTGACGATGGCGTCTTTGATCTTCATAATATCAAAGTGTACAATTTTGCCATCTCTCTTTTTAACATTATACATAAAAAGCACTCCTTCTCAAATGACTGTGAGGTCATTATACCATACATTTTGTGCTTTGTCAAGAAAAAAGACACAATATCTTGTGTCTTTTTGTAAATAATTTATGAAATCCCGCGAAGGGCGCAAGAGGGGATTTTTTTCTTTGCGGCATCCAGCATTTGCAGTAAAATTTCCTTTTCGCAGGGGTGCAGATCGCTCCCGATGAGGTTGCCGCTGTCGGTAAACCCTTGCAAAAAATAGCGGGGGGCAAAGGCGATCCAATCGGCGATTTTTGCGATGTCCTCGACCGTGTGAAACTCCTTTACCACCGTGGTGCGGAACTCGTACTCGACGCCGCTCTCGCGTAAAAGTTTCATGCTCGTTTCAATCTTTTTAAGATCGAGCTTTGCAATGCCTGCCGTCTCGGCGTATTTTTCGGGGCAGTTCTTGACGTCCATGGCAACGTAGTCGACAAGATGCGCGTCAAGAAGCTCTTTTAACAGCTCGGGATAGGTGCCGTTGGTATCGAGCTTGACAGCAAACCCCATTGCTTTGATCTTTGCGATGAATTCTTTGATGTCCTTGTTCATCAGCGGTTCGCCGCCGGTGATGGCAACGCCGTCGAGGATTCCGACTCTACCCGACAGGAATTTTAAGATTTCTTCCTCTTGATATAATGGCGCTTCCTCCGGGTGTTCCACGAGCGTTGCGTTGTGGCAAAACGGGCAACGGAAGTTGCAGCCGCCGGTAAAGAGCGTGGCGGCAACTCTGCCGGGAAAATCGAGGAGCGTCAGTTTTTGCAGACCGTGAATGAGCATGATCATCCTCCAAAGTTTGGTACTTTCAGTATACCCTGCCCCATGGAAAATTGCAAGCAAAATTCGCGCAAAAGCGAAAAGTTTTTCCGCACTCTTGCAATCGGTAAAAAAGAGCAGTATAATAAAGGAAAGAAACTTGAAAAGGAGGGGAGACCATGGGAAGAATCCCGACCGGCAGAATCTTTGAGCGCCTCGAAGTGCTCTATGCACAGCGCGAGATCGAAGCCGCCGAGCGACACCTGTGCTATTGGCTCGCCGAGGCAAAAGCCGAGGGCGACCTTGCCGGCGAGTACCAGATGCACAATGAGCTCATGGGGCACTACCGCAAGAACGGGCGACGCGAAGAGGCGATCGAACACGCAAATGCCGCGCTCTCGCTCCTTTCTCCGCTCGGCATTTCGGACAGCGTTTCGGGCGGCGTAGCGCGTCTAAACGCAGCAACCGTCTACAAGGCGTTTTCAATGCCCGAACAATCGATCGTTCTCTTTGAAAAAGCAAAGGAACTCCTCGAACGTCTTCTTCCCCCCGACGATCCCCAGCTTGCCGGACTTTACAATAACATGGGGCTCTGCCTTGTGGATCTCGGTCGCTTTGCAGAGGCGCGATCTCTCTACGAAAAGGCGATCGCCATCATGCAAAAACAGCCGAACGGAAAACCCGACGTCGCCATCACTTACTTAAATCTCGCCAATCTCGAAGAAGCCGAGCGCGGGCTTGAGGAGAGCGAAGGCATAATTGCCCGCCTGCTCGATCTCGCATGGGAAAACCTTACCGCCCCCGAAAACAAGCAGGACGGCTACCTTGCTTTCGTGCTTGAAAAATGCGCCCCGACCTTCGGTTACTACGGGCGCTTTGCCGACGAAGCCGATCTCAAACAAAAATCAGGAGAACTCTATGGAAAAGGGACTTGAACTCTCTCGCGCCTTTTATGAAGAATACGGAAAAGCCATGCTCGCAGACTTCCCTGCGCTATCTCCCATGATCGCGGTGGGGCTTGTCGGCAGCGGCTCCGAGTGCTTCGGCTACGACGACGCACTCTCGCGCGACCACGATTTTGAACCGGGATTTTGTCTTTTTCTCCCGGGCGAGGACAAAATCGACCGCTCCGACGCCTTCAAGCTCGAGCGCGCTTACGCGAAGCTCCCGAAAGAGTTTCACGGGATCTCCGAGTTTTACGACTCCAAAGTGGGAAGCCCGACCGGAGATCTTCCGCTCGCGGCTTGGCTCTCGATCTCCGAGAACTACCTCCTCGAAGCGACCAACGGCGAGCTTTTTGCCGACCCTTACGGCGAATTTACATTGATCCGCAAAAAGCTTTCGCACTACCCCGCCGACGTCCGCAAAAAGAAACTGGCGGGAAGCCTTCTTCTCATGGCACAGTCGGGGCAATACAACTATCTGCGCTGCGTGGGGCACGGAGAACCGGGGGGTGCGGCGCTTGCTGTCTATGAGTTCGTAAACCACGCCATGCACGCGATGTTCTTGCTTTCGGATCAATATCTTCCCTATTATAAATGGCGCTTCCGCGCGCTGCGCTCGATCGAGCAATTTGCCCCCTTTGCCGACACAATGGAGTTCTTGCTCCAATCGGATAACGACGCCGATATGGCAAAGATCAAAGCCGACGCCATCGAAAACATTGCGCTCGCCGTCATTGAAGAACTGCAGAACCAAAACCTGACGAGCGCCATCTGTGGGGATCTCGAAAAACACGCCTATTCGGTCAACGATAAAATCGAAGCCCCCGACCTGCGGAATCTGCATATTCTGGCAGGGGTATAGGAGCAAAGAAAAAAACGCGGGGGAACCTTTTTGAAAAAAGGCTTCCCCCGCGCCCCTTCTAAAAACTCTCAAAAGGGGTACTGTCCATTTTTTTATCTCAAAGTTTTTGAGGGGGTGCCGGGGAGACTTTTTTCAAAAAGTTCCCCCGGCAGTTTAACCCCCTCGTTTTCCTTTAAATCGTACCCGATACCACGAGGGTGGC
>CADBFJ010000043.1 GCA_902793915.1 uncultured Ruminococcus sp.
TATCAGTGTGTGACCGTAGTCGAAGAGTATCATTTTCGGTTTGCGCATTTTGACCTCCGATATTTTTCAAAAGGCTGCATTGATTATATCACAAATGACGGAAATAGTAAAGATATTTTACTTTTTTCCTCCTGCTTTTGGTTCAAATCCACGAAAACCGACACTTTTTTGTTTTCTTTACAGAGCTAAGAAACGCAAAAAGTACACCAGCATTTTCGGGCATTTTTGAGGGCTGAAAGCAAAAAATTGGGCTCCGGAGAAGTCGATCGACCGCGCCGAAGCCCTATTTTGCTTGATTTTGCCCGATTTTCGCCCAAAATGCAAGAAGAAACCTCTTTTGAATGGTATACAAAAGAGGTTTTTTGTGGAGCTGGTGATCGGAGTCGAACCAACAACCTGCTGATTACAAATCAGCTGCTCTGCCATTGAGCCACACCAGCGAATTTCCGCCGGTTTTTGACCGGAACGGTGATATTATAACACGCTCGGGGGGTTTTGTCAACCCTTTTTCAAAAAGTTTTCGGGGGAGAGAAAACTTCCCTCCCCCGCTTGTTTGTTCGGTCAAATCAATACCACAAATTCCCGTTTTGATCGGTATTCGACGTGGTGTTCTGCTGCCCCGTCGTGGTCTTTTTCTGCTTGCGGTAGCTCCTCACGCTCATGATGATCGTGAACGCGGCAAAGCCGAGGATCACAAGCCCCAAGATCAGTCTGGGCGCGACGTCCGCCCAGGTCTTGGTCACGAGCGTCAGGACGCGGTCTGCGTTATCCACGACGAGAACGATCGGAATATCGGTCTGCTCGGTGAAATAGGCAAGTCCCGCATCGATTGTCTCCTCGTCGAGCGCGTAGTCGCTGTTGTTGACGAGTTTGGAAAGCAACACATCGTGCTCCTCCACAACCGTCCTTTTGAACGGGCTTCCGAGCTTTGCGATCGTATCGCCGAGTTCCCGCACGGCGTTATCAAGGTTGCCGCCAAGCGATTTGGAATAACTGTTCGGAATCCACTCTTTTAGGGTGTAGCCGAGTTCGGTTCCCTCACCGCCCAGGGCGCGATTAACGCGCGGCGACAGGTTATCGCCGACGATCGAATACCAGGAATATCCGTTGCGCTCCTCATTGACAAGGAAGAGAAGCAGGAAGTTGTCCTCATAGGTCGCAGACGATGCGTCAAAGTTCACTTCATACTGCGCAAGAGCATAGTCGTAAAGCGCGTCCTCGTCGTACTGATAAAACGGCAGATCCTGCGCTCTCGAGGGCGCAACAACGCTTAAAACTGATGTCAGCACCATGAAAACGGCAAGGAGCACCATAAGCGCCGGGAACAAAATGCTGATGAGCAAACTGCCGAAGCAACCGCCGCCAAAGCGCGGGCCCCAGAAAAAGGGGAAAAAGCCGAACCCGCCATAACGACGAGGTCCTCCGCCAAAGCCCCCGCTGTGTCCTCCTCCAAAACCGCCGCCACCGAAGCCGCTTCCTCCAAATCCGCCGCCTCCGTGACTTCCACCGCCTGCACCCGGCATAATGAATCCTCCTTTGAAAGGTAAAATTTCTACCGTTATTGTAACACAAATCCCACGCAAAAACAATCCCTTTCGGGCGAAAAAAAGGAAGCCCGAAGGCTTCCCTTTTTATGGTCCTTTGCAGAATTATTTGAGTTCTGCGAAGTACTTGATGGTGCGGACCATCTGGCTGGTGTAGGAGTTCTCGTTGTCGTACCAAGACACGACCTGAACCTGGTAGGTATCGTCGTCGATCTTTGCGACCATGGTCTGGGTAGCATCGAAGATCGAGCCGTGGGTCTCGCCGATGATATCGGTGGAGACGATGGGCTCTTCGTTGTAACCGAAGGAATCGGACTGGGCAGCCTTCATAGCGGCGTTGATGCCCTCTACGGTGACGTCCTTACCCTTGACGACAGCGACGAGGATGGTGGTGGAGCCGGTCGGAACCGGAACACGCTGAGCCGAGCCGATGAGCTTGCCATTGAGTTCGGGAATGACAAGACCGATTGCCTTCGCGGCGCCGGTGGAGTTCGGAACGATGTTCACAGCAGCAGCGCGAGCACGGCGGAGGTCACCCTTTCTGTGGGGACCGTCGAGAACCATCTGGTCGCCGGTGAAGGCGTGGACGGTGGTCATGATACCCGACTGAATGGGAGCATAGTCGTTCAGCGCCTTTGCCATGGGAGCCAGGCAGTTAGTGGTGCAGGAGGCGGCAGAGATGATCTGATCCTCGGGGGTCAGGGTCTTTTCGTTAACCGAGTAAACGATGGTCTTGAGATCCTTGCCTGCGGGAGCGGAAATGACGCACTTTTTAGCGCCGGCGGTGATGTGAGCCATTGCCTTTTCTTTCGAGGTGTAGAAACCGGTGCATTCGAGCACGACGTCAACCTTCAGTTTCTTCCAAGGAAGATTTGCGGCGTCCTTCTCGGCATAGATCTTAATGGTCTTGCCGCCGACGGTGAGGGTGCCCTCTTCGTCGTTTGCGCTGACCGTGTTGCCCAGAGCGTATTTGCCCTGTGCAGAGTCATACTTGAGCAGGTGAGCCAGCATAGAGGGCTTGGTCAGGTCGTTGATCGCGACGATGGTATAGCCCTTTGCGCCGAACATCTGACGGAAAGCCAGACGTCCGATTCTTCCGAAACCGTTGATTGCAACTCTTACGTTTGCCATTGGAATGTTTCCTCCGTTAAGTTAGAAATTTGTGTTCGGGCACGCACGCCCATACGAGTCTATTGTATCTCATTTTTTTCCAAGTTACAAGGGGTTTGACGAAAATTTATCAATTTTTGGTAAAAATATCTTTCAAAAGGCACTCTAAAAAGGAGAAAAGCACCCGCCTCACGTGTAAAAATCCTTGACAATCGCTCCCAACGGGGGTATAATGAAGTCAATCGAAGCAAGTCCCCGTCGCCGTTTTTTTTGCGCTGCGAGGCAAGGAAAGGTCAATATGGCAAAAAACAACGAAAAAATGGTAGAGCAGATCACTTCAATGGAAGTGGATTTTGCCCAATGGTACACCGACGTAGTCAAAAAAGCCGAACTCGTCGATTATTCGGGCGTCAAGGGCTGCATGGTCATTCGCCCATACGGCTACGCCATCTGGGAGAACATTCAAAAGGATCTTGACAGACGCTTTAAGGAACTCGGGCACGAAAACGTCTATATGCCCATGTTCATTCCAGAAAGTCTGCTCCAAAAAGAGAAAGATCACGTCGAGGGCTTTGCGCCCGAGTGTGCGATCGTGACGATCGGCGGCGGCAACACACTCTCCGAGCGCCTCATCGTTCGCCCGACCTCCGAGACGCTCTTCTGCGAGCATTATCGCAACATCATTCAGTCCTACCGCGACCTGCCCAAGCTCTACAACCAGTGGTGCAACGTCGTGCGTTGGGAAAAGACGACCCGTCCCTTCCTTCGCACCTCCGAATTCCTCTGGCAGGAAGGTCACACCATGCACGAGACCGAGGAGGAAGCGCGCGAAGAAACCCAGAGAATGCTCAAAGTCTATGAGGACTTTTACGCCGAAGCGCTCGCCATTCCCGCCTACACCGGCAAGAAGACCGAGAAGGAGAAGTTTGCCGGCGCCGAGGAGACCTACACCATCGAGCCGATGATGCACAACGGAGTTGCGCTCCAGGGCGGCACTTCGCACTACTTCGGCGATGGCTTTGCCCGCGCCTTTGACATCACCTACACCGCGCGCGACAACACGCAGAAATATCCGCACCAGACCTCCTGGGGCGTTTCCACCCGCTCGATCGGCGCCATTATCATGACTCACGGCGACGACAACGGACTCATCCTGCCCCCTGCCGTAGCGCCGATCCAGGTCGTCATCATCCCGGTGGCACAGCACAAAGAGGGCGTGCTCGAAAAGGCAAACGAACTGAAAAACGAGCTTGCCAAGTCCTTCCGCGTCAAGCTCGACGACAGCGACAACTCGACCGGTTGGAAGTTCAGCCAGTACGAGATGAAAGGCGTGCCGCTCCGGCTCGAAATCGGTCCGCGCGACATTGAGAACAACTCCTGCGTCCTCGTCAGCCGCGTGACGCGAGAAAAGACCTTTGTCTCGCTCGACAACCTGACCGAAGCGGTCAAAGAAGCGCTGAAGCAGGTGCACGATGAGCTCTACAACCGTGCGCTTGAAAACCGCAAAAATCGCACCTACACGGCGACCAGCCACGAGGAGTTCCTCCAAATTGCCAAAGAAAAATCGGGCTACATCAAAGCGATGTGGTGCGGCGAGACCGCCTGCGAGGAACAGCTCAAAGACGAGACCGGCGGCGTGAAATCGCGCTGCATTCCCTTTGTGGAAGATCACCTGTCCGACGTGTGCGTCTGCTGTGGCAAACCAGCGAAACACATGGTCATCTGGGGCAGACAGTATTAAAGCACAGACGGGGAAGGAAGTATTCCTTCCCCGTTTTCCGACTTTGTAATGGCAAAAAAGATCGAAAGGAGGCGGCAAATTGAAAAAAGTTTTTGCTTTTCTCAAACGGGCGTTCGGCAATCTTGACCCGACCCTGTTTTTCTGCTCGCTCCTCCTCTCTGTCATCAGCATCGTGACGATCATCGGCGCCGTGCACAATTTTGGCTACTCTAAACTGCGGATGCAGATTTTCATTTTCATCATCGGAACAATCCTGACCGTTGTGGTCGCCTCGCTCGATTTCCGCGAGCTTGTCAACAAGCTCTGGATCCCCATGATTGTGGGCTCCGTGATCCTGCTTGTGCTGACGCTCATTTTCGGCAAGAGCGGCACTTCGATGGAAACCGCCAACCGTAGCTGGCTCGAAATTCCTTTCACCGGCATTATGATCCAGCCTTCGGAATTCGTGCGGGTGACCTTCATCTGCACCTTTGCCAAGCACCTGTTTGCGGTCGAAGACCATATCAATAAGCCCCTGACGCTCCTCTTTCTCGTGGGACACGCCTCGCTCGTTGTGGTCCCGATCCTGCTTTCGGGCGACCTCGGAGTCGCGCTGATCTATTTTTCGATCATTCTCATCATGCTCTACTGTGCGGGGCTGCACCTCGGCTACTTTGCCGCTTTGATCTTGCTCGTCGTCCTGCTCTCGCCTTATCTTTGGGAGCACCTCAAGCCCTACCAGCAGGAACGCATCATCGTTGGTTTTGATCCGGAACTTGATCCTCTCGGCAAAGGCTGGCAGCCGCTTCTTTCACGCCGCGCCATTGCCGCGGGGGGGCTGTTCGGGAACGGAATGTTTTGCAATGGATATTATGAAGAACTTACCGCGTCACACACCGACTTTATCCTCGCCACCATCTGCGAAAAGTTTGGCTTCCTTGGCGGCATGGTCGTCATTGTGACCTATATGGTCATGATCATCCGCATCTTCAACATCGCCCGCGCCGCGTCCAAAACCGATTTTGGAGGGCTCATTTGCGCCGGCATCGGCGGGATGCTCGTGGTGCAGATCCTTGAGAATGTGGGAATGTGCTTTGCGCTGCTCCCGGTCGTGGGCATTACCCTGCCGCTTCTCTCCTGCGGTGGCTCCTCGATGCTTGCAACCTTCCTCATGTTAGGGCTATTGCACAACGTCAATTCACATTCCGACGGTGTGAGAAAAGCTCGCCCCGGCGATCGCTTTGACCTTGACGTCGCCTAGGCACCAGAGAACCGAACTCAATCGGTTTTTGCAGGCGATTCTCTGGCGCCTAATTCATAAAAGCCCTCCCGGGATCATAAACTCTACCAAATGAGTTTTTCCGGGAGGGTTTTTATGAAAGTGATCGGTCCCGTGCGGGCAAACACCTTAAAACTGTTGGGCATTCTTTGCGTTGCCCTGACCGTGCTCATCACGCTCGTTGCCTTTGTGCCGACCTACAGCGCGCTGTCTGTTTCAAAAGACGAATCGGTTGTTTCCTATTCCTACGATAAGGTGCGCTCGGCGGAGGACGCCGCAAACTTCCTTACGCAGTTCGGCTGGGAGATCGACCGCGAACCGACCGAGGTCAAAGATGTGACCGTGCCGAGCGAGTTTGACAAGGTCTTTTCCGCCTACAACGAAATTCAAAAAGCCCAAGGGCTCAACCTCTTGCGCTACCGCGGCAAGGAAGTCACGCGCTATACTTTCCGCGTGACCAACTACGAGGGGGCAACTTCCCCCGTCTATGCCAACGTTCTCGTCTATCGCAACCGCGTCATCGGCGGCGATCTGTATTCGAGCGATTTTGTGAGGGGTTTTGAAAAATAAAAACGCGAGAGAAACTTTTTAGGCAAAAAGTTTCTCTCGCGCTCTTTTCAAAAACCTCTCTCGAGGGGTTTTTATATGGCTGACGGATAGATTGCAATAATCCTTTTGAGAAAGTTTTTCAAGGGGGGTGCGGGGGTGGGCTTTTTTCAAAAAGGCACCCCCGCATTCTCCCTTAAAAATCTCTTAAAACAACCCCGTAATCCTTCCCTCGTCGTCGACGTCGATGCGTTCGGCGGCGGGAGATTTGGGAAGTCCCGGCATGGTCATGATATCGCCGGTGAGAGCGACAACAAAACCTGCGCCTGCCGAAACCTTGACATTTTTGACCGTGACGGTAAATCCTTCGGGAGCGCCGAGCTTGGTCGGGTCATCCGAGAAGCTGTACTGCGTTTTGGCCACACAGACCGGCAGTTTGTCAAATCCAAGTGCGGTCAGGCGTTCGATCTCCTTTTTTGCATTCGGCATAAAGAAGACGCCGTCGCCGCCATAGACCTTCTTTGTCAGGTCGGCGAGCTTCTTCTCGATGCTGTCCTCCACATTGTAGGAGAAGGTGAAGTTGTTGGGCATATCGCAGAGGCAAACCACCTCTTCGGCAAGCTCGACAGCTCCTTTGCCGCCCTCTGCCCAAACCGTCGAGAGGCGCACGTTGACGCCGAGTTCACGGCATTTTGCGATCACGAGATCGATCTCTGCATCGGTGTCGGTCGGGAAACGGTTGACCGCGACCACCGTCGGGAGCTTGTAAACGTTTTTCATGTTGGAAACGTGGCGCAGCAGATTGGAAAGTCCCTTTTCGAGCGCGACGAGGTTCTCGTTGCCGAGCTCCTTTTTGTCCATGCCGCCGTGGAGCTTGAGCGCGCGCACGGTGGCGACGACCACGACCGCGTCGGGACGAAGCCCTGTCATGCGGCACTTGATGTCAAGGAACTTCTCGGCACCGAGGTCGGCTCCGAATCCTGCCTCGGTCACGGCGTAGTCGCCAAGTTGCATTGCCATGCGCGTGGCGATCACAGAATTGCAACCGTGCGCGATGTTGGCAAAGGGACCACCGTGCACAAACGCGGGCGTTCCCTCGAGCGTTTGCACGAGGTTCGGTTTGAGTGCGTCCTTAAGGAGCGCCGCCATAGCGCCCACCGCGTGAAGATCTCCTGCGGTCACAGGCTTATCGTCATAGGTATATCCGACCACGATGCGCGAGAGGCGCGCTTTGAGGTCTGCGATCGAAGAAGAAAGGCAGAAAACCGCCATAATCTCGGAGGCAACCGTGATGTCAAAGCCATCCTCGCGAGGCGTTCCGTTCACTCTGCCGCCGAGCCCGTCCACAACAAAGCGGAGCTGACGGTCGTTCATATCCACGCAGCGCTTCCAGGTGATGCGTTTGGGGTCAATGCCAAGTACGTTGCCCTGCTGGATATGGTTATCGAGCATTGCGGCGAGCAGATTGTTCGCGGCTCCGATGGCGTGAAAGTCGCCGGTGAAATGCAGATTGATGTCCTCCATCGGAACAACCTGCGCATATCCGCCACCTGCGGCACCACCCTTGACACCAAACACAGGTCCGAGCGATGGCTCGCGCAGTGCAACCACCGAGTTTTTGCCGATCTTACGAAGTCCGTCGGCAAGCCCGATCGTCGTCGTGGTCTTCCCTTCACCCGCGGGGGTGGGAGTAATGGCGGTCACAAGGATCAGTTTGCCGGGCTTTTTCTTTGCATTTGCGAGCAGAGAAAGATCGACCTTCGCCTTGTATTTTCCGTAGGGCTCGAGCGCCTCTTCGGGCACGCCCGCCACTTTGGCGATCTCATAAATCGGTTTCATTTTACAGGCTTGCGCAATTTCAATATCGCTCAAATATGCCATATTTGTCATACCTCCGACGCTTCTTGCATTTATCTTACCACATTTCGAAGTGGCTGTCAAACTTTTCAAAGAAAAAAGTGAAACTTTTTTTCTCCTCTCTACCTTTTTGGGAAAGAATGTGCTACAATAGGAAGCAGAAATCGGGAAAGGAAGAACAAAACATGAAGTCCTTGTGGCGCCCCTATCGGGATCTCCCTGCGCTGGAGCCCGAGAAAAACAGAATTGAGATCGACACGGGCATCCTTGCGGAAAACTATCGCAAGTTGACTGCGACGCTCCCCTCGGGTTGCGTCGGGTTTGCCGTAGTCAAGGCAGACGCCTACGGTCACACCAACGGAATCTGCGCCCCCGCACTCTACCGTGCGGGTTGCCGCCATTTTGCCGTTTCCTCGATCAGCGAAGCGCTGGCACTCCGCAAAGAGCTTTCGGGTCGACGCGATACGGTCATTCTCATCCTCGGCTACACGCCGCCAAAATATGCAGGGCTTTTGGCACTGGAAAACATCACTCAATGCGTCTACTCGCTCGCCTATGCCAAAGAGCTTTCCAAGGCGGCAACGGGAACGATCAAAATTCATATCAAGCTCAACACCGGCATGAACCGTCTCGGCTTTGACGCAATCGACAAAGGGCGTCTTGCCGAAACGGTCAAAGAGATCGGGGAAGTCTTCTCCCTCCCCCACCTTTCGGTCAGCGGAATGTTCGCCCACTTTGCAAGAGCGGACGAGTTCACTTCCGAGGGTGACGCCCTGACAAAGCTCCAGTTTGAGCGGTTTCAGGCAGTGGACAAGGCACTTCTTGATGCCGGGTTTGACGTCACATTCCGCCATGTTTCCAACAGCGCGGCGGCGCTCCGCTTCCCCGAGTACGCTCTGGACGGCGTTCGTTTCGGCATCGTTCTTTACGGCGCCGGCGATAAGCGCCTGACCGACAAGGTCGGTGTAAAGCCGGTTATGAAACTTTGGACCAGGATCTCCTACATCCATGACCTCCACCCGGGTGAAGGGGTTGGCTATGGATCGACCTATGTTGCCGACAGCGAAAAGAAACTGGCGACCTTGCCGATCGGATACGCGGACGGTTTCCTGCGCGCTTACCACGGCGCGACCGTCACGCTCTGCACCGAAAGCGGCAGACACAAAGTCTCATTGGTCGGCAGAGTTTGCATGGATCAATGTATGGTCGATATCACCGGAATCGATGCGAAAGAGGGCGACGAAGTTCTCCTTTTCGGCGAGGATCGCGAGGCGCTCGACGAGCTTGCAAAAAAAGCCGACACCATCGATTACGAATGTCTCTGCCTCCTCTCCGCGCGCATCCCGAGAGTGGAAAAGGATAAAACGAAATAAAAAAGAAAAAGATAGGGCGCCGTGCATTTGCCACAGCGCCTTTTTTCTGACCATATCAAATTCTGCATATGACCATAGAAAATCGAATAAAAGGAGGAATGAGGTGAAAAAGAAACTCAGAAAATTGTATGCGTTGAGAACTTCTTTTAGGAAGTTCAAGCCCTCGGTCTATTAGTATCAGTCAGCTAAACGCATTACTGCGCGTAGTCTACAAGTGACCTTACCCAATCAAGTTGGGAGGGATATCTCATCTTGAAGCATGTTTCACGCTTAGATGCCTTCAGCGTTTATCATAACCGCACACGGCTACCCAGCTATGCCCTTGGCAGGACAACTGGTGCACCGGAGGTGCGTCCGACCCGGTCCTCTCGTACTAAGGTCAGCCCTTCTCAAATATCCAACGCCCACGACAGATAGGGACCGAACTGTCTCACGACGTTCTGAACCCAGCTCGCGTACCACTTTAATCGGCGGACAGCCGAACCCTTGGGACCTTCTCCCCCAGGGTAGCTTTTGTCCGTTAAGCGATGGCGCGCCCACGCGCAACCACCTGATCACTAACACCAACTTTCGTTACTGCTCGACTTGTAGGTCTCGCAGTTAGGCCGGCTTATACGTTTATACTCATTGTGCGATTTCCGTCCGCACTGAGCCGACCTTTGTACGCCTCCGTTACTCTTTTGGAGGCGACCGCCCCAGTCAAACTGCCCATCTGACATTGTCCCCCACCCGGATTCACGGGTGCAGGTGAGAAATTTCATTCATCAAGAGTGGTATCCCAAGGTTGACTCCACGAATGCCGAAGCACTCGCTTCCCAGTCTCCCACCTATCCTGTGCATAATGAACAAAACCTCAGTATCAAACTACAGTAAAGCTCCATGGGGTCTTTCCGTCTAGTCGCGGGTAACCGGCATCTTCACCGGTACTACAATTTCGCCGGGCGGGCTGTCGAGACAGTGCCCAGATCATTACGCCATTCGTGCGGGTCAGAACTTACCTGACAAGGAATTTCGCTACCTTAGGACCGTTATAGTTACGGCC
>CADBFJ010000044.1 GCA_902793915.1 uncultured Ruminococcus sp.
GAGCCGCTCTCGCACGTGGTCTTTTTTCGCGGAAGCGTTTGCAGTGAGGGGCTCGCTCTCATTGGAAAGGACGAGGACTGGCTTTTGCGCGAGCTAAAGCGCCGCAAGATCCCGCCGGAAAAGATCTTTGCCGCGACCGCGAACGAAGCCGGAAAACTCTACTATATAATAAAGGAAGAAACAAAGTGAAAAGTTTTCTTTGTTCCATGGCGCTCCTTGCCCTATTGTTGGGCGCGCTCATCTGCAATTTTGTTTACGTCAACCGCACGGCGGACAGGCTTCTTGAAATGGTTGACGCCCTGCCCTCCTCCCCCGATGAGAGCGCACTCGCCCCCGCCGAAGAACTCTCGGCGTTTTGGGATGAGCGCACCGACACGATCGGCTTTTCGGTCGGCTACACGGTGCTCGACCGCATCAGCGAACAGGCGGCAACGCTTGTTACCACAGCAAAATATCACAACTTTTTTGACTACCAGCTGGCAAAAGAGCTCTTGCGCGATGCCATCCGCGACATGCGCCGCCTCGAACAATTCTCGGTGGGAAATTTGTTGTGAAAAGAGAGGAAAGAGGACTATGCGGGAACCCTTTTTTGAAAAAAAGTGGTTTTCCTCCCTGTTGCGGTACCCGAAATTTTTAAGTCGCGCTTTGCTGCTCCCAAAATTTCGACCGCTGCCACTCCTCCCGCTCCCTGTTTCCGCCACTGGCGGCGGTCGCGCTCGTCCCCTCCAAAAAACTTTCTCAAACGGTTTTGCGGTCTTTCGGTCAGCTTTCAAAAAAATTTTTATAAGAGTTTTTGAAAGGGGTGCGGGGAGAACCTTTTTCCCAAAAAGTTCTCCCCGCCTATTCCCTCTCCTTTCTCCTCCCTACAAAAGCGGGGCTGTCGCAATGCGACAGCCCCGCTCGGGGTTTTAGTGCTTTAGGTTATGCGTTTTTTCTGTGGAACAATCCATAGAATGCTCTGGAGAGTGCGATGAACGCGTCGCCGATGGCGCGGACAACCTTCCAAAGCCCGCCCTTTTCACGTCCGTCCTTTTCATCCTTGCGGTAGAAGATAACTTCCAGCGCGATGAGGATGAGCAGGATCAGGATGATCCAGAGCCACCAGAGATTCAGCTTTGCAGTCTTTTCAAAGCTTGCGAAGAGGTAGGTCTCGCCAACGAGCGCTGACCAGCCCTTGAACGCCGAACCGTTTTCGCCGGTCGGGTCGTTTGCATCGACCCATTCGACGCCGTTCTTGATCTTGAGCGTTCTGTAAGACAGATCACCGATGCGGTAGTTGACGTCCTTACCGTTTTCGGTCAAGCTGAACACGTAGGTGAGTTCCATCTCACCGTTGGGTCCGACTTTTGCAGAAACCAGCACGCAGCCTTCGGGGATCTCCTTCATGACTTCGCCTTTCCCGACCGTAACGGTAAAGGAAATGGTATCTTTGTAAAGGCCTGTGTCGGGAACGCCTGCGATGCTGTACTCATAGGTCTTGCGCTTGGTGTAAACCTTGATGCCGACCTTGCCGTCGGGCATGATGAAGTAGGTTCCGTCGAGCGGAGTTTCCTCACCGTCTTTCACAACTGCGATGTAATCGAGCTCGTAGCCCTCTTCAATGTCGTCGACCGTGACGATGACGACATCTCCCGGTTTGTAAGAGGGCTTGTCGAAGGAGACGGTTGCATCCACTTTGTCGTCACCATCGACAACGTCGCCGGTCACTTCAATATCGTCGATCTTGTAAGAGGGAGCAGAGGGCGTCGGCACCGAAGTCTCGGTCAGATAAACGGTGACAACAAGGTTGCCGGGAAGCATCTTGAACGGTCCACTGTAAACCGTTTCGGCAGTAGCGCCCGCAAGACGGTAAGTGATGTAGGAAACCTTGTAGGCAGTTGTGTTGAGCGAGCTGACCGCGAGCGTGATCGTATCTTCGACCGTCTTATCGGTCATACTGACAAGATCACCGGTCACACCGGCTGCCGCATAGGTCACCGTGATGGTGTAGTGGATGGGCGACAGCGTCACTTTGATGTCGGACACGCCGTTCTTTGCAACCAGTTCGTTGCCGAGCGGATCCTTGAGCTTTCCGTCAGCGGGATCGACCGTGTAGATCTCGCCGTCATAAAGGACGGTGGTGATTTCATAGCCGGGCGTAATACCGGTGATGACGATCGGGTCACCGACAGGGGTCGGGTTGACGGTTGCCGTGGTGCCGGCAGGCGACATATCGGGTGCGCTGAAGCTCACGGGCGCGTAGAGGTAAACGTTGACGAGAAGGTTGTCGGCAGGCATATCGATCGGCGTGCCGTCGTAGCGTGTGTAGCTCTCATCGCCGTCCGCTTTGTATTCCACGTAGTTCACCGTGTAATCGGCAGGAACAATGCCTGTGACGTCGAGCGTCACTTTGTCGCCGTAGTGGAAAACGGTTGCGGGAGTGCCGGCAACGCTTGCTGCAAGCGTTGCGGAAACGGTAGCGCTGTCATTTGCTGTAACCGTGCCGAGCGTGACTTTGTAATCAATCTTCTTCACCGTGATCGTGATGTCGGTAACGCCTGCCTTTGCGGTCAGAACGTTCTCGGGGATCACGAAGGAGACGGGATCGGTCAGCGGTAAGACGACCTCTTTGAGTTTTCCGTCAGTGGGATCGACCTTGTACTCCTTGCCGTCGTAGGTCACCGTGTCGATTTCGTATCCGGGCGTGGTGATCGTGATAACGATCGGATCGTCCGTATCGGCAGGGTAAACAACACCTTCAATGCCGGTTGGCAATGTGGGCGTGAAGCTGACGTTCGCCTTCTTGAGGTGAATGATCACGTCAACCGGTCCTGCGGGCATCGTGAACGAAGTGCCGGTGGTATAAGACGAACCGCCGTCAAAGCTGTATTCAACGTAATCCAGCGTATAATTGTCGGTCATTCCGGTCACAACAAGCGAAACCGGATCTTCATATTGATAGCTGTTCTTTACGAGAGACGCCGTGACAGGCGAAGAATCGGAAGCGACCACCGAAACGACGTTGATCGGATAATCCACCTTCTTGTAGATCGGGTAGAGATTTTCATCGTTGGCGGGCGTCTCATCGATCCTTGCGCCGCCGAGGGTCAGCGACCAACCGCTGAAGACGTAGCCGGTCTTGACTTCGGGATCCTGGTAAGCCTTTGCGGGATCGGTACCTTCGGGCAGGAAGGTGGTCAAGAGTTTGGTCGTTCCGTCAAGCCCGTAGAAATTGATTTTGTAAAGTCCGTTCTGCTTTGCCGAAAGGTTGACCTGTCTTGCGGATTGCAGGTTGCCGACGAATCCATCAACAAGACCCGCAACCTCTTCATCGGTCAGATCCGACCACGCCGAGGCGAGCACCTTCTTGATGTTCGTGTTGATGAGCTTATATTCGTTCAGCGTCGTATAGGTGTTCTTGGAAGGATTGGAGGGCTCGGTCTTGAAGAGGCTGCTGCCCATGTAGAAATCCTTGATCGGCGAATCAATGATCGAAGAAGGAAGCTTGCTGAAAATCTTGCCAAGCCCTCTCTGAATGTTATTGTACTCGTCGTACACAAAGGCTTTCAGAACGTCCTTAATGGTTTTAGCTGGATTCTGGAACGCGTCTTTGAGGGTGTTCGCCGAGGTGTCGAGCGCGATCGTAACGTCGCCCAGTAAATCGCCGACCGGCAGATGGAAATCGTCATTCACCATGGTGGTGAAATCGATCGGTTCACGTCCCACTCTGTCAAGGAGCTTATTGAAGAGTCGGTTGTTCTGGAGAGCATCCAGGAGCGCCGCGATTCCCTTGATGTCCTGTCCGCGCGAGACGGCTGCTTGCTCAAGATCCTTCCAGTGCGTCAGTGCCTGCCAGACCCATTCGGCGGTCACATACCAGCCGTTTGCCGCGGTCCAGTCGGGATCGACGTAGTAGGAGTCGTTGCCGGCAGAATCCTTGACCGAAGTGGTTGGTTTGCCGTTCTCATACCAATCCATGATCAGGTCTTCATCTCCGATAAAATCGAAGATCAGCATGAGCCATTCTCTGCCGCGCGGATCGTTGCTGAACTCTTTCATGAGCGCGTTGAGATCGAGCGCGTCGATCATGGCATAGAGTTCTGCGACCGTAAAGCGATTTGCGGAGGTCAGATCGCTGATGGTTTTGTTATAAACGAAATCGTAGAGCTTTTCCTTGATTGCGGAGTCAAGATCCGATTCTGCGAGATTCCTGTAAACAAACGTCAGGAAGTAAGGCAGGTCGAACGAGACATCGATCTCGTCGGCGCCCTTGACCAAGCCCACTTTGTTGTAGCGGTTGACCCTCATTTTTTGTTCCGCGGTCAACGCCGAGTAGGCAAGATCCGAATAGGTATCCGCGGCAACCAGGATCGGAAGCGTGCCGCCATCCTTGTAAATGCCGTAGGTATAATCGTAAAGGTACTCAAAATCAAAATCACTCTTGATTTTGTCTTTGTGCTGCGCGATTTGTTTCTTGAGCCCGGAGATGTCACCGGTCAGGTAGAGCTTCACATCCACGTCGATCGTAATATACTCGAGATCGCCGGTGTCGGGATCCTGCGGAGGAACCTTTACACTGGAGGAGTTCTCCTCCCAATAGTAATAATCGTTCTGCGCTCTCACCACGACGTTAAAGGTTTTGAGATAACCGTCGGAACCGATGTTGTCGAGCTCATCTACCGTGGGAAGAAGCACATTATAGATCCGCTCCATGAGGGCGGTGCCGTCAAGGAGCAAATGGCGGTTGGGGTAAGGTTCGGTGTCGGCAATATCCTTGCCGTTGACCACGATATCCACAGCGTTAGTAAAGAATTTGTTGATCCCCTGAATCACCGCGTTGCGAAGCAGCTTATTGCCGTTGTAATAAACCATTTCGCCGTTGGTAGTGGCGTATTCTTTCTTTTCCGCGTTTTTCAGGGTGTCAATAATGCCGGTCATATCCTTGGAGTCCAGCCCCTCTTCGGTGAGCCAGTACTGAAGGATCGTGTTCATTCCCTTGACCGTGACGTACTTTTGCGGATCGGCAAACACGATGTCGGTGAAATCGCTGTCCACCACCAGTGCGGCAAAGAGCGCGTCGGTGTCAAAATAGGTGGTATAGTCGGAGTAGAGCTCTTCCAGCTCTTTTCCGGCGGTCCCGTTGATCACCTTGCTGTTGACAAAATCTTTACCTGCCTGGGTCAGATAGTTTTCATAACCCGCTTCGGAAATGATCTTTGCTTTCAGCGTGGATCCGGCGGTCAGCTCAACATCCAGCAGGGCGATGACCTTATCAAGATCAAGATAGTAATCCATCGATTCTCCATCGATCTTGCCGGTCGCGGCATCCACGTGTTTGAAGAAATAGTAGATCAGTTTGCTTCCGAAGAGCTCGTTCACACCGTCGTCCTTGATGTAGGTCGCGGGGCTTTCTTCAATTTTGGGTTTGATCGTTTTTTCAAAAGCTTTTTTGCGGCTTTCATCGCTTCCGGTTTCAATGCCGGTCACAAAGTTCTGAACAAGGGTGACAAGCGCGTTGTCCACAAGCGGCGAGCCTTCCGCCATCGCAGCGCTGACAAGTTTTTGAAGTTGCTCTTGTTATCGTTGATGATGACCGCGGCGTCGTGCTTTTTGCCGCTCTTGATGAGCGCGCTCGCGTCGTCGTCAACGTCTTTGAGCAGTTTCTCGTAAATATCCACGTAGGTGATGCCGAGCGTGGTAAGCAGGTCGCTCATCTGCACGTGGGGGATATAATCGGCAGTGGTTTTGGTAGAATCTTTGATATAGTTGAGAACGGTAGCTTCGGACCCGCTCTTGACCAGACCGGAACCGGTCAGGATCTGCAGCGCAACGGTGTCTTTTGCGTCTTCTCCGTAGAGCTCGTCGAGCAAAATATCAACGTTCAGGTAGGGCAGATAGTCGTTGACGTTCTCGTTTCCGTTAAGGAACATCATCGCGACCGTAACTTCGTCGCCGGATTTTACAACCGACGAATTGTTATTATAGGCGGTTTGCACGTCGTCCTTCGTGATGCCGAGCGCCGCGACAAGCCCCGAAACGTTTACGTAAGGAACGAAAGCCGAAACCGTCGCCCCGGAATCCTGGATCTTGGCAAGGATCTGGGAAGCGTCGGTCACAAGTCCTCCCGCGTTTCCGATCGCCTGCGTCAGAACGTAGTCGCGGCTCATCGAAAATCCGGTTCCCAAAAGGGCGTTCAGATCAAGATAATCGGCAAGCTCGGCAAGTCCCTTCCCGTCGCGGATGGCTTGCGCGAGATTTTTCGACTGACCTGCTTTGATGTAGGCGGCGCCGAACAATGCCGCAATGATTTCGTTGGCAAGATTGGTTCTTTCATTGTAGGTCTTTTCGTCCTGCACAACGCCGTCAACAAACAAATTGTTCACGTTGTCAACCGTGATGTTGAGGGATCGTGACCTGGTCGTTTTCGAGCAGGTACTTCATGATGTCAAACTTTTTGGTTTCAACGTAGGCAAGACCGTTGGCAGTCAGATAATCCGAAACGTTCGGGTAGGTCGAGTTTGCGATGGCGTCAAGCACGTCGTCCATCAGACCCGAAACGATCGCTTCAAAATTCAGGTAGCCCTTGTTGAAGAAATCTCTGTAATCGCTTGCCGTGAACTCGGCAAAAACTTCTTCTCTCGTCTTCCCCGCAATTCCGGCGAGCGCGGTTTTGCCCGCTTCGGTCATGTAGAGGTCGCGCTCCGCGGCAGTGTCAAAATAACCCGCGAGAATGTTCCGCAAGGTGGCGTTGCCAGAAACCGCGTTGAGGATGTTTGCGATCTTGATCTCGTTCTTCAAAGTTTCCTTGTTTGCGGTAATGAGCGCACCGAGATCGTCAACGTACTCTTCCACGATGGTGGTAAGTCCGATAATGGCGGTGGCGCCGACAACGTCGAGAACGCTATCGCCGCTCGCGACCGCTTTACCGGTGTCATCCACTTCATAAATGATCGGGAAAATATTAAGCAGATCTTTCATCGAGATAAGACCCGAGGTGGCAACGCTCTTGTCGCCGAGCACAGCCCGAAAGATCTCGTTGAGCTCAAGCCCCGAGATATCTCCTTTTTTGATTTTGTCCGCATTCAGTTTGACTGTCAGCGTGGATTTCCCTGTCGCGGGGTCTTTGACAGACTCAAGCTGGATCCAGGGAGCATCGACGGTGTCATCCGCGAACGCCGCGACGGGTGCCATGGCAAAAATCATAACCACGACAAGCAGAGCGGCAACCACCCGTTTGAAGTTTTTCATGTGCAATAACCTCTCTTTTTTGGGAGTACGGGAAGCTCTTTTCCCGACGACCGGATAGCGGTCTTTTTTAGGGATAGCTATACAGATACATTGTAGCACAAGTCCCCTTTTCTGTCAATAGAAAACGACGATTTCAAAAAGGAAAAAATCAGCGTTTTTGCGACAAAGCTTTCCTCTATATTATGGAAGCACCTCTTGCAAGGGTACGATCAGCCTATGCGCGGCAAAGAAAAATCCACCGAAAAAACGAAAAAAGGTATTGACAAGAAAGAAAAAAGCAAGTATAATAAACGGGCACAAGGCAGGGAAACGGCGCTTTGTGCGAGGCTTTTTACGGAGAAGTACTCAAGTGGCCGAAGAGGCCCCCCTGCTAAGGGGGTAGGCGGCTAATCCCCGCGCGAGAGTTCAAATCTCTCCTTCTCCGCCAACAAAAAAAGACGCCTTCGGGCGTCTTTTTTTGTTGGCGGAGAAGGTACTTCTCGCGCGGAAGCGCGAGAGGGACGAGCGCGACCGCCGCTGGGGGCGGAAACAGGGAGCGCGAGGAGTGGCAGCGGTCGAAATTTTGGGAGCGGCAAAGCGCGACCTAAAAATTTCGGGCACCGCAACAGTGCGTAGCCGCCGCAAGGCGGCAAGATCGCTCGGTTTTTTGACAAACTGTGGTGGGTGAGCACCTTCTGGCGTCTTTTTTTGTTGGCGAAAAAGGTCCTTCTCGCGCGGAAGCGCGAGAGGGACGAGCGCGACCGCCGCCGGGAAAAAAGTGAAATTCGCTTCCGGCTGTTTGCCGTCATCGGGAGATCGCTCCAAAACCCTTTTGTCAAAGGGTTTTGAAAAGAGCGCGAGAGAAACTTTTTGCAAAGTTTCTCTCGCGATTTTTCTTTTCTAACCTCTTACTTCATCAAGCTGTGATAAAGTTCCTCGATCTGTTCGACGCTGACCTCTCTGGGGTTGCCCGGGCGGCAGGCGTCGGCATAGGCGTCAAGCGACATCTGGTGCACGTCCTCGGGCTTGACCACGCCTTTGAGCGAGAGCTCGATGCCAACGTCTTTGGCAAGTTGCGCAACCGCGTCAACGGCAGCTTTGCGGTATTCGGCTTGGGTCATGCTGTCCACACCCTTGACGCCCATGGCGCGGGCGATCTCGCGATACTTCTCACCGGTTGCGGGAGCGTTGAACTCCATGACGCAGGGGAGCAGCGTTGCGCAAGCTTTTCCGTGCGGCATATCATAGTAAGCCGAAAGCGTGTGCGCCATCGAGTGATCGACGCCAAGCCCGACGTTGGAAAATCCCATGCCGGCGATATACTGACCGAGCGCCATGCCCTCGCGTCCTTCCGCCGTATTGGCGACCGCGCCGCGGAGCGATTTGGAGATGATCTCGATCGCTTTGAGGTGGAACATATCCGAGAGCTCCCATGCGCCCTTGGTGATGTAGCCTTCAATGGCATGGGTCAGAGCGTCCATGCCGGTTGCAGCGGTCAGCCCCTTGGGCATGCTCGACATCATTTCGGGATCGACAACGGCGACCACGGGAATGTCGTGCACGTCCACACAGACGAATTTGCGCTTCTTTTCCACGTCGGTGATGACGTAGTTGATCGTCACTTCTGCAGCCGTGCCTGCGGTGGTCGGGACTGCGATAATCGGCACGCAGGGGTTCTTGGTGGGAGCGACGCCTTCGAGCGAGCGAACGTCCTCAAACTCGGGGTTGGTGATGATGATACCGATGGCTTTGGAAGTATCCATCGACGAGCCGCCGCCGATGGCGACGATGCAGTCGGCACCCGACGCGCGGAAGGCTTTGACGCCGCCCTGCACGTTCTCAATGGTGGGGTTCGGTTTGATGTCGGAATAGATCACATAGGGAATCTTTGCCGCGTCAAGGAGAGCCGTCACTTTCCCGGAAACGCCGAATTTGAGAAGATCGGGGTCGGTGGCGACAAAGGCTTTTTTGAAGCCTCTCGCGCGCATTTCGTCCACGACGGCGGAAATGGCACCCGCACCGTGATAGGAAGTCTCGTTGAGTACAAATCTGTTCATAAAGATGCTCCTCTTTTCTTTTGTTTTTTGCAGGATTCCTGCTATTTTCATTGTAACCGAAAAGAGCATCTTCGTCAAGAGAAAAAGCGATAAATTTTGCGGCTTAAAAAAGCGCTTTTTTTGCAAAAAGTGCGATTTTGCCCCTTTCTATTGCATTTTTTGAGGTTTTTTGCTATACTGAAAAAAACGAACGCAAAGGAAAAGATGGTGATTGATTATGCATATTCGCTCACTTTTCTGTTTCCTTTTTGCGCTCGTTTTTTGTTTTGGCTTTGCCGCCTGCAAAGCGCAAACGCCCCTACCCTCCCAAGAAGAGTTTTCGCTCTGCCAAGATGGGCACGAGCTGACCGAAGTCGAGCTTCTCCCGCCCACTTGCACCGAAGACGGCACCGCCGCGCATCTCGTTTGCTCGCGTTGCGGACAGCTCTTTGATCTTTCGGGCAAGCGGATCTCGCTTGAAGCGCTGGTTTTGCCCGCAAGCCACACGCCCGACGGCGTTTGGTCGTTTGACGAAAGCCGACATTTTCAGACCTGCCGAGTTTGTGGCGAAGATCTTTCGGTCGGCGCACACAGCTTTTCGGACGGTATTTGCAAAGTCTGCGGCGCAGAGAAAGAGGAAACAGCCTGTAAGCACGAAGGCGGAGTAGCGACCTGCCTCGAAAAAGCGATATGTGAGAAGTGCGGAAAGCCCTATGGGCGGCTTGCCGCTCACCAAAAAGTCAAGACGGTTTCCGACGAGTTTCTCGCAAGCGAAGCGACCTGCACACGCCGCGCCTCCTATCACTTTTCCTGCGCGCTCTGCGGGTTTCTCTATGCCGAAACCTTTACCGCAGGCGAGCCGCTCGGGCACGAGGGGATTGCGACCTGCCTGGAAAAAGCAGTCTGCACCCGTTGCAAAGAACCCTTTGGCTCGCTCGGCGAACACGACTTTTCGTTGGAAATTGCATCGGATGAAACGCTTGCCGCCGTCGCCACCTGCTCTTCGGGTGCAACCTACTACAAAACCTGCTCGGTCTGCGGCAAGATCGGAAATGAGACTTTTACCGTCGGAGATGCGACCGGTGACCACCGCTTTGCAGTGGACTATTCCGCAAGTGACAACGACAGCCATACGCTCGTCTGCGAGCTTTGCGGCGCGCGTAGGACGAATGCGCACGTCGGACATTCGACTTCTTGCCTGACACCTACTCCCTGCACGGTCTGCGGGATCCATTTCACCCCGCCCGACGCGCACCGCTTCACACTGGAAAACCCGTTGCCACAATACCTTGCCACGCCCGCAACCGCCGAGAGCCCCGCAACCTACTACTATTCCTGTGAAGTCTGCGAAAAAGCCGGAACCAAAACCTTTTCTTACGGAGATCCGGCGGATTGAAAAAGAAAAAAGCACTCGACGATCTTCCCGTCGAGCGTTTTCCAAAAACCGTAAGAAAGGTTTTTGAAAGAGGTGTGGAGAGAACTTTTTGCCTGAAAAGTTCTCTCCGCATTTCTCTTTTTATAATTCTTTTATACCCTATGCTTTTCCAAAAATCTGGCAAGTTTTGCCATGGCTTCGGTGAGCTGTTCGGGCGTGGGGAGCATGACGATACGGAAGCGCAGATCCTCGTGCCAGTCAAAGCCGGGACCGGGGATCACGAGCACCTTTTCGTCGTGCAAAAACTGCATGGCAAAATCCTGGGCGTCGGCAAAATCAAATTTGCCTTTTTCGAGCCCCGGGAACAGGTAGAAGGCGGCGCGGTTTGGAACAAAGGTCACACCGTCGATCTTTTTAAGTCCCTCCATCGTCGCTTTGCTCTGCTCATAGAGCCTGCCGCCCGGCACCATCATGGCGCGGGTGCTGGCAACATCCTCCATGGCGGCGGAAATGACGAGCTGGGTCAACGCGTTTCCGCAAAGCCGCATGGAAGCGAGCTTCATCACGCCGTCGCGGACCGCGTCAAGCTCTCCTTTGGGACCCGAGAAGATCATCCATCCGCAACGGAAGCCGCAGATGATATGGCTCTTGGAAAGCCCGTTGAAGGTGACGCAAGGCAGATCGGGCGCAAGCGCGGCGATCGAATCATAGGGTTGATTATCCATGACAAGACGGTCGTAAATTTCATCCGACAGAACTACCAAATGATGCTTTCTGGCGAGCTCGGCAACGGCGAGCAGGATCCGCTTGGGGTAAACCGCGCCGGTCGGGTTGTTCGGGTTGATCAGCAGGATCGCTTTGGTGCGCTTTGTGATTTTGCTCTCGATGTCCGAGAGATCGGGATTCCACGCGTCGTCGGGGTTGCAGCGGTAAAAGACCGGTACGCCGCCCGAAAGGTAGGTGTTGTTGCTCCAGAGCGAGTAGCAGGGCGAGGGAAGAAGGACCTCGTCGTCCGTGCCGATCAGCGCGCTCATGATCATCGAGGCGATCTCGCTGACGCCGTTGCCGATGAACACGTCGTCGGGCGTGACGCCCTGAAGCCCCTTTGAAAGATGATAGTTGCAAATGGCTTCGCGCGCGTTTTTCATGCCGCGCACGTCGCAGTAAGGAACAGCCTCCTCCACGTGATCTGCGAGCGCACGGCGCACGCTTTCGGGGATCCCGAAGCCGAAACGGCCGGGGTTGCCGGTGTTCAGTTTGAGCACGGGAATACCGTTTGCCTCCATGCGGAGCGCCTCTTGGTAGAGCGGACCGCGGATATCCGAATGAACTTTTTGCAAACGATCGGAACTTGAAATCATACTAAAATTACCTGCTTTTCGTAGTTTTATAAAAAGAGTATACTGTATTTTACAACAAGCGCACCAAAAATGCAAGCCCGTTTGGAAATTTTAATAAAAAAAGACGATTTTATTGGAATTTATTTTATATCTGCCATAAAAAGCAGCCGCGTACTTGAATTTTTCAATTTTTCGATCCGTTTTACAAGAAAAGGAGAAAAGGGGTTGCAAACCCCCGTAATCTATGCTATAATGAACGGGCAAAAATACATATCTGCACCATTAGCTCAGATGGATAGAGCACTAGCCTCCGACGCTAGGTGTCGACGGTTCGAGTCCGCCATGGTGCGCCAAAAAGAGGGACAACCCACACGGGCTGTCCCTCTTTTTTCATGCCATGACGGAAGGACGAAGAACCGTCTGCCGTTTTCGGCTTTTGCCGTAAGGCAAAACGGCGGTGTTCAGCCGCCGAGAAAACGGTACACGGAGGCGAAAACAGAAGAGGTAAAAAGCAACACACGAGCATACCCTTTCGCCGTAGTTTGGTTCAGAGTCCGCCATGGTGCGCCAAAAAAGAGGGATTGCCCGTGTGGGCAAGCCTTCTTTTTTCGTGCCATGACAGGACGAAGAACCGTCTGCCGTTTTTGGCTTTTGCCGTAAGGCAAAACGGCGGTGTTCAGCCGCCGAGAAAACGGTACACGGAGGCGAAAACAGAAGAGGGAAAAAGCAACGCACGTGCATGCCCTTTCGCCGTAGTTTGGTTCAGAGTCCGCCAACAAAAAAGACCGCCGGTGGCGGTCTTTTTGTGCCCATGGCGAAAACGATTTTCTCAAAAATCGCTTGCCTCCGGTCGATTGATGTTCTTGACGAGGGCAAAGGGATAGACGAAGATCGAGACCACAAGGCCGAGCGCGATTGCAAGCAGGAAGCAAAGAATGGAAAGCGCAACGCCCAACAGAAACAGCGTCAGTTTCACGGTGATAAACCAGATGATACCGTCCAGATCAAAGCTGAAAATAACTCCCGGCATACGAATGCTGAAACCCGCAATGGCCTCAATCATTTCCCCGATGAAGTTGTTGGAAAACAGCAGGCAGGAAATGAGCGTAAACGCGGCAATGGGAGTTATGATGCCGAGGGCAATTTTGGAGGGATCTTTGAAAACGCCGAGAAGAATCATGGCGACAAGTACCGCGGCAAATCCGAGTCCGCCGAGGATAAAGGACCATTTTCTGCGGCTTGCCGCCTTTGTGCGCATATAACTTGCGTGCGCCGCTTTTTGTTTGCGGTCGCAATCGGCACAAATAATATGTTCTATCGCAGAATGTCCATAGTAACTATGCTGCCGCACGATCTCCGATCCCTTGTAGATCGGACGGTTGCATTTTTCACAGACCGCCAGCACCGGGGGCGGCGGCGCGATCGGTTCCTGCTTTTGAGGAGCTTCCTCAGCTTTGGGCGCCGCGGTTCCGGCGGTTTCGTTTTGTTCGGGTGCCGCCTCGTCTCCGAGCAGGTCGCTGATCGATACACCGTAGAGCGTTGCCAGTTTTCGCAGCGTGGCAATATCGGGTTCGGAGAGATCATTTTCCCATTTGGAAACAGCCTGCGAGCTGATATTCAGCTGATCTCCTAATTGCTGTTGTGTTAAGTTCTTCATTTTACGGTATGATGCCAGTCGTTCACCAGTAGTCAAAATAAGTACCTCCTTTTTTTCGAGTGGGATCTGACAGTTCCATGATAGCATTGCAAAGCACCGCACTCAAACAACTAAAAGTGGAAATTCTCGCTTAAAAGTTGTATTCAAGGTGATTATACCTTGTTTGGAAGCGATTGTCAACCGAGATAAAAAAGAGCCCTCATGATCGCGCCTCTTTTCTGCATGACGAGTTCGCCCTCTTTCCTTTTCCCTCTTGCATTTTCTCCCTTTTTATGGTATGCTGTTTTTGTAAGAAATTCACGAAAAAGGAGAACCGATATGAACCACGTTGTGAAAGCGCTGAAAGAACACAGTCCCTTTTTTGTCGCAACGGTTGAGGGAGATACGCCGCGCGTACGTCCCTTTTCGAGCGTCACCGAGTTTGAGGGGAACCTTTACCTCTGCTGCAACAACCAAAAAGAAGTCTATAAACAGCTCAAAGCAAACCCGAAACTGGAAATTTGCGGTGTGTCGAAAAGCGGCAGTTGGCTCCGCGTCTCGGGCGTTGCGGTTGAAGACGACCGAAGAGAAGCCCGCGAAGCCATGCTGAAAGACCCCACGGGACCGAGCATGCTCTACACCGCCGACGACGGGCTCTTTGTCGTGTTCAGAATCGAACAGGTGCAGGCGGTTCGTTCGTCCTTTACCGCGCCTCCCGAAGTCATTTCGGAGCACTGAATGAAAAACATTCTTGTGACCGGCGCCTCCGGCGGCATGGGACGCGCGACAATTTCGCACCTTGCAAAAGGCGATTGTCGTGTCTTTGCGCTCGACAGAGTTCCTTGTGAGGCAAACGAAAACGTCATCCCGATCGTTGCGGATCTGACCGATCCCGACAGTGTGACATCGGCGTTTGAAAGGATCAAAACAGAAGCCGGCGAACTTCACGCCGTGATCCATCTTGCCGGGATTTATTTGCTCGATTCGCTCGTGGAGATCTCGCCCGAGGACTTTGAGCGCGCGTTCCGCGTCAATCTGGGTTGCGCGTTTCTCGTCAACAAAACATTTTTGCCGCTTCTTTCCACGGGCGCAAAAATCGTTCACGTGACGAGCGAGCTTGCTGTGCGCGATCCCCTACCCTTCACCGGACTTTACGCCATCACAAAAGCGGCGCTTGACCGCTATTGCTATTCGCTCCGCATGGAACTGCAGCTGAAAGACATTTCGGTTTCTGTCCTGCGCGCGGGCGCCGTCGATACCGGCATGATTGGCGCCTCAACCGCACAGCTCGACGCTTTTTGCAGGGACACAAAGCTCTATTCCTGCAACGCAAAACGCTTCCGGCGCATTGTGGATTCGGTCGAGGCAAAACGCATCCCACCCGAAAGGATCGCAAAGAAACTCGCAAAAATCCTTGCCAAAAGGAAGCCTCGCTTTGCCTATGCGATCAACCGAAACCCGCTTCTCATTTTGTTTGACATTCTTCCAAAGCGACTTCGCTTTTCCCTCATCCGTAACATTTTGAAAGACAAAAAGGAAATTTCTTTGTGAAATTTCAAATCGACCACGATCTGCATATTTATTCGAGGCTTTCCTTTTGCTCGGATGACCCGGAACAGACGACAGACGAGGACTTACCGAAGCCCCCGAGCTCTTCGCCTGCGCCGTAGACCTGCTCGATCTGACCGAAGACGATAAATCCCACCCCGCGTTCTCATAGCTCTGAAAACCAACCCGAAAAGGAGAGTTCTATGTATATTGGTGCCGCCTACTATCCCGAGCTCTGGGACGAAGCAGAGATCGACCGCGACATTGCGGTCTGCAAGGAGTTTGGACTCAACACGCTCCGCATTGCCGAATTTGCCTGGAGCCGCATGGAACCGAAAGAGGGAAAATTCGACTTTGACTGGCTTGCGCGCGTCATGGACAAACTCCATGCGGCAGGCATTAAAGTGCTCCTCTGCACGCCCACCTGCACGCCGCCTCGCTGGCTCCTCACCAAATACCCCGAAACCAAAACCGTGATGGATACCGGCGAGCGCGTCGAGGTCTCCTCGCGTTGCCACCCCTGCAAATCTTCTCCCATCATGCGCGAGAAAAACCGCATCATCGTCACGGAAATGGCAAAACGCTTCGGGCATCACCCCGCGCTGATCGGTTGGCAGATCGACAACGAGCTCTACGTTTACGACAACGGCTGTCATTGCCCGCTCTGCCGCAAGAACTTCCGCAAGTGGTTAAAAGAC
>CADBFJ010000045.1:0-341 GCA_902793915.1 uncultured Ruminococcus sp.
GTTGACGCTGCTGCCGCTCTCGAAGCTGCCGCTGAAGACGCTCGTTGGAAGGAATACATCGATGTCGATAAGACCGACCTCGTTGCTGCTGCTGACTCCACCCACACCGTGGCTGTCAAGTTCGAAGGCGCTACCAAGTATGCTGCCGCTGAACTTGCTGAGGATGCAAAAGAAGAGAACGTTGTGAAAGTTGAGAAGGTCATTGCCCTCAACTACAAGCTCGCTCTCAAGGCTGACGTGGAAGCTGCTGTTAAGGTTCTCAACAACCTGAAGACCCGTTACTCTGCTGCTAAACTCGGCGCTTACGGTTACAACAAGACCGGCGACGTTGTCAAGGCTGC
>CADBFJ010000045.1:399-14574 GCA_902793915.1 uncultured Ruminococcus sp.
CGACACCACCGACGTTTACACCGGCTTCACTGCCAACCCCAAGAAATCCAGCTACCTCACCGACCTCGCAAAAGAGATCGACGATCTGAAGGCTACCTTCAAGACGGTTGACGCTGACGGCAACAAGCTCTCCTACGGCGCAGGCATGTTGACCGAAACCGGCTATGTTTCCACCGGCGACTATGCTGTGGATGGCACGCACAAAGTGTTCCTCGTGAACGGCGCTCCCGCAATCAAGTACACTGCTTGGAGCTATAGCTACGAACTCGACGGCGCTGCTCTCGGCGCAGTCACTGAATTCGACGTTCTGACCGCTCTGAAGGCTGATGCCAATGCTACCAAAGCAAAAGCTGCTATCAAGTGGCTCGCAATGTACATCGGCGAAGGCGACTATGCAGACGTCTATGATTTCACCGAATACAAGGCATACGCTGCAGGCTTCAACGGCAAGAAACTCTACATGACCGATCGCGCAATTGACGAAGTTGCTACCGCTAAGACCACCGAGGTCAAGGGCGCTGCCGTGACCACCGAGAAGACCCCTGCTGTGGAAGCAAAGGCTTACTCTCCTTACACCATTGCAAAACTCCTCGTTGCTGAACAGGAAAAGATCGATGCCGCTAAGGAAGAGGCTGTTGCCGCTATCAAGGCTGCTGCTCTCGCTCTGAGAACTGCCGGCAACGCAGACGCTATCACCGCTGCTTGCGATCTCTACGATGCAATCGAAGATGGTTCTTACCTCAACGAGAAACTCTACGAAGATGATGCTATCGATGCTTACCTCGGCGTTTCTCTGACCGCTGTTAAGGTCGTTGTCTTCGAGAAGACCGCGAAAGAAGCAGAAGTCAGCGTTGCAGTTAAGGATCTGTTGGCCGATGCAGCCGTTGCTCTTAAGGCTGTCAAGGCTCTCGACGCTGCTGACACTTCCGCTGTTGCTACCGCTTACGGCAAAGTGACTGCTGACGAAGCTGCTCTCAAAGAGAACGCAGATCTCATCGCTCTGTTCGATCTCTACATTGCCAACGCAAAGGCTGAATATGATGCAGCTGTTGCCGGCAACGCTGTTTCCGCTTACCTGGTTTCTAATGCTACTGTCACCGCTGCAAAGGATAAGTACACTGCTCTTGATCAGATCAGAAACCTCTTCCTCAACAAGACCGTGTTTGACGATGCTAACGCTACCGGCAACTACTTCACCGTCGTTGCAGGAAACGAAGCTTCCACCAAGACCAACATCAAAGCCGTGATCGACGAGTTTGCTCCCGCAACCTCCACCGAAGTCACTGCTGCTATGAAGGCTGATCTTGACACCGCTCTTGCTAAACTCGCACTCGGCACCAAGGACGCTAAGAACCTTCTCAGCGCTGCTCTCAAGTCAGCGCTGCTCTCAAGGCCGACACCAAAGCATTTGAGGACGCATTCGACGCATTCGAAGGCTATGCCGCTGTCAAAGCTGCTGACGCTCTTGCTGACAAGACTGATATCAAGACTGCTCTTGGTAAGATTGCTACTTTCGCTACCAACAACAAGGCTGACTATATTAACCTCGGTTACACCGTTGCATTTGGCGAAAAGGTCATCACCTTTGCAGATCCTCTCACCGAAGTTTACAGAGAGAGAATGCTCGCCGGCAACTACGATGTCATTGGCGCTGAATGCTCGCCGGCAACTACGATGTCATCGGCGCTACCCTTGACTATGCTAACACCCTTGCCGCTGCTGCAAAGAACGCCCTTACGACCGGCGGCTCCGCTTCTTGGGAAGCTGTTGCTCAGCTCAGAGTCAACGAAATCGGTGTGTCCATCGACGCTGTGACCTCTGTCAAGGCTGCTCTCGAACTTGTGAAGGGCTACGCTCTTGATGACGATGTCTATGATCTCGCCACCGCTCTCAGCCTGATCAACGCTAACGTTGCTTCGGCTATCGACCTCAAGACCCTGAAGGGTGGCATCGCTACCAAGTCCTTCGCTTGGTAATGCAAGGTCAATTCTAAACAAAAAATTGCAGGACCCTCCGGGGTCCTGCTTTTTTTGCGTGTGGGGTGCTTTTCCGCAGTCTCAACAGCGTGTCATCCTGAGCTTGTCGAACTTTTCCGCCCGCCTCTTGCAGATCCCAAACTCGCAAGGCTCGTTTGATCCTCCGCTTCGCTTCGGATTTCGACGCGCTCACGCTACGCGTTCGCTTGTTCAGGATGACACAAGAGGCGGGCGAAAAAGCGCCGAGCAAACGCAAGGTGTTTGCCGGCGGGATCTCGTTGTTGGGACTGTGGAAAATCCACTTTCGTGAGGTCAGTTCCATAACCTTTTGACAAATGTTTTTGAAAAGAGCGCGAGAGAAGAGCAACGATTGCGGCACCTGAAGAAAGCTGGCATTGTTTTCACCATACCTGCTTTTTTCGACCGCGGCTACTCCTCATGCTCCCTGTTTCCGCCGCCGGCGGTCGCATTCGTCCTTTTTTTGAAAAAAGCGGTTCCCGCATCCTCTCAAAAAACTTGACACATCAACAAACGCCCGCCGGAATATCCGGCGAGCGCTTTTCTTTTTTATAAAAGTTTTTCAAAGGGGTGCGGGGGTGCACTTTTTTCAAAAAGGCACCCCCGCGTAATGTTTTGTTTCTCTTCTACTCCATCATTTTAAGCAGTTGTAGCGATCCTTGATGGGGTGAGACGAGGCGGGCAGGGACATGGCGATCGAAGCGACACCGTCGATGTAGCGGTCGAAGAGGCGATCCGACATTTCCTCGTTTTCATCGAGGACGAGCATTGCCGCAAGGTAGTAGGTCGCGGGTGGAATCAATTCCTCCGTGAAGGGAAAATCCGCACCAAGATCCACGCAGATCTCGGGCAAATACTCGACCGGATCACGTCCGCTTACCGCGTCGAGCTTCTTCTGCAAAGGGATCTGCTCGTTATAGAAATTGGCGAGCAGATAGGGCGCCCGGTCATCGTAATCGGGTGCCGCCGAGTACGCGTCCTCGCAGATCATCCGCAGCGCGGTGTCATAGATATCCTGAAACAACATGGCGGATCAGATCATATTGTAGAGCGCGATGTCGATGGTGACCATTTCCTCGGGATAGATCACCTTAGCCCCGTAGAGGTGCAGACCCTTAACGGCGTCTGCAAAGCGCAGCTCGGGACGATAGGCTTCGATCTCGGAGAGTTGGCTTGCGTAGGCAATGGCGCGCTTGGTGCGCATGATGCACTTGTGGTAGCCGTCGGGAGCGTCGGAACCCGAAGTATTGTAGTCGGTTGCAACGTTGTTGGAAACGAACACCTTGACGCCGAAGAGCTTGCCGATGCAACCGTTTTCGAGCTGCTGGACGTTGTCGCTCTCCAGCTTGATTTTGCTCTTGAGGATGAGGGTGGCAACGTCGGGAGTCACCTCCAGGACGAGGTCGTCGTCGTTGTTCACGTCATTGCGGTAGAGAATGGTGCGCGCGGCAAGGAACATGTTCATCATCTCGTCCAGGTCTTGGTTGCTTGTTTCCAGTATGTAACCCGCGTCTTCATAGAGCGAAAAGATGTACTGATCCGCGACGCTTGCAAGCGATTTCGCGGCGCTTTTCACCACGCTATCCATGACGTTCGGAATGCCCTGCGTTTTATCGATGTCGTCGATCTGGAAGTTGAAATACTTTGCCTGATCGATCACGAGCTCGCGCACGGCCTCGTTGAGCACGCTCGGGTTGCCCATGTTGCTGTTTTTGGTGTAGTTGTGGATCGGAACCTTATCGATCCCGATGATTTTGACCTTGTTGCCTTTTTCCTTGATCTCGCCCTCGTACTCTCTCGAGCAGTGGGCGGCGCCGATCAACTGACGGTCGAGCTCTCTCCAGAGCTTTTCGCTCCATACGGTGGGAATGAAATTGTTAATAGCCATTGTTTGACTCCTTTCTTAGTTCCATTTTTCCATGGATTGGATGATTTTTTCGTAGTTCTTTTTGACCTCCGCTTGGGTCATGCTCCTGACTTCCGTGGGAGAAAAATAGATTTCTTCGCTCCCGTAAAGACCTTCGGGAGCTACTTTTTTGTTTTCGCGGTTTGTGCGTTCGGCTTCGGCTGCCAGAACGAAGCGCTTGCGCTCGTCAAGTGCAAAAGCCGCCGCCATGGGGACACCTGCCTGCACGTCTTCCCAAACCTTATCGGTCAGGGCGGAAAGCGGTGTTTCGGGGTAAAGTCTTCGGAACTCGGCGCATTCGCGCTCCAGGCGACGGTAGGTTGCTGTGCGTTCCGCGATCCTTTCCTCCAAGCGGGTCAATTCTCCTTGCAACTCAAGCAGCTTTGCTCCCGCATCTTCTGCAGGATCAGGATGAGGATCCTCGTCGGGATGATCAGAAACTCCCAGTATTTGCGGATCGTCTCCGCCAGCTTTTTCAGGAGTTTCATCACCCTCGTCTCGGCATTCACAAGGAGTTGGTGCAGTTTCGCAAAGAGGCTCGTAAGCTTCTCCTTCGCTTTTTGCAGGATCTGTTCCGGGTTCGTTTTTTGCAAGGTCGTCACTCGGTTCACCTTCTTTCACATCGCCCACAAAGATTTCTTCGGGGCGTTCGTTCGGATCATTCATGCGTTGGGTTCTCCTTTTCGTTGATTTTTTTGATGAGCGCTTCGCGCCCGGTCAGATGATCGTCTGGCAACAGCTCGAGATACTCTTTGATCGGGAGGTATCCGCCGTCAAGCAGCTTATCGAGCAGTGCGGTCATGGCGGCAGGTGTATAGGCAGATACGTTGCGTACCTGCACGGTTGCGCGGAGCAGCTCGTTTTTGAGCGCTTTGTAGTCGGGCTTTCCCGCTGTGAGGTTGCCCTCATCGTCGGGATAGGCGAGCAAACGTTCGGGGTGGCTGTAAGTGCAGAGCATATCCGCCCAGATGGCGGCAAGCTCTCCAAGGCAACGCCGGAATGCAGCCCCAACCTGCTTGAGCGCGATCCGCGATGCTTCCTGCAGAGTGAGAATCGCGCTCGTATTGTTGGCTTTTTCGTCGCCGAGCGCCGACTCTGTGGCTCCCATCATCGCTTTGGTGTTTTCGATCACGCTGTCGATGAGTTCGAGATAGTGGTCTTGCAATTTGCCCACGCCCACGACCGAAACGGCGTCGGCAACGTTTCCACCGCCCATGGCAGCGATCGCTTCACCGACTTCGTTCGACCATTCTGGGATGCGCGACTTGTCATAGACCACCTTGGAGAACGCGGTATCGGTCATGTGCTTCATCGCCATTGCGTAAGCGGTGTTGATGTACTTTTGGTTTGCAATCATGTTGCCGACCGGCGCAACGCCGTGAAAACTGTTTTTTGCGGGTTGCCAGTTGAAGTAGGCGACAGGGTAGAGAGAAAGCCCCGTGTTGACGCGCTTGATGACGCATTCTTTGACCGATTTTTCGTAAATGACCTTTCCGTCCTCTCGGAAGAAGCGGACGAGGAAGGTCGCTTTTTGTTCGTCGCCCAGTTCATAGGCGGCGAGATCGCCCGATCGAGTCTCGGTTTCGTCGTCCGGAAGTATTTTCTCCACAAGCTCTTTTGCAAGACCGTTTTCCTTGGCTTCCTGCCGCAGGGATGATACGCTTGCCCGCCCGGAAAGCAGGATGTAGTTCTGCTCCTGAACGTCTCTTTTGTTCACATCGGCAACAAAGAAACTTGTGTTGTCGAGCAAGATCGTTTTGACGTCCCCTCGGAAGGGCTGTCCGTTCTGTTTTTCGCTATCCCAATAGCAGTAAAAAACACCGTCGCCTGAGATGGCGGCATCCAGCAGCGCTTCGTGAGAGAGCGCATCCATGTGGCTTTGTTTCCAACGGTAATCGGCATTGCGGTCGAGCAGGCGGATGCCTTCGAGTACGCGCGTTCTGTCGGCTTCGCTTTCGAGGAAGGGGAGCCTGTCGTCCGAATAGGAGATCGAAACTTCGCCCGGAACGACCGAGGAGACAAGATAATCGGTCACTCTGCGGACGAGATTAAAGACCGGGTGGGGCAGGTCGGCGTGGTTCCCCTGCCATTGGTCGCCCCGGTAAAAACGTTCGTTTTTGCGGACAGTTTCGTAAAGACCGATGCGGCGCTTGTACTCCTTGCCCGCCTCATATTGCTGCCACGCCGTAGTTGCTTTGTAATTCATGAAAATTCCTTTCTGTCAGAGCTTGCAGTAGCAGCCCAGTCGGTGAATTTTGATTTGTCCGCTTCCGATCGCATTCAGGCGGTAGGAAACGTTGCGAAATCTTCCGGTCGGGAGTCTGCACTCAAAGTGTGAGGGGAAGGCGCTTTCTTCACAGTACCAGCATCCGCCCGAGGTCGTTCTCTCGGAAGAGATCGTGAGATCGAGTTCTTCGTTCTCGTCGCCGCTGACTTCGCAAAAGATGCGCAGGGAACGTTTCCATTCCTCGGGCGAGTCGAAGGAAATCGCGCCACTCTCGTAGATCCAGTCGAAGGTCCGACCCAAATCACTGTGGAGCGCCTCATCAAAGACAAAGACCTTTTTCTCCTGCCAGAAGAGAAGCGTTCCGTCCGGCAACGACAAAATGTCGGCGGCTTTGACCCTATTCCAGCAGGTCCAATTCTTGAGCGAGCGGTCATAGAGATAGACGAGCCCCTCGCCGGTTTCGCTTGTGTCGCGGAGCAAAATCAAATTTTGAATCGAGTGATAGAGGAGCAGGGCAGAGCTCCACTTGAAGTCTCCAAGAATTTTGCGGATGGTTCCGGTCAGCAACTCGACTGCAAAGCGGTCTTTGTCGTTCGAATAGGCTTTTAAGGAGCAAAGCCCGGAAGCGGTCACGACCAAAAGCTCGTCGCCCACCGAGAGCGCGCCCTCGCGGCTGACACAGCCGGGGCAGCTTTCCAAAGGATAGCTTTCGACCGTGTCGCCCTCTGCCCCGTGCGTGATTGACCATGCACCCGAAGTGCCAAATGCGATCACCCGATTGTTCTGACGGACAAACGCCGTGAGCGGATGGCTCTGGTCGCCCAAAAGAAGGACGCCCGAGGCTTTGAAATAGAGCGGATCGGAATCCGGGAAGCAAGCGGCACATTCGCTGAAACTTTCGTCGCTGACATGCGCCGAACAGTAGGCTTTGAAACCGGATTGTCCGCCGGTGAGGTAGAGCGTTTCTTTGTTGCCTTTCCGGAAGGAAAAGGGAATGGTGCAGGAACAAATCGATCCCCGCAGAGGCGCCCACACGCTTTCCATCGTGTAGGCAACTTCAACGCGCAGAAGATTTTGCGTTGCACTCGCCAGCGTAACGGTCAGCGAGTTGCCCGAAGAATAAGCGAGCGCTTCGCCGTTTGCCGTTACGCTTTGGATGCTTGCTCTCGGGAAGGGCAGACGGATCAGAGTTGTACCCATGGGGCAGAGATAGCGCACGCGGATCCGTTCCGAGATGAGGTTGAGGGGTTCTTTGACCTCGCCCGTGCCGGTTGCGGGATTCCAATCCTCCCCATAGATCGGGGCATAGCCGCAGACCGCCGAAAAACTGCGTCCTTGGAGGTCGCAGATGTAAAGCGAACAGGAGGCGGCAAGATAGAGATGATCCCGATAGAAAAAGAATTTGGCGGCTCCCTGTGCATTCCCGACGTTGCCAAAGGAAATCGGGTTGCCGCTTTCCGGGCAATAAAAGATCTCGGAGCCGAGCAGGACGAAATCTCCGGGCAGAGATCGGACGGTGCTGTGCCAAAAGGTGCGGATGTTTTGCCCGAATTCTTTTATCAGGCGGTAGCCGGGGCGCTTTTCCAGCGCGCCATCGGGTGTGAAGCGAACGTTGCGGATGTAACTTGCGCCGACTCCTCTGCCGCCGGCGTCGTCGCGCAGTCCGTCAAACTCCCGCACGATCAGGCTTTCTATAGCCTTTTTGCGTTTGATTTTTGGCATTTGAACTCCTTTCTGAATGGTTTTTTGAAGAGGGGGCAGAGAGAAAAATCAGATGAATGAAGTCCCCTTCTTCGCGTTTGAAAAGTGAAAGTTGCGATCGGGTTCGTTCGCTTCGTAAAAGCGGCTCCGACTCATCACACCGTAGCGCAACGCTTCGGGAGCGTGCGTGATGGCGTGCGGCTCTCCTGCGGCGTCCTCTGCCCGGTTGGGATCGCACAAGAGCGAGGAGAGCGAGTGGATGAGCGTTTTGCAACTGTTTACGATGCGGAGCTGCGGCTTTTCTTTGTTGCGCGTCAGGTATTCGCGCAGGATCCGCCAGCCCGGAACGCGGCGGTCGTCCGCCGCCTGCATCGGCGGCATCCCCGGAACCTTTTGCATACATTCAAAGCCGCTTTTGCCGCTGTCCTGGCGACGGTTCCAAAGGTCGGGCGATGCCACCGCATAGGTGACGGCGTACCCGCGACAAAAGTTTGCAACCGCTTCTGCCGCGCTCGAGAGGGTCAGATCCTTTTTGCAAAGTTCCCCGACCACAAAGAGATTGCCGGCTCTATCCACCCCAAGGAGCAGGGCTGCCAGCAGATCGAGCCCGTAATCCATCGCGACAAAGTAGGAAAGAGGCTCGGGAAGTTCTCCCAAAGAGATCACGTGATAGTCCTCCGAAAATTCGGGGAAAAATTGCCCTTCAAAGACATCCCAGCGCCCATCCAGCCAAGCGTCGCGCAGACGCCCCGGCAGGCTTTCGAGCCGCTCGATATAATCGGGACTTGCCGCAAGCAAGACCGGGTTGTCATAGACTTTTGCGGGAATGAAGCGGTAGTCATTCGGGTTTTCCCCTGCGCGAAAGTCGCGGTCGATGAACAGCCGCTTGACCCAAGCGTGTCCGATTCCACCCGGATTGCAGGTCAGATAGATCCGTTTCGGAAAGTCGTCAACGCCACGCAGACAGGCCTTAAAAATTCCAAATTGTGATTCGCTCAACTGCGTTGCCTCGTCAATGGCGATGACGTCGTATTCCTGACCCTGGTAGCGAAGTGTGTCCCGCGTCGAAGCGCAATAGCCGAGGCAGATGCGGCTTCCGTTTGGGAACAGAATCGCTTTTTCCGAGTCGCGGTAGGTCAGAAGGTCTTTGTATTCCCGCAAGAGGGGTTCCACGTGATTGCTTTTCAGTTCGGCGTAACTGCGGCGGACGAGAAGACAGCGGATGCCCGGATATTTCAGGCACAGCCCGACGAGCTTACGGCGGAGCGCCCATGATTTTCCGCCGCCCCGAGCGCCTCCGTAGGCGGTGTAGGTCGCCTTTGAGGCAAAAAAGAGTTTCTGACGCTCGTTCGGGACTCCCGGGATCCGAAGCACTTTCGCCTCTTTCGTCACGAGCCGTCCTCCAGAATATCGTGCTCAAACAGTAGGGTCATCTGCCCGCAATCGGCAAGACTTTCGTTTGCCTTTTGCTCGCCGTAGCCCAGGCGTTTTTTCAGATAAGAGGAGAGCAGGGTTGGCGAGAGGTCCGAGTTGAGCGCTTCGTCTTCAAATGCCGCGCAAAGCACGCCATAGGTTTTTGGATCTTCGTCGTGCATCTTTTCCCAAAAATCCATGCCTTTTCCCAAAAAGCGGCAGAAGCCGGCGGGGTTGGGGAGCGTGGCGTGCGTCCCCTTTTTCGGGGGATCTGCGCCCGTTTCCCGGCAGGATTGCAGATAGGCGCAAAGCGACGAGATGAGATCCTCCTCCCCGTTCCCGGGAGTGGGGGAAGGGGAAGGCAGGTTTCGGTTGCTTATTCCAAGGGCAACACCTCCTTTTTTTCTCTCTGCGCTGCCAGTTTAGCGCCCAAAAGCGTGCCAAAGATCCCCACTTGCTGACAGTTTGTGCCAAAAAAGAATTGACGCTCGACTTTTTTTATGCTAAAATGAAAAAAAGAGTTTGAGAGGGAGGGATTTTTGTGACGCTGCAACAGCTCCACTACGTTTTGACGATCGCCGACGCCGGCTCTTTCAACAAGGCGGCGGAGCTTCTTTACGTTTCCCAACCCTCGCTTTCCAATGCGGTGCGCGACCTCGAAAAAGAGCTTTCGATCACGATTTTTCACCGTAGCGGCAGGGGCGTGACGCCAACCAACGACGGCGCGGAGTTTCTCCTGTATGCAAGGCAGGTCTATCACCAGTACGAGCAGCTCCGGGAAAAATACAGCGGCGCCGAAACGCTCAAAAAGAAGTTCGGCGTCTCGGCACAGCACTTTTCCTTTGCGGTCAAAGCTTTTGCCGAGCTCGTGCATTCTTACGATACCGCCGAATACGAGTTTGCAATCCGCGAGACCAAAACGCGAGACGTCATCGACGACGTCAGCACGCTCAAAAGCGAGGTCGGAATCCTCTTCCTTTCGGATTTTAACCGCCCCGTCCTTTCAAAGCTCTTCCGCGCAAATGGGCTTGTTTTCCATAAACTCATTGATTGCAAAACTTACGTCTATCTTTGGCGCGAGCACCCCTTGGCGAAGAAGAAATCAATTCGCTTTTCGGATCTTGCCAACTACCCCAACCTTTCCTTTGAGCAGAGCGACAACAGTTCTTTCTATTTTGCCGAAGAGATCTTCAGCCAAAACGAATATCCCCGCAGCATTAAGGTTTCCGATCGCGCGACCGTTCTCAACCTGATGGTGGGGCTTGACGGTTTTATCCTTTGCTCGGGCATCATCTGCGAGGAGCTCAACGGTTCTGACTACGTAGCCGTCCCATTTGAGGAAGGGCGTGGCGGCATTATGGAGATCGGATATATCACGCGGCAGGACAGCCGTTTGAGCCGCGTCGGGGAGCGCTACATCGAGGAACTCAAAAAATACCTAAACAACGCAAAAACCGAGTAAACACAAAAGAAAAGAGCCGTTTNTCGTTGCAAAAATCACACCAAGGAGAAACCAACATGAAAAAAGTACTTACCGCCGTTCTGGCACTCGTTCTCATCCTTTCCGCAGTCGCGGCATTCGCATCCTGCGGCAAAAAGGGCTTTACCATCGCCGTTCCTAACGACACCACCAACGAAGGTCGCGCGCTGCGCCTTCTGGAAGCGCAGGGGCTCATCACTCTGAAAAAAGACGTTGAGAACCCCACTGCAAAGGATATTGCCGAGAACCCCTACAACATCACGATCAAAGAAGCCGAGGCTGCTCTGCTTCCCAACCTGCTCAAGGACGTGGACTATGCAGTCATCAACTCCAACTATGCCATTGAAGCCGGCATCACCCCGTTCGTGACCGAGGGAACCGACGTTTCCTACCCGAACATCATCACCGTCAAGGACGGCAACCAGACCAAGGATAAGATCAAAGCCCTGGTCGCCGCCATCAACAGCAAGGCGGTTGCCGATTACATCAACGACACCTTCAAGGGCGCGATCGTCTGCGACCTCAAGAACGTGACTGCCGATGGCTTTGACGCATCTGTCAACTACGAGGATCTGAAGGGCACGACCATTACGATCGCCGCTTCTCCCACGCCGCACGCCGATATTTTGAAGGTGGCAAAGAGCGTCCTCGCACAGAAAGAAATCACCCTTGACATCAAGGAATACAACGACTACGTGATCCCGAACGAAGTGGTTGAAAACGGGGAAGTCGATGCCAACTACTTCCAGCACGTTCCCTACATGACCAACTTCAACGAGGAAAAGGGAACGCACCTTGTTTCGGTCCTCGAAGTACACCACGAGCCGATGGGCGTTTACAGCGCAAAGAACAGCTCCTTTGACGCGATCAAAAACAGCAAATAAAACAAGATAAGAACAATCGCCCGGCGTTGCCGCCGGGCGATTGATTGTGTTTTCCGAGAGGATACTTTATGATTGAACTGAAACACTTGTCCAAGAGCTTTCCAACGGGCGATACCACGGTGGAAGCGCTCAAAGACATCAACCTGACCATTCGGGACGGGGATATTTACGGCATCATCGGGATGAGCGGAGCGGGGAAGAGTACCCTTGTCCGCTGTATCAATTTGCTCGAACGCCCGACCGGAGGAGAAGTGCTTGTCGACGGCGTCAATCTTGGCGACCTTTCCCCTGCGGAACTGCGGAGAGCGCGACGCGATATTACGATGATCTTCCAGAGTTTCAACCTGCTCATGCAGAGGACTTGCCTTGATAACATTTGTTTTCCGTTGGAGCTTGCCGGCGTCAAAAAATCCGAGGCGAAAGAAAAAGCGCGCGAACTGCTCTCGGTCGTAGGACTACCCGATAAAGAGAATGCCTATCCCGCACAGCTTTCGGGCGGTCAGCAACAGCGCATTGCGATCGCGCGGGCGCTGGCGACAGAACCCAAAGTTTTGCTTTGCGATGAAGCGACGAGTGCACTCGATCCCAAAACGACCCACTCGATCCTCGAACTCATCCGCGACATCAACAAAAAGCTCGGCATCACGGTCATCGTCATCACGCACCAGATGAGCGTGGTCGAGGAGATCTGCAACCGCGTGGCGATTCTCGATAACGGCACGGTTGCCGAGGAGGGCGACGTTGCCACCGTGTTTGCCTGCCCCGCGACCGACGCGGCAAAGCGCCTCGTCTTTCCCGACAGTGCCGACACGGCGAATCTCTGGTTGGCGCACGAGAACGAGCGCATCCTTCGCGTGGTCTTCAACGGCGCGGATTGCTCTGCGACCCCGATGATCGCAAGCATGGCGATGGAAGAAAGAATTGCCGCAAACATCCTTTACGCATCCACCCGCACGATCGGGGAAATGGTCTACGGCAATATGCTTTTGGGAATTCCCAACGATGAAGAAACCGTCCGCAGAGCGACCGCCTATCTCGGCAGAAGCGAAAAAGTCGTGGTCATGGAGGTGAAACAAAATGTTTGAAAATCTCTTTGACCCGCGCAAGGTGGCGGAGGCGTGGGAAGTTCTCCGCACCGAAGTTCCCTTTGCCATTTGGGAAACCTTTTACGCGACCCTTCTTGCAACCTTTTTTGCCATTCTTTTGGGACTACCGCTCGGCGTGCTTCTCGTCGTGGGCGAAAAGGGCGGGATCCTGCCGCTGCCCGCGTGGCTGATGAAAACGCTGAACGTCATCATCAACCTGCTCCGTTCGGTGCCCTTCCTTCTGATGATCGTTCTGGTTCTGCCACTGACAAGGCTCATTGTCGGTACGTCGGTCGGCACCGTGGCGTCGGTTGTTCCGCTGACCATCGCGGCGTTTCCTTTTATTGCGCGGCTTGTCGAAAGCAGTTTGCGCGAACTCGATCCCAACGTCATCGAAGCGGCGCAGAGCATGGGAGCAACGCCTTTCCAGATCATTGTGAAAGTGATGATCCCCGAGAGCGTTCCCTCGCTCATTTCCAACTTTACCATCGCCATTACGACCATTTTGGGATATACCGCGATGAGCGGCGCGATCGGCGGCGGCGGACTTGGAAAAGTCGCGCTCAACTACGGTTACTATCGCTATAAATACCTTGTCATGCTCATCGCCGTGATCCTGCTCATCATCATGGTTCAGCTCTTCCAGTCGCTCGGCACCTTCTTTGCCACAAAGAGCGATAAACGGCTCAAACACAAATAAAATCACAGACGACCGAAAGGGGGGAGAGAATTTGCAAGCAATCGAAAAGCTCTTTTTTGCCCTTCTGCAAAGCGAAGTTTGCGGAATTCCTTTGCCGCGCGCATTACCCTCTCTTTCGGATGCCGATTTGCGCACACTCTTCCGCCTTGCCGATCGGCAGGATCTCGCGCATCTTCTGTACGACGCACTGGTGAGAAACGCGCTACTGGAGGAGGGGGATCCCGCCTACAAGTCCTTTAGCAAAGCGCAACTGCTTGCGGTCTATCGCACCGAGGAGCTGACGCGCGAGGAAGCGTTTGCCAAGGAGAAACTGCAAAAAGCGGGGATCGCTTGCCTTTCCTTAAAGGGCGCGGTCATGCGCCATCTTTACCCGGAACCATGGATGCGAACCGGCTGTGACGTCGATTTGCTCGTTCCCAAAGCCAAAGCCGAAGAAGCCGAAAAGATCCTGCTTGCCACAGGGCGCTATCGCGTCTATTTTCGCAGTCCGCACGATCTGTCTCTTGTGACCGAAAAGGGAACGCATATAGAACTGCACAAGACCCTTTCGGCAAAGGGCGAGGAAAGCGGGCTCTATTCGCCGCTACTCGACGGCATCTCGGATGCGATCGATCTGGACGGCAAGAGCGCTTTGCCCGACGATCTCTTCTATTGCTACCACGTTTTTCACATGGCGACGCATATCAAGATCGGCGGTTGCGGGGTACGCCCCTTCCTCGATCTCTGGTTGCTCAACCACCGCTTGCCCGAAAACCGAGAGGAGCGCCGTGCGCGCCTTGCCGAAA
>CADBFJ010000046.1 GCA_902793915.1 uncultured Ruminococcus sp.
CTCTTTATGCCGGTGCTGAACGCGACCTTCCGTGCCGTGGACGAGCTCGATTCCACCGCCCGCGGAGAGGGCGGCTTCGGGCATACGGGAGTGAAATAAGGATTTTGGAAAAGAATGCGGGAGGAACTTTTTAGAAAAAAGTTCCTCCCGCACCCTCTTCAAAAACCTTTCTCAAAATGGTTTTTGAACGCTCGCCGGCGAGACCACGAAAAAATTTTTTAGAGGTTCTTGAAGGGGAAAAGGGTGTGGGAAAAGGGGAAACTTCTTGCAAGGGACGAACGCGACCGCCGCCTGTGGCGGAAACAGGGAGCGCGAGGAGTGGCAGCGGTCGAAGAAAAACAGCATGGCAATTTGCCATGCTGTTTTTTTCGGGTACCGCAACAGTGTAGTTTCCCCTTTTCCCACATTCTTATTTATTCCCTCTCATCCTACAGCGCTTGCGAGATACCACTCGCCGTTTTGTTTTTGGAGTTTGACGCGCAGGGAGAGGGTTTCGCCTGTTGTGTCGATTGTTGCCGAGACAGTGACATAGCAGGAGGTCTTATTACTCGGGCGGACGACCTTCATGGTAGAAAAATCATAGGAGAGGCTACCGCTTGCGAAATAGTTTTCGGCGTATTCGTACTGGTAGAACCAGTTGCCGTCCTCATAGAAGCGTGCCGGCGCAAACACGATATACCCCATACCGTCGTTGATGGCAAGCCCCTCAAAGGTTTGCGGATAGACCGAGGCGGTGAGAAACTCCTTGGCGTAATACTTCTCGGCTTCGCTCTTGATCTCGCCCACCGAAAGGTAGGGGGACGCGTCCGAGACGAAAAGGTAATGCTCCTCCTCGAACGCGTCGTAGATATGATTTTCCTTTGCAAAGTCCGAATCTCGTTCCCAAACCGGCAGTCCCTTGCCCCAGAGCACCTCGTTGATCTCTTGGGAATTTATCAGGAGCCACTCGACGCGCTCGCGGATCTCGTCAATCTTTGGCGCGCAGGAAACAAAGAGAGAGGGGAGGGAAGCAAGAAGCAACAGCGCCAAAAGCAAGCAAATCGCCCGTTTGGTATGCCTCATAATTTTCCCTCCCTTCTGCAAGAATTTTTCATGTGCCGTAGGCACACTTCATGTCCGAAGGACGCTTCATGCACGAAGTGCGCTTCATTTGCCCGATTGGGCAAACTTCATTGTCTTTTATTCTTCGCTTGCTTCGCTCGCCTCTGCCACCGGGGCTTCGGTCTCGTCAATGGCGACTTCTTCCTCGTCCTCTTCCTTGCCGTCGTCATGCGGCGTTGTGGTAAAGTTGACGAGCTTCTGACCTTCGCCGAGGCGCATCACAATGACGCCGCCCGCGCTTCTCGAACGGCTCGGGATGCCGCTCACCGGCGTACGCACGATCGTACCGCTGTCGGTGATCATCATCAGATCCATGCTGTCGTCCACAGCGGCAATGCTCGTGAGCTTGCCGCTCTTTTCGGTCAGGTTGTAGCAGGTCACGCCGCTGCCGCCTCTGTGCTTCATCAGGCGGAAATCACTGAACGGCGAGCGCTTGCCAAAGCCGTTTTCGGTCACGCAGAGCAGGTCTTTGTCCTCGTCCACCACGCAGACGCCGGCAACATAATCGCCCTCTTTGAGGCGAATGCCGCGCACGCCGCGAGCCGTGCGGCTCAAGGGGCGGATCTGCGACTCGGAGAAGCGGACGGTCGAGCCCTGCGCGGTTGCGATCATGAGGTCGCACTCGCCGTGCGTCTTGACCACAAAGACGAGCTCGTCGCCTTCGTCGAGGTTCAGAGCGATCTTGCCGCCCTTGCGCTGGTACTCGTATTCCGAAAGAAGCGTGCGCTTGATGACGCCGTTTCTCGTGACCATGGTGAGGTATTCGTCCTCGGTAAATTCGTCCACGGCGATGCCCGCTGTGATCTTCTCTCCCTCGACAAGCTCGAGAATGTTGACAATGTTCTGTCCCTTGGCGGTTCTGCTTGCCTCGGGGATCATATAGGCTTTGCGCATCTGCACTTTACCCGTGTTGGTAAAGAGCAAGAGATAAGAGTGGCTGTTGACCGCAAAGACGGCTTCGATGAAGTCCTCGTCCTTGGTCGACATACCGATCACGCCCTTGCCGCCTCTGTGCTGCGAGGTGTAGGTGTCGGCAGGCAGGCGCTTGATGTAGCCAGCATGCGTCATGGTAATGACGCAGTTGTGGCGCGCGATGAGGTCTTCGAGCACGATCTCCTGCTCTGCGGGCAGGATCTCGGTTCTTCTCGCGTCGGCGTATTTGTTCTTGATCTCGAGCATCTCATCCTTGATGATCTGCTTGACCCTGCCCATGTCGCCGAGGATCGCTTCGAGATCGGCGATCAGCGCGTGCAGGCGATTCAGTTCTTCTTCGATCTTGCCGCGCTCCATGCCGGTCAGTTTGCCGAGCGTCATATCGACGATCGCCTGCGCCTGCGCGTCAGAGAGCCCAAAGCGCTCCATGAGCGTCATTTTGGATTCGGGGATCGAGGACGAAGACTTCATGATCTTGACAATCTCGTCGATGTTGTCGATCGCGATCTTGTAGCCCTCAAAGATGTGCGCTCTCGCCTTGGCTTTTTCAAGGTCAAACTGCGTTCTGCGGATGATGACCTGCTCCTGGTGCGCGATGTAATAATCGAGGATCTGGGTCAGCGACAGAACCTTCGGCTCGTTGTTCACCAGCGCCATCATATTGACGGCAAAGGTGGACTGAAGCGGCGTGTGCTTGTAGAGCTGATTGACGACGACCTGCGGGGTCGCGTCTCTGCGATATTCAATGACGATTCGCATCCCGTCGCGCCCCGATTCGTCGCGCATATCGGTGATGCCGTCGATCTTCTTTTCCTTGACGCAGTTTGCGATCAGCTCGCAAAGCTGGCTCTTGTTGACGGCGTAGGGGATCTCGGTAAAGACGATCTGGCGTTCCTCTTCCTCAATGTGGTATTTGGCGCGCACCATCACGTGTCCTTTGCCGGTCAGGTAGGCTTGCTTGATGCCGCTCACGCCATAGATCGTGGCGTAGGTGGGGAAGTCGGGACCCTTGATGAACTCCATCAGCTCCTCGACCGTGCAATCGGGATGCTCCATGCGGTAGAGCGTCCCGTCAATGACTTCGCCGAGGTTGTGGGGCGGAATGTTGGTCGCCATACCGACGGCAATGCCCATAGAACCGTTGACAAGCAGGTTCGGGAAGCGTGCGGGAAGCACCACAGGCTCTCTGCGGCGGTTATCGAAGTTGCCCATCATCGGCACAACTTCTTTTTCGAGGTCGCGCATCATTTCGTCGGCGATCTTGTCCATTCTCGCTTCGGTATAACGGTATGCGGCGGCGCTGTCGCCGTCCACAGAACCAAAGTTTCCATGTCCCTCAATGAGCGGGTGGCGCATTGAGAAAGGTTGCGCCATGTGCACCATGGTACCGTAGACCGATTGGTCGCCGTGCGGGTGATAACGACCCAACACGTTACCAACCGTGGTCGCCGATTTGCAGAAGGGCTTGGAATGGGTCAGTCCCTCCTCCCACATGGCGTAAAGCACCCGGCGCTGACCGGGTTTCATGCCGTCGCGGACGTCGGGCAATGCTCTTGCCATAATGACAGACATCGAGTACTCAATGAAAGATTTTTTCACCTCGTGCTCCATGCCGATGTCGATGATCCTTTGGTTTTCAAAGGACGCACGTTCTTCCTGTTGCTGTTGTTTGTCTTTTTCGTTTGCCACGGTTTCGTTCCCTTTCTATGATGATTGACGGTTGATCCGTTTTATGAGCGGACGTTCCGTCCGTCCAGCCGCCTGCAAATGGCTCGCAGGGGCAAAAAGAGCAAAATTCCAAGGATGGCGGTCGCCAACAGTTCGGGCAGGACGGCGCGCCAGAGTAAGGTCAAAAAGTTGACCGAGCGGTAGGTCATACTTGCGTAAATAATCGTCATAATCGCTCGATATCCGAGCGCGATCGACAAAAAGAGGAGATATCCGGGGAAGCTCTCCGCCCGCCCTTTTCCGATCGACCCGGCAAAAAAGCCGAGGAGAAAGTAGAAAAGCGGCAAAAGAGAGATCCCAAACGAGCCAAGCGCGCCGAGTAGAATCCCGCCCGCAAGACCCAGTACGCCGCCACAGCGGTCGCCGAGAAAAAGTCCGGCGCAAAGGATCACAACAAGGGTCAGATCGGGAACGGCGCCAAAGAGTTTGTAAAAGCCGAAAAACGAGGTTTGGAAGAGCACCGCGCCAAGCAAAATCAACGAGAGGAAAAAGACCGCTGTCGTCAGTTTTTTGCGCGAGCGCGTGCTCGGACCGAATTCATAGGATGGCATGCCGTCTCCTCCTTACTCCAGAGAATAGGAGGTCACGACGAGCAGGTAGCGAAGCGACGAAAAATCGACCGCCGGGGCAACCTTTGCCACTTTTGCGCGGTTGTAGTCGTCGGCGCTCACACTCTCAACTTTGCCGATCAAAAGATCTGCGGGGTAAACGCTTCCAAGCCCCGAGGAAAGCACCTCGTCGCCGACTTCCACGTCGGCGTCCTCGGCAAGATAAGAGAGTTTGCAAAGACCCTCCGCACGCATACTGTAATCGCCCGAAAGGATCCCGGCGTCGCCCGAACGGGCGAGATAGGCGCCGACCGAGCTGGCGGTCTCCAAAATCGTGGAGATTTTCGCATAGGTCAGTCCCACTTCGGTCACACAGCCGACGATGCCGTCTGGCGTGATCACGGGCATTCCCTCTTTGATCCCTTGGGCGCTGCCGCGGTTGATCGTGAGCACGGTCTGGTAGTTACCGGCTTCCCGCCCCACCACCATGGCCTCCACGTAGGTAAAATCGGGGTGGAGGGACTTGATGGAAAGATAGGACTTGAGCCGCTCATTCTCTGCGCGCAGCGCCTCGGCGTCGTTTGCCGCGCTTGTAAGCGCCTCGTTTTGTTGTTTTAGTTCCTCGTTGTTCTCTTCCAGCGCCGAAAGACTGCGGAAATACTTGGAAAAGCCGCGAGAGGAGTCTCCGATCGCCGAAACGATGAGCCGCCCGGGGAGCGTCAACGTGTTGATCACGTCGCGCGCAAGGTTCTTATATCCGAGAAGCGCAAAGGTCGAGGAAAGTCCGCAAACCACCACCGCAATCGAGAGGCAGACGATGAAAAACTTGTTTTTGAACAACCGTTCCATGTTTTTCTCCTTTGTTGCGGTGGGGCGTTGAGTGGTTAAATATCCAAATTCTCCGCGAATTTGGCGTTTTGTTCGATGAACTCGCGGCGAGGCTCGACTTTGTCGCCCATGAGCAGCGAGAAGGTTTCGTCGCAGGCGATAGCGTCCTCAATGGTCACGCGCAAAATCGTGCGGTTGGCGGGATCCATCGTCGTTTCCCAAAGCTGCGACGCGTCCATTTCACCAAGACCTTTGTAGCGGTCGGCTTCGACGTTCACGCCGCCGAGTTCCGCAATGATCTTATCTCTCTCCTCGTCCGAGAAGGCATAGCGCTCGTTCCCGCTTTTGGTTCCTTTTTTATAAACCTTATAGAGCGGCGGCTGTGCAAAATAGACGTGTCCATCCTCAATGAGCTGCCGCATATGGCGGAAGAAGAAGGTGAGGAGCAGAACGCGGATATGCGAGCCGTCCACGTCGGCATCCGCCATAATGATGATCTTACCATAGCGGAGCTTTGCAATATCGAATTCTTCGCCGATGCCGCAGCCGAGCGCCTGAATGATCGGGATGAGCGACTGGTTGGAATAGACCTTGTCAAGCCGCGTCTTTTCAACGTTGAGCACCTTGCCGCGCAAAGGCAGGATAGCTTGGAAACGAGAGTTTCTGCCTTGTCCCGCCGAGCCGCCTGCCGAGTCTCCCTCCACAAGATAGAGCTCGGTGAGTTCGGCGCTTCTCTCCTGGCAGTCTTTGAGCTTGCCGGGGAGGGAAGACCCTTCCAAGAGCCCTTTGCGGCGGGTCGCTTCGCGCGCTTTTCTTGCGGCTTCGCGCGCACGGTATGCCGCCATGGATTTGTCGAGGATTGCGCGGGCGACAACCGGATTTTCTTCGAGATATTCGGCGAGCTTTTCGGTCACGAGATTATAGACGTAGGTACGCATCTCGCTGTTGCCGAGCTTGCTCTTGGTCTGTCCCTCAAACTGCGCCTCGGTCAGCTTGACCGAAACGACCGCCGAAAGACCTTCTCGCACGTCCTCGCCGCCGAGGTTCTTTTCGCTGTCCTTGATGATGTTGTATTTTCTGCCGTAGTCGTTAAAGACCTTGGTCAGAGCGGTTTTGAAGCCGATCTCGTGCGTACCGCCCTCAATCGTGTTGATGTTGTTGGCAAAGGTGAGGAGCGCTTCGGTATAGCTGTCATTATACTGCATGGCAACTTCGGCGACCCAGTTTTCGTTCTCCGCCTTCATGTAAATGACTTCGGGGTGCACGAGTTCGCAGTGCTTCTGCTCGTTGATGTATTCGACGAAGGATTTGATTCCGCCCTCGTAGCAGAGGTCGTCCTCGCGGTAAGTGCCGTCTTCGAGCTTTTCGCGCTCGTCGCGCAGGCAGATATTCACGCCGCCGTTGAGGAATGCCTGCTCGCGCAGACGTTTTAAGAGAATTTCATAATCGAATACGGTTTCCTCAAAGATCTCGGCATCCGGCTTAAAACGCACGTAAAGACCGTGTTCCTTGGTCGGACCCACTTCCTTGAAGGGGCGGGCGACAAATCCGCGCTCAAAGCGCTCGGTATATTCCTTGCCCTCGTGGAAGTTGTCGATCTCCAACCATTCGGAAAGCGCGTTGACGACAGATGCGCCCACGCCGTGAAGACCGCCCGAATACTTGTATCCTTCACCGCCGAATTTGCCGCCGGCGTGCAGAACGGTATAGACGACTTCGAGCGTCGGGATACCCATTTTGGGGTGAATCCCGCTCGGGATGCCGCGCCCGTCGTCGCGCACACTGACAGAGCCGTCGGGAAGCAGGACCACTTCGATCCGATCACACCTGCCGGCAAGTGCTTCGTCGATCGAGTTGTCGACGATCTCATAGACCAGGTGGTGCAGTCCGCGCGCCGAAGTAGACCCGATATACATACCCGGTCTTTTTCTGACAGCCTCAAGTCCTTCGAGCACCTGAATCTGGCTCTCGTCGTAAACGTGTTCTTCTTTGGGTTCGATCTGTTCGATCTTTTTTTCGATCTGTTCCATGGAAAACTTCTTTTCCTTTCAATTGTTGATTTCTACAATTTATGAAAAGTTCCCGAAAGATCCCACTCTGCCGAGAAGGGCGGAGGAAGAAAGCTGGGAAAAACAAATTTCATATTGATTTTTTTTGCGGTTGCGATAGAGAATAAACGATTTCGGAAGCTCGTTCGAAGCAAACTGCACGCAGCCTTTTGCGTTTTGTGCCGAGAGATATTTTTTGGTCACGGCGGAGACCGTTGCGCTGTCGGCGTCAAAGATCCCTACAATATCGGACGCGCGGATGTTCAGTTCGTTTCCAACGTGTAAATACATGATTTACTCCTCAACATAGGTTCCGTTTTCCACACGGAAACATTTGCCCATGACCTTATCGATCGGCTCGCAGGTGGTGATAATAACCTGTTTTTCTTTTAGCTTGGAAGAAAGATAATTTCTCCTGTCGCGGTCGAGTTCGGAAAACACGTCGTCAAAGAGAAACACCGGGATCTCCCCCGAAACCTTTGCCGAAAGATCGCCTTCCGAGAGTTTCATGGCAAGCGAGAGCGATCTCTGCTGTCCCTGCGAAGCAAACAGGCGCGCGTTTTTCCCGTTGAGATCGATCGCAATATCATCCTTGTGGATACCATAGAGCGTCGTTCCCGCGCCGATTTCTCTGTCATGGTGGCTCATGAGCAGTGAAAAATAGGTTTTTTCGCTCTCTTCGCGGTCGCTGTATTCCTCGGCTTTGGAAGAGCCTTCATAGGTCAGCTTCGGTTTTTCTTTGCCACCCGTCATTTCCTCAAAATAACTTCCGACGCGCTCGTCGGCGAGTCTTACGTATTCTTCTCGATAACTTGCGATCACGGCGGCTTCTTTTGCCAGTTGCATAGACCAAAGCTCGATCGTGGAAGAAAACGCGTTTGGATCTTTTTCGTAATCCCTTATCAGTTGGTTCCTCTGTTTTAGAATTTGATTGTAGCGCTGTAAACTTTTGAGATAGACCGGGTAGAGCTGCGAGAGAGCAACGTCGAGATAATTGCGCCTCTCCCCCGGTCCTTCTTTGACAAGAGACAAATGCTCGGGGCAAAAAAGAACCGTGCGGAAAACGCCGACAATATCCGAAAGCCGCGTGACTTTGACCTTGTTGTGCTCGATCCTACGCCGGCGACCCGGCATCATTCGCACCGTGATGTTCTGTTCGCGCAAAGAGTCCGAAAAATCGAGCGAAAGCTCGGCAAGATCGGCGCCGAAACGAATGAGATCTTCCTCGTGCTGGGTACGAAAGCTTTTGCCGATCGCCGAAAAACCGATCGCTTCCAAAAGATTGGTTTTTCCCTCTGCGTTTTTTCCAACCAGCAGGTTGATCCCGGGGTCAAAGGAAAGCTCTGCTTCTTCGATGTTCCGAAAATTTTTGATTTGAATTCGTTTACATTCCATATCATTTGCAACAGATTTCTACTTTACGAAAATTCCGTAGCCGCTTTTTCTTTGGCTCTGCAATGCTTAAAAAAAGAAACGCGTTCTTTGGGGCTACTCGCCCCAAAACCCTCGCGGCTTTTTGAAAAAAGCCGGCAAAAACTTTTCCTTTTTATAAAGTTTTTTTAGAGGGTGCGGGAACCGCTTTTTTTCAAAAAAGGGTTCCCGCATAGTCCCTTTTTCTTACTCCTTCATCCTCACGGGCAGGAGCATAAAGAGGTCTTCTTTGCCGTCGTCCTCTTTAACCGGCTCAATGTTGATGCTGGTGAGGGCAGAGCTCATGGAAATTTTCAGCTCTTCGGTATCAATCGAGCGTACCGAATCGATGAGGAAGCGGTTGTTAAAGGCAATTCCAAGGTCGTCACCTTCGTGTTTGACCTCAATTTCGTCATAGGTGCTTCCCTGTGCCGAAAGTGCCGAAATTTTAAGCAGATCGCCTTCAAAATCAAGTTTGACGTGCGAACGGACGCTGCCTGCAACCTTTTCTTCGGTGACGAGTGCTGCGCGATCGAGTGCGGCAATGAACTTTTCTTTA
>CADBFJ010000047.1 GCA_902793915.1 uncultured Ruminococcus sp.
GAGAGCGTAATGCCGTCGAGCGTTGCGACAAGACCGCCGAGCAGCGGGTTGAAGGTATCGCTGACGACGACGTTTGCGGTCGCGTCGGCTTCGGTCGCGCCGTAGTTCTGGATCACAAAGGTATAGGTCAGCGTTCCGTTATCGACCACGGGAACGGGGCTTATGCTCTTGGCAATCGCCAACTGCGGAGCCGTGTCGGTAGTGATGGTCGCGCTGGCGGTCACAGGGGTGACACCGGCGCCGCTCGCGGTCGCAGTGTTGACAATCGTCTCACCCTCGCCAAGAGGGGCATACTCGTTGACCGTCGCCTGATAGACGAGGACGAGTTCGCCGCCCGCGGGCAAACTAATGCCGGTGAAATCGCGGGGCGCTTTCTCTTCCGGTACGACGATCGGCGTCAGGACGCCGTTGATATAGAGCTTTGCCGATCCCTCCACATAGGTGAGCGGATAGAGCGTTTCTTCCCCGAAGGTGTAACCACCGAGGTCGTCGCTGATGGTCAGATCGTTCAGTGCGGTATCCCCCGAATTGATCATGCTGACCACGTAGGTGACAGTGCCGGCGGGCGCATAGGTGTCGATCACCGCCGTTTTCGTCATCGAAAGCAACTCCTGCACCGATCCGATCGCCAGATTGGAAAGCACGCGAACGCCGTTGTAGGAAAGTTGCGCTTGGTTGGTAAATTGAGCCATTTGGTTTTTTCTTCCTTTCATAGTAGCGGGCGACAAGCGCCCTGTTCCAGTTTATGACAAAAAGCGATCTGCTGTGTTTATCTGCCCACCACTTGACAAAGTGCAAAAAATGTGATATACTCCATTTCGCAATTTTCTCGTTCGGAGGAAAAATCATGAAACAAAAAAACGATCTCTATAAAATGATACTTTTCGCCTTGTTTGCCGCGATCGTAGTCGTGTTGCAACTGGTCAGTTCCTATGTCAAATTCGGTCCCTTCTCGATCACGCTGACCCTCATCCCAATCGTCGTTGGCGGAATGATGTTGGGTCCCGGCTACGGGGCGCTGTTCGGTGGGTTGTTCGGGCTTGTGGTCTTCTTTTTCTGCATGAACGGCGTAGATGTCGGCGGGCATATTCTTTTTGAGCTCAAGCCCGCGATCACCGCGGTCGTTTGCCTGGCAAAAGGCGTTGCCGCCGGATTGTTTCCGGCTCTCGTCTTCCGGGCGCTCCGCAAAAAGAACTTTTACCTTGCCGCGATCCTCGGTACGGTTTTGGCGCCGATCTCCAACACGGGGCTGTTTCTGCTCGGAATGTTCGTTTTCTTCAAAGGCACGCTCGTGGAATGGGCAAACGGACAGGGGCTCTTATTCTACATAATCACGGGGCTGATCGGTCTGAACTTCCTGGTTGAATTTCTCACTACGTTGATTCTTTCACCCGCGATCCTACGCATCCTGCAAATTCCGCAAAAAAATCGTCTGCTCGATTGAGCAGACGATTTTTTTGTTTGTATGTTCGGAAACTAGTCCAGATACCCTTCTCTTCCCTTGATGCCGAAGCGCTTTTCAAGCTGGTGCATCTCGTCGTCGGTGATGGTGTTGACGCGCGGCAGATGCGCAATCTTCATATAGATCTCGGCGGCTTTTTCTGCCGTTTCAATCAGTCCAAAGGTTTCGTCAAGGTCCTTGCCCGCGCCGTAAATGCCGTGCTGCGACCAGACGACGAGGCGCGCACTTTCCATTTTCTTTGCGGTCGCTTCGCCGATCTCGTTGGTGCCGCAAAGCATCCATGGCAAGACATTGACGCCGTCCGGGAAGACGACGATGCACTCGGTGCACATTTGCCAGAGCGTGCGGGTAAAGCTCTTTTCATCGAGGTCGTGCACATAGGTCATAGCGAGCAGGTTGGAAGGGTGGCAGTGCATGACGATGCGGTTTTCGGGGTCAACCTTCAGGCGCGCGACGTGGCTCATCATGTGCGCGGGGAATTCGCTGGTGAACTTTCCGCCGCCCTCATAGCCCCAAAGCAGCTCGGCATTCTTGCCGCCGTCCACAAGGCGGACGATGCCGAGGTTTTCTTCGGGCGCGTACTGCACGTTCTTAAAATACTTACCGGTTCCGGTCACAAGAAAATACTTGCCCTCAAGCTCTTTTGCTTCAAAGCCGGTGGGAATGGTGCGAAGCACTTTTTTCAGATCAAGGTAGTTTTTTAAGGTCGCTTCGTCCAGCATCATCGAGACGTTGCCGCCGTTGCGTTCGTCCCAGCCGTGGGCATACATATTGGTCAGCGTGCGGATCAGTTCGACCATTTCTTTCATATCAAGGATGTTTTTCATAGTTCCCTCCAAAATGATGATTTATTGCAAATGTGCGAGAATAACGTCTTTATCGAGTCCGACCGATTTTAAGATCGGCTCGTCGCGTTCCTGTAATCCAAAGCCCTCTCGTAAAGCAAGAATCGAAACCCTTTTGCCTTCGAGCGCCGAGATCTCGTTGAGTGCATCTCGCAGCGACATCCCCATGCCGCCGGCATAAACTTCTTCTTCCAAAAAAAGAACCGCGCAGGGCTTTTGGGGAAGCAAAGCCGCAACTTCTTTTGCGATCTTTTGATAGGGCTTTAGCTCTTCGAGAAGCAGAATTCCGACCTTTTTGTTGCTCTCGCGCGATGCCTTGAGCGCTTCCCCCGCGATCCGCCCGTGCGTGACGATGACGGCGTCGAGTTCTTCTTTTTTGGTCGGGTCAAAGCTCGGGCGCACGCGGATCTCGTCGTCCTCGCCGTCGGGATAAAAGGCTTGGACCACCTCGGGGTTTTCCCCGCCTTTTGGATAGCGGATGGCGGCGGGAACATTCTCGGAGAGTGCCTTTTTGAGCGCCTTTTTGAGCGAGGCGTAGGTTGCGGGCGTGTAGAGCTTCAGCCCGGGGACTTCGGAGAGGAACGCCACGTCAAAAATACCGTGATGCGTCGCTCCGTCCGAGGGGTTCAGCCCTGCGCGGTCAATGCAGAAGACAACCGGCAGCTTTTGCAGCGCAACGTCGTGCAAAATGTTGTCGTACGCGCGCTGGAGAAAGGTCGAATAGATCGCAACGACCGGTTTTAGCCCGTCGGCGGCAAGCCCCGCCGCAAAGGTGACGGCGTGTTCTTCGGCAATGCCGACGTCAAAGAAGCGGTTGGGATAGGTTTTTGCAAAGCTTGAGAGCCCGGTGCCGTCGGTCATGGCGGCGGTAATGGCGCAGATCCGCTCGTCCTCTTTTGCAAGTTCAGAAAGTGCATCTCCAAAGGCTTTGGAGAAACAGCCCGCCGTCTTTTTGCATGGTTCGGGTGCCATGGCGTGGTATTGGTCGGGGTTCTCCTCGGCGGGAGCGTAGCCCTTGCCCTTTTTGGTTTTGACGTGCAGGATACAGGCGCGCCCGCTACGTTTTGCCTCGCGCAGAAGGCTCTCGACCGCAGCTTCGTCGTTCCCGTCCACGGGTCCGTAGTAGGTAAAGCCGAGGTTTTCAAAATAATTGCTTCCGTAGAGAGCCGCTTTGAGGGCTCTTTTGATTTTGTGGATCAACCGATAGAGGGGTTTGCCCAATAGCGGCAGATGCCACAAAAAGGAAATGGTCGCTTTTTTTGCTTTGTAGTAGCCGCGGCGCGCGCGCATTTTGGAAATGCTCTTGGCAAAGCGCCCGGTGTTTTTTGAAATTGACATCTCGTTTTCGTTGAGGATGAGAATGAGATGCAGGTTTCTTTTGTTGTTGTTGAGCGCCTCGTGGACCATGCCGCCGGTATAGGCGCCATCGCCGAACACGCAGACCGTGTAGGCGTCCGATCCCTTCAAGCGATCGGCTTCGGCAAAGCCGAGGGCAGCCGAGACCGAAGTGGAAGCGTGCCCGGTCCCAAACGCGTCGTGTTCGCTTTCGCTCCGCTTGGGAAAACCGCTGATCCCTCCGCCGCGGCGCAAGCTCTCAAAACGGTCGTATCTCCCGGTCAGGAGCTTGTGAACGTAACTTTGGTGACCGACGTCAAAGATCACATGATCGCGTGGGGAGGAGAACACTCTGTGAATGGCGATCGTCAGCTCGACCGCCCCGAGATTGGAGGAAAGATGCCCGCCGTTCTCTTTGACGCGATCGACAAGCGTCTGCCGAATTTCGCTTGCAAGAAGAGGGATTTCTTCGGCGGGGATTTTTTTGACGTCCTCCGGATCGCGAATGGTGGAAAGATAACTCTTGTTTGCTTCCAAACGCTTCCCTCCTCTCTTTTTTCGTTATTTTTCAGTATAGCACAAAGAGAAAGTATTGTCAATAAAATTCGCGTTTTCCGGAGCGAACTGTCAAACTCCGAAAAAAAGCAAAAAAAGGAGAACGGATGAGAAAAAAAGAGCTTTTGACCCGATTTTTTGTTTTTTTCGCTTCTTGGCAATTTTGTTTGACTTTCTTTGACTTTGACTTTCTTTGACTTTCGGTGTAGAATAGGAGCAGAAAAAGGAAAAGGAGTTCCAAAAGAATGCTTACCGATTTGATTGCAAAAATGATTGAGGAAATGCTCGACGAACAGAATGGCAGCCTTGAACTGCAACGCAACGAAATGGCGACGCGGCTTGGCTGCGTCCCGAGCCAGATCAGTTACGTGATCTCTTCCCGCTTTACTCCCGAGCGCGGTTACGTGATCGAATCGCACAAAGGCGGCGGCGGTTGCATCCGCATCATCCGCAAGGAGATGGGCAGGAGCGAATACCTCATGCACTTCTTCTGCGCAATCGGAGAGAGCATCGACGAGCGCGAAGCCAAGGCATATCTTCGCAACCTTGCCGGCTACGGATACCTCGACAAAACCGCTTTTGCAATCGCAGCGGCATCGGTTTCGGCGCCCTCTCTTGCATCGGCACCGCCCGAGTCCCGCAACAAAATCCGAGCCGATCTGCTCAAACAAATCGTGCTTTCTCTGATGGAACACCGATAAAAGCACAACCTTTTCCAATTTTTCGGAAAATTTTTCGTTCAGGCAGAAAAAACGACCGCTTTCTCGCCCGAACGAAGATATAATCAATTCAAAGAGACTCCGGACAAGCCGGAAGAAAGGATCAAAACCATGCTTTGCGAAAAATGTAAAAAGAGAACCGCAACGGTTTTCTATAACGAAAACATCAACGGGAAAGTCCGCTCCTTCTCACTCTGCGGGGATTGCGCGGCAAAAATGAGAGAAAAGGGCGAATTGCAGGACGTCACCTCGATGGTGGGCAGCTTTGCCGACCCCTTCTCGGAACTGCAAGACCATTTCTTCGGCAGTTTCTTCGGACTTCCTTCCCCATCCTATATCGAGGAAAAAGCCTGCCCGACCTGCGGCACGACCTACCGCGAAATTACAAAAAACGGGCTTCTCGGTTGCCCCGATTGCTACAAGACCTTTGAAGCCGAACTCGAAAGCACGATCGGCGCGGCACAGGGAACCACGCGTCATCAAGGCGCCGTTCCCGCCCGTCACCGTGCAAAACAAAAGCTGGAGGAAAAACGCAAAGAGTTGAAAGCAAAGCTCGATGCCGCGATCTCCAAAGAAGAATATGAAGAAGCCGCACGTTTGCGCGATGAGATCCGCAAGCTCTCGGCAAATGAAAAATCCGACGAAAAGGGGGAAAACTGATATGACTTGGTATCAGACGGTGGGACAACATCCCGACACGGTGATCTCCTCCCGGGTGCGCCTTGCGCGCAACCTCTCGGGCTATCCCTTCTCCTCCAAACTCGGCGCCGCAGAGGCAAACGAGATCATTGAAAAGATCGGAAGCGTTCTGGAGCCTGCGGGCTTTCGCAAGATCCACTTTTCGGGCATCTCCCCGGTGCTGGCGACCTCCTACGTGGAGCGCCACTACGTCAGCCCGGATTTTGCCAACAAAACGAGTCCCCACGCCCTCTTTCTCGAGGAGCAGGAAGGGCTTGCCGTCATGGCGTGCGAAGAAGATCATCTTCGCATCCAGTGCATCCTGCCCGGGCTTTCTCTCGAGGAGGCTTTCAAAAACGCTCGCCGCACGGAACAACTGCTCGACGAGAACTTTGATTTTGCATACAGTGAAAAGCTCGGATACTTAACCCACTGCCCCACCAATCTCGGGACCGGGATGCGCGCTTCGGTCATGCTCTTTTTGCCGGCGCTGACGATGGGGGGATATATGGACGCGCTCGCTTCGCGCCTCTCAAAGATCGGATTGACCGTTCGCGGACTGTTCGGCGAAGGGAGCGGCAGCGCGGGCTGTATGTACCAGATCTCCAATCAGGTCACGCTGGGGTTCTCCGAGGAGGAACTGCTCCACAGGCTGGAGGACGCGATCAAGCAAACGATCGAAAAAGAGGAAAAGATGCGCAAATCAATCTCGGGAGATGCGCTTGACCGCCTGACCGACCGGATCTTACGGAGCGAGGGCATCCTCAAATACGCGCATATGCTCTCCTCGTCCGAATTTGTAAAGCTCTTTTCGGACGTGCGTTTCGGCATCTCGCTCGGCATTGTAAACGACATCACCTACGAACAGCTTGGTGAACTCCTCGTGGAAACGATGCCCGCGACCCTGACGCTCTCTGCCGAACACTCTCCAAAAACCGCCGCGGCAAGAGATATGCTGCGCGCCAAAATCGTCAAAGAAAAACTCACGCACGACAACCGTGGAAAGGAATGATCAGCCTTGGCAATCCGTTTTACTGAAAAAGCACAACTGGCACTGAACGCCGCCCTTGACTTTGCCTCCCAAATGGGGCACAGCTACATCGGCTCGGAGCATCTGCTCCTCGGGCTGCTCGCAGTCGAAGACGGCATCGCTTCGCACTATCTCGAAGCAAAAGGCGTCGGGATCGAACAGGTCAAAGACGCCGTAGAAAGGCTCTCGGGCATCGGCACGCCGAACCCTGTTTCGCTTGCCGATATGACCCCGAGGACCAAAACCATTCTCGAAAACGCGCTCCGCGTCTCGCAGGACGCAGGACACGCGCTCATCGGGACCGAACATCTGCTCGCCTCGCTTCTCGCCCAGCGCGACTGCGTTGCGGTGCGGATTTTGGAAAGTCTGAATATCCCGATTGCAGAGATGCGCGGCGACCTTTCGCGCTTCCTGCACGCCACCCCCTCGGAGGAGGATGAAACTGCCGACGAAGAAGAAAACGCCCTCGGCAGAGAGAGTGCCTCCTCGCCCCTTAAGAGCTTCGGCAGAGATTTGACCGCCCTTGCAAAAGCGGGAAAAATCGACCCCGTGATCGGGAGAGCTGCCGAAACCGAACGTGTGATCCAGATCCTCTCACGCAGGACCAAAAACAACCCGTGCCTTATCGGGGAACCGGGCGTGGGAAAGACCGCAGTAGTCGAAGGTCTTGCCGAGAGGATCGTTTCCGGGAACGTTCCCGAGACCCTCAAGGGAAAAAGCATCATTACGCTTGACATCGCCTCAATGATCGCCGGCGCCAAATACCGCGGCGAATTCGAGGAGCGCTTCAAAGGGATCCTCGCGGAAGTGAAGAAGAACCCTTCGATCATCCTCTTTATCGACGAGATCCATACCATGATCGGCGCCGGTGCCGCCGAAGGCGCCGTGGACGCCGCCAACATCGTCAAACCCGCGCTCGCAAGAGGCGAGCTTCAGGTCATCGGCGCCACCACCATCAACGAATACCGTAAACACATCGAAAAAGACGCCGCGCTTGAACGCAGGTTCCAGCCGGTTCTCGTCGGCGAGCCCACCAAAGAGGAAGCCGTGGAGATCCTCAAAGGACTGCGTGACAAGTACGAAGCACACCACAAGCTCAAAATTTCGGATGAAGCGATCAAAGCGGCAGTCGATCTTTCCTCGCGTTACATCGCCGACCGGTTCTTACCCGACAAAGCGATCGACCTTGTCGATGAAGCCGCCTCGCGTCTGCGCATTTCGGCGCACACCTCCCCGAAAGAGGTCAAAGAGCTTGAGGACAAGCTAAGCGCCGTCGGCGAGGAGAAAAAGAAAGCCATTGCCGCGCAGAAGTTTGAAGAAGCCGCGCATCTGCGCGACGAGGAAGCTCGCTTGCGCAAAGAATACGACGAAAAGAAATCCGCTTGGGAAAAGGCAAACGAAAGCGCTTCTGTCACCGTCACAGCAAACGATATCGCCGACGTTGTGACCCAGTGGACCGGGATCCCGGTCAACCGCCTGCTTGAAACCGAGGGCGATAAGCTCCTGCACCTTGAGGAGCTTCTCAAATCGCGCGTGATTGGGCAGGACGAAGCGGTCGAAGCGGTTGCCCGCGCCATCCGCCGCGGCAGAATGGGGCTCAAAGACCCCAAGCGCCCGGTCGGTTCCTTCATCTTTTTGGGCCCTACCGGCATCGGAAAAACCGAACTTGCCAAAGCGCTTGCCGATCTTCTGTTCGGCGATCCTTCTGCGATGATCCGGCTCGATATGTCGGAGTATATGGAAAAGCACAGCGTCTCGAAACTCATCGGCTCCCCTCCGGGATACGTCGGCTACGACGACGGCGGACAGCTGACCGAAAAGATCCGTCGCAGACCCTACTCGGTCGTTCTCTTTGACGAGATCGAAAAGGCGCACCCCGACGTATTCAACATCCTGCTCCAGGTACTCGAAGACGGCATTTTGACCGACTCGCAGGGGCGCCACGTCGATTTTCGCAACACGGTCATTATCCTGACCTCCAACGTTGGGGCAAGCGAACTTGCCGCAAGGAAAGCGCTCGGATTTACCGCCGGTGACGAAAAGGAGAAAGAAGAGCTCAAGTCGCGTATGATGGAAGCGCTCAAAGCCACCTTCCGCCCCGAGTTCCTCAACAGGATCGACGATATCATCGTTTTTAACAGCCTCGAACAGCCGCAGATCGAAGCGATCGCAAATCTGATGCTGACCGACGTGAAAAAACGGATCGAAGATCTCGGCATCACCGTCAGTTTTGATCCATCGGTCCCGGCACTGCTTGCCAAGGAAGGATTTGACCCGACCTACGGCGCGCGTCCTCTGCGCCGTGCCGTGGTGCGTCTTGTGGAAGACGCACTCTCGACCGAACTGCTTGAAGGCAAAGTCAAGGCGGGAGACACGCTGCTCTGCTCCGCAAAAGACGGCAAAATCGTCTTTGAAAAGCAATAAACCGCAAGAGGGAAAAATCCGCACGGATTTTTCCCTCTTTTTTTGCGTATTTGGAAAAACTTAG
>CADBFJ010000048.1:0-8984 GCA_902793915.1 uncultured Ruminococcus sp.
ATGGTGACGTCGGCGCTTCCCGCTTTTACGCGCTTTGCAAGGTAATCCTCCACCGAAAGCCCGGTCATTTTTTCAAACGCCACGGGATCCACGTCGCTCTCGATCGTAAAGTAAAGGAACCGCTTCCAAAGGTAGCGGAAATTATCCAGCTCGGTCAGGGTCTTGTAGCGCTCTTCGTTCATGTCGGTGGTTATCTTTTTGAGCACCGTGTAGTTCAGATATCCGCCGGCTTCGGGAGAATAGATCTGCAAATAATTGGAATTGACTTCGGGCTCGATCAGCGGGTTGCCGGTCTTGTCGTAATAGGCTCGCTCGTTTGCAAAGTCAATCGCGTAAAGCGTATATCTTCCGCCCTCGTTCGGGCTGTAAACGTAGGTTCCGTTTGCAAGGAGCGAAACTCTGCCGCCCGTAAGGCTCGGCATTTTGTAGTTTCCTTCCTCATCAATATAGAACGCGTAAGAGAGGCTGTTGTCGAGTTCGAAATGATAGGAGTCTTCGGCAGTCTCGATCGAAAGCGTCTTCAGATAGGAAAGGTTTTCGTAGAGTGGGTAAGAAGAATACCATTCGCGCTCCTCCCATTCGAGAAACGAGAGATAGTATGGCTCCACCTCGAGGATCATGTCGTAATAAAAGGATGCGACATAATAGGTTCCGTTTTTGTTTTTGGAACCGATGAGGAGCAGGTTAAAATCGCTTTCGCTGTACCCGTAGGAACCGTCGCCCGATGAAAGGTAGGGATGATAGGAAAGGTAGAAGACGTCACCCGTGATCCCGTAGCTTGCGAGCAGCTTCACGCGCTCCTCGCCCTCGCCGAGCCCGAGATGCACGCAGGTGGGCGCACTCAATTCATAGAGCAACCCGAGCGCCGTGGAGGCGTTGCCGTCGTTGATCTCGTAGCCTTCCATAAGCTCGGTGCGGCAAAGGTAAGGTCTTGTTTCATAGAGCGTGTTGGTGCGGGCAGTCTGGTCTTGGTAATCAAAACGCACGATCGGAGAGATGCTCGCATCGGCAAGGTCGCCGTCAAGCGTCATGCGCGCAAGCAGAAAGTCCTGCACCATCGGATAGGTGGAAACCGTGGTGGGAATGACCGCATACGCCGAAACAAGCGACTCAACCGGCAGTTTGACCGAGGCTTCGGGCGCGTCGGCGGGAACGATATAGATCGCTTCCCTGCCGGCAAGGCGCACGTAATAGCCCTCGCCCGTCAAAGTCTTGTCGCCGACAAGGAGCGTGTAGGTGCGGTCGGGATCGCCGGCGTAGCCCTCTTTGGAAGTGTCTCTTGCCGAGATGGTATAGGTGACCGGCTTATAACCGTCGGCGCGCGCTTCAAGCCCGTACGCCGCATAGTCAACGCTTCCGTCGTCTTTTCGCTCCACACCCGCCGAGGAAAGATCGAGCTTGCGGAGTGTTGTGGGATAGCCCGCGCCGACCGTGAACGCCGAAAACTTTTGCGCGTCGTAGGAAACGTTCGGGTTGTCGATGCCGACAAAGCGGAAACTACCGCTGCTGTCACGTGCGATCTCGTAACTGCCGTATTCGTTCTCCACGCGGATCGAATAGAGATCTTTTTGCAAAATCTGCGGGAAAATGAGGATACGGCGACCGTTGCCGAGGCTCTCGCCTCCCGCGGCGTCGTATTCCACTACGGCGTAGAGCGACCAGTCGCCGCTCTCGGGATCGATCGTATACTGGTTGCCGCTCTTCGCGGCGATATACTTGCCGTCGTCGTTCTGCTCCATTTTGTTGCCCGCGCGGTCGAAGAGCGCGTAAACGCCGCCCTGCTTTTTGACCGTGTAGCGGTCGGTCGCAAGACTGCCGTCGGACAAGAGATAGCTCTCCTCAAAATGGTAGATGCCCACCACGTGGCTTGCGATCACAAGCCCGACGATAAGGAGAAGGACGATTAAAGAAAGGAAAAAGATCCAACGCAGGCGGGCAGAAACCAGAGGGTCTTTTTGATTTGTAAAGGTCATAAAAATCCCCTCCTTTTTAACCCCGGCGTTTGCGCCTGACAAGCAGGACGCACCCGACCGCAGCAAAAGCGATCGCGGGCAGCAGGGTCAAAATCACGGTTTGCCCCACGGGTCCGAATGCAACCGATTGACCGTAGGAAACACCGGTTTCGGAATTTGTGCCGAATTCATCCTCGTAGAGCGCTTTGAAACCAATGCCGACCGGCAAAAGCTCCTGACCTATGCCACGCAGAATGGCGAGCAAAACATCGGTGTTGCCGTAGGCGTTGGTGGAAAGAAACTCATTGGAGGCAAACGCGGTCGAAGAAAAGGCGCAAACATAGGAGGCTTCGTTGACGTTCGTGTACCCCTGCCCTTCCGCAACCGTGCGGCTCTCCATCGAGAGCACGGCAAGGCGGAACGGAGAAGACGTCATCGTAAGCGTATCTCCGTCGGCTTCGGCAAAGGCGGTTGCGCTCTCACTCGTGTAAAAGAGATCGAACACTTCTCTGTCGTTGCCGTTGCTGAAATAGGATCCATAGGAGAACGCGGGCGTTCCCGCTTCGGCATCCTCCAAAACATAGGTGACCTCATACGCGGAGGAATACAAGATCGAAGCGGCGTTTTCAAAAACCGCTTTGGGGCGCCCCGCCGTCCGCAATTCGGAAAGCAGAGACGCGCCGACGCCCGCTTCGGCATAGACCGCCGAGAAGCGATCGCCGTTTTTGCCGAGATCGCCCGCGGGATCGTTCGCCCGATAGGCGTCTTCCAAATCGGCAGTGCGGTTCAGTCGGATGCCCCACTCCTCAAGATACTCTTCCAGGTTGGGAAGATAGGGCGTATCGGCATCGGCAAAGGCCAAAAAAGAATAGGTCTTTTCGAGAAATGCATCGAGTTTTTTCACTTCGGAAGAAGCGGGGTCGCCCGGATCGTTGGAAAAATCGGTTTGCGGATCGAGCGTCACAACAAGGCGGCAGTCCTCGGGGATCTCCTCTTTGGAAAGATCGAGGAAGCGAACTTCGTATCCCGCATTCTCCAGCGTCTGAACAAAAGCGGAATAAGAGGCTTTTCCGCTCTCGGTCGCAAAGGGCTCGCCGTGGTTGGTCGTCAGGCAACAGACAGGGGACTCGGTGCGCGTGACCGCGAGAATATCTTTGACGAAAGCCTTTTCACCGCTGTATGCCCAAGGGGTCGTTTCGGTTGCGCTCTCAAAGGTGTAAAAGGCGCGCGGCGAACGGATACGGAACTCGCTGCCGCTCGAAATGATCACGCTGGTCTTATAAATCGAGGAATAGGAAGTGGTGCGAAAGGCGTCTACCGAGGAGGGATTGCTCCAGACGTCGGTGGTGCGCACCGAGATCGATTCGGGAAACTTGCGTTCGAGCAGTTTTGCGGTGTAATAGATCGGGCGCATCGTTTCGTTCTCCATAAGGAGATCGGGGTCGGCGCAAAAGAGCAGTTCAACTTTGACAGGCTCCTTCCGCCCCTCATTGGCGCTCTCCAAGACTGCGGCAAGCAGGTTCTCGGTATCGTCCACGAGCGAGTAAAGTCCGGTGCCAATCCAAGTGCCCGTACCGCCCGCATTGGAACGGTACCGGAGCGAGGTCATATCGCTTTGCAGAAGGAGCTTTCCGAACAGAACCGACACCCCGACGTTGCAGAGCAAAACGCCAACGACCACAAGGCAGGTGACAAACGTCACCCACCGGGACTTATGTCCTGTGGAAATCATTCGTTTCATGGTTTTGTCCTTTCGGGATTATCGGTTGCGGCGGCGGAGAAGCACGACGAGCGCGCAGATCGGGAAAGCGAGGATCGGAAGCGCCGAAAGGCAGATCGTCCAGGCAAATTTCTCCCGCGTGGTCACAAGGCTCATGCGGGTCGAGGAAAAGGGCTTGAAGGAAATCCCCTCGGGGTTCTCCCCTGCGCCAAAGAGCTTACAAAGATGCAGAAGCGCATCGCGGTTTCCATAAACCGTGCTTTGCAAAAAGTCCTCCTCGAAAGCGGCGGTGGAAGCGATCACGCCAACGCCGGAAGTACCGTCGTGGGTCGCGATCTCGGTATAGGTGGCAAGCGCAAAAGCGCCCGCGCCGACCTGACGCCCGCCCGCAAACGCCGCGGCGGAAGCCGAAGCGCTGTAAAGCGTGTAAAGCGTCATGTTTCCCTTTTCAAAAACACCGTTTCCGCGGTTGACAAAGCCCGACGCCACCTCGATGGCGGTCGCGTTCTGAAAGACGACGCCGTCCCTCACATTCGCGGTCAGCTCGCTCGCGGCTTTGCCGTAGATCGTGTAACCGTCCGAAGTCAGCGTCGCGGCGTCATCTTTGACCGAAAAGCGGTAGGACTTCCCCGCGCTGTCGCTTGTCGAATACGCGAACGAAACGCCGTAGGTTTCAAGGAAAGTCTCAAGCGAGGAAAGGCGCGGCGTGCCGCTCTCGACGAATGCGAGAAAACGATTCCCCGCCGACGAAAGGAAGTCTGCGAGCAGATCGGTTTCGGAGGCTCTTACGCCGTCACTATCAAGAAAATCGGTGTTGGGATTGTAGGTGACGATCAGACGGCAGGACTCGGGGATCTCCTCTTTGGAGAGGTCGATATAATCGACGGCATATCCCGCGTCGTCGAGAAGATAAAGAAGCTCGAAATCGTAAAAGGTCTCGCCGTGATTATTGGTCAGGCAGGCGAGCGGTGCATCGTCTTTGATTGCGTGCAGGATGCCCGCCACCAGTTTGCTCTCGCCCGCATAGGCGCGCACGTTCGAGGTGTCGCCGCCTTCAAAGACGAAAAACTCTTCCAGATCGTAAACGCGGTAGTAGTCGCCCGAGAGGAGGATCACGCCGTTTTCATTCAGCGTGCGCGTCTTGCGTTCCCCGTTTTCATCGAGGGCGATCTCTCCTGTGCGCGGATCGATCATGTAGGTATAGGCGCGCAGGGCGTTGGGGTTTTCCACGGGGTCGCAGAACGAAAGCGAAATTTGCGGATAGCGCTCGGCAATCCCCTGTGCGGTTTCATAGAGATAGCGCTCGGTCGTGTCCGATATGACCGTCTCGCGGTCGCGCAAAAAGAGGATGGTCACCGGCGTTTTTCCGTCCAGCACGCGGTCGAGGAGCGCAAAGCACTCGTCGCTCACGCCGTAATCGGCTGAAGCGGTCAGAGAGGTGTACCAAGAATAGCGCTTTGCCAGTTTTGAGATCAGCGCGTTGAAAAGGATCACCGAAAGGATCACGAGGCAGACGAGTAGGATCCCAAGCGCCTGCAAACGTCCTTTCCGGGTTTTCAGCCATTGTTTCATAGAGCTTCCCCCGTCAGCCGAGTCTGCGCCGCTCGTAGAGGCGGATCGTTAAGAACAAAAAGATAAACGCGAGCGAAAGATCGTAGATCAGTGCGGCATAGTCAAAGATACCCGCGGCAAAGAGCGAGAAGCGGCTGAAGACCGAGATCCAATCGATCACAGCGCGAAACGCGCGGGCGAGAAGCGGTTGCCCGTCAGCATCGGTCAGGCTGTTAAAGAGCGAGGCAAGCACCATAAGGGCGATCGCCCCAACGCTCACGACCGCGGCGGAGAGCTGGTTTTCGGTCAGGGCGGAAATCAGCGTTCCGAGTGCGATGAGCGCCGCACCGAGGAGCAGAACGGCAAAAAGACTGCCGATGATCTCGCCGGTCACGGGACCGATGTGCTTCATTTGCGAGGTGGTACCGCTCCGCTCGGCGGCGGCGATCACGTAGAGCGGGATAAAATTGATGCAGGAAGCGAGGATACCGCCGGCAAAAATCGTCAGCGCGGCAAAATACTTGCCGAGCACCATTCCGGTGATCGAAACCGGAGCCGTCAGAAGCAGCTGTTCGGTCTTCATCTTCCGCTCCTCGGCAAACAGCCGCATGGTCAGCAGCGGGATGAGAACGATAAAGGAAAGGATCAAATTCGAGAAATAGCTTGCCGTCGAATAGGTCCCCGAAACCAGCGTGGTATAACAGCAAAGGAACGCCGAAAAGGCGAGAAAAACGCCGAGATAAATGTATCCTATGGGGTTGACGAAATAGGATCGCAACTCTTTTTTGTAGATGGCTTTCATGCGATCAATCCTCCTTTTCGTCTGCGGCGGCTTGCGCCTGCTTCTGTTCTGCGTTTTCCACAAGGGCTTGTCCAAGTTCTTGTGTTGCGCGGTTGCGGCGCACCACCCGTTTGCGGGCAGAGGGCGCTTGCTCGGCGCTGTCTACGACCGAGAGGAAGACCTCCTCCAGATTGACGCCGAGCGTTTCCATCCCGACGATCGGATAATTCTTTTCGGCAAGCGTAAAGAAGAGCTTTTTGCGAAGATCAAGACCGTCGCCGCTCTCCACGAGATAGGAAACGGCGTCCTCATCGCGCTCTGTAAGTGCCTCGACGCGCGAGATCCCGGGAATCCCCGAAAGGAGTGCCGACACTTCTTTTTGCGAACCTGCGATCTTGAGTTTGAAACGTTTGACGCGAGAAGTCATACGGGCAATCGCGTCGGTCTTTTCATCGGCGACGAGTTTCCCCTTGTTCACAATGAGGATCCTGTCGCAAACCGCTTGCACTTCCTGCAAGATATGCGTGGAAAGGATGACTGTGTGGCTCTTGCCAAGACCGCGGATGAGGTTGCGGATCTCAATGATCTGTTTGGGATCGAGTCCCACGGTAGGCTCGTCAAAAATGAGTACGGGCGGGTTGCCGACGAGCGCCCCTGCCATACCCACGCGTTGGCGATAGCCTTTGGAGAGCGTGCCGATGATCTTGTGGTAACATTCATAAAGCCCCATGCTCTCCGCCACTTCGCGCAGATGCTTTTCGCGGTCGAGTTTGCAGCCCTTGAGTTCGTAAAGAAAGCCGAGGTATTCTTCCACGGTCAGATCGGGATAGAGCGGGGGCTGTTCGGGCAAATAGCCGATCTGTTTCTTTGCGGCAAGCGGTTCTTTTTGAATATCCTTGCCGTCAATCGAAACGCTCCCCGAGGTTGGCGCAAGATAGCCCGTGATGATATTCATCGCCGTGCTCTTCCCCGCCCCGTTCGGACCGAGAAAGCCGACGATCTCGCCCTTTTCGACCGAGAAACTCACGTCGGAAAGCGCGCAAAGATTGCCGTAGTATTTGACCAGATGTTCCACTTTGATCATAGGGGTAAAAATCCTTTCGCAGGAAATTCTTATTCAGAATAGATTTTAGCATATAAATATGAATGTACTGTGAACAGAAGCAAGAAAGCGGGTGAACGGACTTTCTTTTTTTGTATCTTTACCGCTTTTTTTGCCAAAGTTGCATAAAGCAGAGAGGAAAGGCAAAAATAAAAGCAACAGGCTGCCGTCGCAGCCCGATAAAAAAAGGAGTATCACCATGAATTTCAAAGAATCGGATGTTCGAAAGAAGCTACGGAAGATCAAAGCGGAACAGGTCGTTTCCATCGTCGCCGTCGTCATCGTGCTGACCCTTGCGATCGTTCTGACCGTCACCGCCGTCAATAACCGCGCCAAAAAGAACGAGTTGCCCTCCCCCGACCTCACCGAGGGGGAAAACGGCGGGCAGAAGACCCCCGCGACCGACACCCCCAAGGGAACCGACAAAACGCCTAATCAGTCCCCCGACAAAACGAGCGAACCGACCGTAAAGGACGAAACGCCTCCGACGCTTGCCCTTCCCGTCTCGGGAAATCTCACCAAGGGTCACAGCGTGGACGTGCAGGTCTTTTCCAAAACAATGAACGAATACAGAACGCATCTCGGCATTGATATTTCGACCGCCGAAGGCGCCGACGTGCGCGCCGCCGCAGACGGCAGCGTGGCAAAGGTCTGGGAAGACCCGATGATGGGCTACTGCGTGGCGCTCAATCACGCGGGCGAGTGCGTAACCGTCTACAAAAACCTCTCGCAAACGCTGGCAAGCGGCATTGAGGAAGGCAAGACCGTGAAAGCCGGACAGCTCATCGGAAAGGTCGGAGAGAGCGCGATGATGGAGATCGCCGAAGAGCCGCATTTGCACATGGAAGTCACGGTCAATGGGCTACAGGTCAATCCTTTGGACTATTTTGCAAAAAGCGTTGCCGAAACCCTGATGGGTGACAGCACTTTTGAGGACGACGCGACTCCCGTAAAAGATCCCGCGAACACGCCTTCGGCAAAATGATCCCGCAAAAAAAGAGGCGAGCCGTCCGGCTCGCCTCTTTTTTCGTCTCTCAAACGATTTCGGAGACCGATTGCAACGCCTCTCCGGTGCGCGCAAGGATCTTTTCCACCCGGCGGACGGTGCGGATCGCTTTCATCTTTTTCGAGTTCCAAAGCAGATACATTCCCGCGCCCAGGAGAGCGACGCCGCCCGCAACTCCTGCCGCCGCAAAGGCAGTCTTTTTCAAAGGTTTCATGTGGTTCATCTTGTTCTATCCTTTCTTTTTGGGTTTACGGATAGTATGCCCGCTTTCAGGGGTGCGGATACATTATTTTCCGCTTTTGCGCTTTTCAAAGAGGAGCGCGGCAAGCGCAAGCCCTTTGTCGTAGAGACGGTATCCCGTCCTGCGGGAGACGCCGAGCAGATCGGCAACGCGCTCCACGCTCATTCCTTTGATGTATCGGTAATGCAGCATGAGTTTTGCCCTGCCGTTGGGAAGCGAACCGACGAAAAGCCCGATCTCGAGCATCCGGCTTTTCCAAAACGCCTCGTTGCCCGAAAGCAGCTCTTCCGCGATCGGTTCATCAAACCGTGAGGGATGCACGCGCTCATACTGCCGCAGTTGCAGCATATCCACGCAAAAGCGATAGCCCTCGAGATATTCCCGCACCTCGCGGATCTTCTCGCGCCGAAAATCGTCAGTGTTCTCCATCCGGCAATCTCCCCCACGCTTCAAACCCCTGCTTCAGAAGCCATCCCGTTTCTCCGGTTTCGCAAATCCGTATCATTTCGCTGACCGAAAACCCCAAAACGCACCCTCTGCAATACGGAATTCCGTCCCAAACATAAAAGCGCCATTCGGTATCAAGCGCCCTGCCGCAAGCGGCGCAGTGCGGGATCCCTTCCTCGTCCAA
>CADBFJ010000048.1:8999-11490 GCA_902793915.1 uncultured Ruminococcus sp.
TTAACAAAACTTTTTTCAAAATTCTGTTGACATTTTTTCCAAAATCCTGTATACTGTTTTTGGTGTTATCAGTATACCGCATTTCCGAATAATTGTCAATCCATTTTTCGCATTTCCGAAATGTTCGTCACTTTTCAACAAAGAACCTGTCGAAAGTTTGAACATTTTGTCGAAACAAAAAACAGGAGGTTCGCATGGAGTATTCTGTCTTTGAAGCTCTGCTCAAATTGCGCGGCGTCAACGTTTCCCAGGTAGCAAAAGCCACCGGAATTGCCGCCTCGACCTTTACCGATTGGAAGAACGGGCGCTCTGTCCCCAAAGCCGACAAGCTCGCCAAGATCGCCGACTATTTTTCGGTCAGCCTCGACGAGATGCTCGGCACCGAGACCGGGAACCGCTCCTTTGAAGCCTCCTATCACCGTCTGCGCGACAAAAAGATGGTGCCCGTGATCGGCGTGATCCGTGCAGGCTCCCCCATCGTGACCGACGAAACGCTGCTTGGCAGAGAGTTTGCCGACGTTGACGACACCGAAGAGTATTTTTACCTCGAGGTCTGCGGCGACAGCATGAAGGATTGCGGCATCGTCGAAGGGACTTATGTTCTCTTTCACAAACAGCAGTATGCCGAGGACGGCGACATCGTCGCCTGCCTTGTGGACGGCGAGAGTGCGACCGTCAAGCGCTTCTACCGCAAAAATCGCAAAATCATTCTCGCACCCGAAAACAAAGAGTATGAACCAATCCTGCTCACGCCCGAGGATTTTGAAACCGGCAGAGCCAGAATTTTAGGCGTTGCCATCGAGGCAAAAACGAAACTGCAATGATCGTAGTCAGTATCAACGACCTTTCTTTTTCGATCGGTATTACGCCGATCCTTCAAAAGGTCTCCTTTTCGCTGAACGAGGGCGAAAAGCTCGGCGTGATCGGGCGGAACGGGTGCGGCAAATCGACACTCCTTTCCCTGCTCGCAGGGCGGCTCACCCCCACCGAGGGGAGCGTTTTTCTCGCAAAGGACACGCGCGTGGGTCTACTCACGCAGGACGGCGCCTTTGCCTGCGATGACCCCGAAAAGAGCGTCCTATCACGGATGTACGAAGCCTTTCCGCATCTTCTTGCAATGGAAAAACGGCTTGCCGAGCTTGAAGCGCGGCTTGATACCGCCGAAGAATATGTCATCAAAGAATACAGCGAACTGCACGACCGCTTTGTCAAAGAGGGCGGGCTCGAATTTCGCGGTCGCGCCGCGGGAATTTTGCAAAAGCTCGGCTTTGAAAAAGAGCAGTGCGCGCTTTCGGTTACCGCTCTTTCGGGCGGACAAAAAACGCGGCTTGCGCTTGCGATCGAGCTTGCCAAAGCCCCCGATCTGCTACTCCTCGACGAGCCGACCAACCACCTCGATCTTGCAACGCTCTCTTGGCTCGAAGACTACCTCAAAAGTTATTCAGGCGCCGTGATGGTCGTTTCTCACGATCGCTATTTTCTCGATCGCGTCACCAATAAAACGCTTTCGATCGAGCGCCACAAGGCAAAGCTCTATGCGGGCGGATACACCAAAAGCATGGAGCAACGAAAGCTCGACCGCGAAATTGCCGAAAAGCAATGGCGGGACCAACAAAAGGAGATCGCGCGGCAGGAAGCCTATATTGCCCAACAGAGGGCTTGGAACCGCGAACGCAACATCATCGCCGCCGAGAGCCGACAGAAGCTCCTCGACAAAATGGAGCGCTTGGAACGCCCCGAACGCGAGGAAAAATCGGTGCGCATGACCTTTCGAGAAGCCATCCCCTCGGGGCAGGACGTGCTGAACGTCAAAAACCTCTCGATGGGATACGGCAAAACCCCGCTCTTTTCGTCGATCTCGTTCGGGATCCGCCGCGGCGAGCGAGCGCGCCTGACGCTGGCAAAACTGCTTTTGTCCGAAACGAACTTTCTCGTTCTCGACGAGCCGACCAACCACCTCGACCTTGACACCAAGGAGGTGTTGGAAGAAGCGCTCCTGCGCTTTTCGGGCACGCTCTTTATCGTTTCTCACGACCGTTACCTTGTGGAACACTTGGCAACGCGCATTCTGGAACTGCACCCGGGCTTCCCCTTCCCCGGCGATCTGCTCGATTTCCCGGTGGAAAAAAGCGGAAGTGCCTACTCCGAGCTGACGCTCTACAAGGAAGCACGCCGCACGGAAGCGGGAGAGGTGCTAAAGCCTCTTGACGCCGAACAAGCGCCGATTTCAAGCCAAAAGGAACAATACCTCAAAAACAAGCTGGCAAAGGCGGAGGAACGAAAAAAGGCAGCCGCCCGCGAGCGCGCGCAAAAAGAGGTCGCATCGCTCGAGACCGAGCTCGCCAAGCTTGAGGAAAAGCTCTATGGTGGCGACGGGCTTTCGGATTACCTGCTTGCCACCGAGCTGGAAGCGCGCAAAACCGCCGTCGAAGAACGGCTGATGGAACTATACGAAATTATGGAAGAATAAAAAACGCGAGAGAAACTTTTT
>CADBFJ010000049.1 GCA_902793915.1 uncultured Ruminococcus sp.
GACAGGCAGGCGCGGATCGCCTGTTCGACCACGGGGGAGGCGTCGAGGTTCGAGGCGCCGGGCATACCGCCGGGCAGGATCACCATCTCGGGCGCGCCGTCGCGGAAAAAGAGATCCCTTTGGTCAGCAAGGACGTGGATGCCGTGGCTTCCCACGATCTCTTCGCCCCCGACGCCGAGCGTCGTGACTTTGACTCCACCTCTGCGGAGCAGGTCGAGCGGAAAGAGCGCTTCGACCTCCTCAAATCCGTTTGCCAAAAACAAATAGACCATCTTTTCCTACCTTTCCCCGGCGGTCAGCCGGATGAGAAGTCTTATGTCGTCGGGCTGGACTTTTGCCTCGTTTGCCGCCCTGTTGCGGCGAATTTCCCCGCACTTGGTACAGCGGTGAACGATCACATAGCCTTTTTTGCTGTCGAGTTCGACCCGCACGGGTTCCATAAGACCGCCGCACTCGTTGGCGCGATCTCCCGGAAGTTCGTCCACGTGGAGCGACCAGAGGCAAAAGGGGCAATGGTTGCGCGAGGAGTAGCCGAGCGGCTCGACGGTTTTGCCGCAATGCGCGCAGACAAATCCGGCGTCGTTCTTGCGAAAACGCTTTTCCTCCAAGGTCTTCTCCCCTTTCGTTATACTCTCTTTTTATGTTATCATAGAAAGGCAAAAAAGTCAAGATTGGAGCAATTTCTTTCGCACCGATTTTTCTGTGAAAAAACAGCAAAAAATCCCGCCCGATTTCTTGACTTTCGAGGCGGGATTTGGTATAATGAAAGTGCTATGAAAAACCCATCTTTCGGAGGAAGTTTTATGGAAGAATCCAAGCGCAAAAGCTTGCAGGAACTGGCAAGAAACATTCGCATTGACATCGTGGAAGAAGTCGCCGCCGCAAAGTCGGGGCACCCGGGCGGTTCTCTCTCGATCGCCGACGTCATGGCATACCTTTACGGCGTCGAACTGCGCGTTGACCCCAAAGATCCGAAGAACCCCGACCGCGACCGTTTCGTCCTTTCCAAAGGGCATTGCGCCCCGGCGCTTTACGCCGCGCTGGCTGAAAAGGGCTTCTTCCCGAAAGAGGAGTTAACCACGCTCCGCAAGCTCGGCTCGCGCCTGCAGGGACACCCCGATATGACCCTGACCCCCGGCGTAGATCTGTCGGCGGGGTCTCTCGGTCTTGGGATCAGCTCTGCCGCAGGCATGGCACTTGCAGGCAAGATCGCCGGCAAGGACTACCGCGTCTACACGATCGTCGGCGACGGCGAGAGCGAAGAAGGACAGGTTTGGGAGGCTTCGATGTTCGCCGCCCACTACAAGCTCGATAACCTCTGCGTGATCCTCGACTGGAACGGATTGCAGATCGACGGCCCGATCGCCGAAGTGATGAACTCGGCGCCGCACAAAGAAAAGTTCGAGGCGTTCGGCTTCCATGTCATTTCAATCGACGGTCACGATTTTGACCAGATCGAAAAAGCCTTCAACGAAGCGAAAACAATCAAGGGCAAACCGACCGCGATCGTCATGAAGACGGTCAAAGGCAAGGGCGTCTCCTTCATGGAAAACCAGGTCGGCTGGCACGGAAAAGCCCCGAACGAAGAACAAAAGCTTGCGGCGCTCGCCGAGCTGAACGCGTAAGAAGGAGGAAGCGATCATGGCAGATAAAATTGCAACCAGAGAAGCCTACGGACAGTCCCTCGTGGATTTTGCCGAACAGTATGATTTCGTCGTGCTTGACGCAGACCTCGCCGAGGCCACCAAAACCGTAAAATTCAAAAAAGCCTATCCCGACCGCTTTTTCGATTGCGGCATTGCCGAGGGCAACATGATGAGCGTGGCGGCAGGCATCGCCACCACCGGAAAAACCGTCTTTGCTTCAAGCTTTGCCATGTTTGCCGCGGGACGTGCCTTTGAGCAGGTGCGCAACTCGATCGGATACCCGCACTTGAACGTCAAGATCGGTGCGACCCACGCAGGCATCACGGTCGGCGAGGACGGCGCGACCCACCAGTGCAACGAAGATATCGCGCTCATGCGCACGATTCCGGGCATGACCATCGTCAACCCCGCCGACGCGGTCGAGGCAAAAGCAGCAGTCGAAGCTGCAATTACCCACGACGGTCCCTTCTATCTGCGCTTTGGCAGAGCCGCCGTCCCGGTGATCAACGACAGACCCGACTACCGCTTTGAGCTCGGCCGCGGCGTGCTGCTTGCCGACGGAAAGGACGCCACGATCGTTGCCACCGGCATCACGGTCTCGATGGCGCTCGAAGCGAGAGAAGCTCTTGCAAACGAGGGTATTTCCGTTCGCGTTGTGAACATTCACACGATCAAACCGATCGACAAAGAGATCCTCATCGCCGCCGCCAAAGAGACGGGTGTCATCGTCACCGCAGAGGAGCACAACATTATCGGCGGGCTTGGTTCGGCGGTTGCCGAAGTGCTGGTGGAAAACGCTCCCGTCCCGATGAAGCGCGTCGGCATGAAGGACACCTACGGACATTCGGGCAGCGTTCCCGAACTGCTCAAAGCCTACGGCATCACGCCCGAGGACATTTGCGAGAAAGTCCGCGAAGTCGTCAAAATGAAATAAGCCCAAAACGATTACAAAAGTTTTTGAAAAGGGTGCGGGGAAAAGTTTTTTCAAAAAGTTTTCCCCGCAATTCTTTTTCCAGAGGAGTTTCTATGACGCACTTGATTTTAGCGTCCGCCTCGCCGCGGCGCAGAGAAATTTTGCGCGGGCTTGGGCTTGCTTTTACCATCTGCCCCGCGCAGGGCGAAGAGAAATCGGACAAGACCGACCCCTGCGAACTTGTCGAAGACCTTGCCCGCCACAAAGGGAGAGAGGTTTACGACCGGCTGAAAGCAGAGGGAAAGCTGACCGAAAGCGACCTCATTCTCTCCTGCGACACGGTCGTATCTCTTGACGGTAAAATTTTGGGCAAGCCGAAAGACCTTGCCGACGCCAAGCGGATGCTCACAGAGCTATCGGGCAGGACTCACACGGTGGCAAGCGGCGTTGCGCTGACTTTGCCGGACGGAAGGCAGTTTTCCTCCCGCGACACGACCCTTGTCAGCTTCTTTGCGGTGAGCGACGGCGAGATCGACGCCTACCTTGCAAGCGAGAAGGTGCTTGACAAAGCCGGCGCCTACGCCATTCAGGGAGGAGCTTCGCGCTTTGTGAGACACATTGAGGGGGACTACCTCAATGTGGTTGGACTGCCGCTCTTCGAGCTGCTCTCGCTCTATCGCAAAAAATTCGGCAAAAATTTCCTTTCGTCTATGGAAAAAGCGCCGATCCTATGATATAATAGGTATAATAGTGATACGTAGTAGGAGGATCTGCCATGCCAAAGCAAATCGGAATTGACCTCGGTACCTCCAATACCAGAATTTTTTCAAAAGACAAGAAAAAGATCATTATGCGTGCGCCCTCGGTGGTCAGCCTTGACCGCGAAACGCACGAGGTGATCGCTTCGGGGCGCGCCGCAAAGCTCATGCTCGGCAAGACGCCCGGCAACATTCTTGCCATTCGCCCCTTAAAGCAGGGCGTCATCACCGAAGTGGAAGTCACCTCTCTTATGGTGCGCGATTTTCTCGAACGCCTGCAACTGACCGCGGCGTTTGATAAGCCGCAAGTGCTTGTTTGCGTGCCGAGCGGCATCACCGAAGTGGAACGCCGCGCGGTAGAGGACGCCATTTGCGAGTCGGGCGCGCGGAATACCGTCGGCATCATCGATACGCCGATCGCCTCTGCCGTCGGCGCAGGCATCCACGTTTCCAAAGCGCGCGGCGCCATGCTTGTTGATCTCGGCGGCGGCGTTTCCGAAGCCTCGGTCATCAGCCTCGGCGGCGTGGTTCACGCGAAAGCCCTGCGGCTCGGCGGCGACGATCTTGACCAGGCGATCATCAACTATCTCAAGCAAAACCGTAGTCTCCTCATCGGAGACGTCACGGCGGAGATCTTAAAAATCCGCGTGGGCGCCGCGCTCCCCTCGATCGACCGCGGCAGTATGGAGGTTTGCGGGCGCGACCTGCGTCCCGACGCGGGACACATCGGACTTGCGCGACTGCTCGAAGTCGGCTCGGCGGAGGTTTACACCGCCATCCGCGAGCCGATCCGCGAGATCCTCGCCATGATCAAATCCACGCTCGAAGAAACGCCGCCCGAACTCGCCGCCGATATTTACGATTTCGGCATTGTGCTGACCGGAAGCGCCTCACTCCTGCCCGGCATGGCGGAAGCCATCCAGGAGCACACCGGCATCCGCGTCATTTCGGCAAAGCAGCCGGGAGATTCGGTGGTCATCGGTCTTGGCAGAATGCTCAAGAGCGCCGGAAAAGACTTTTCGGATTTTATCCGCTACAAACCTGTTTAACTTTTGCTCTATCCGAGAAAGTCAGCCGCACGGCTGTCTTTCTTTTTCCCGAAAGGAGTTTTTTATGGATCACCCCAACGAACCTATGCGCGAAGAGAACGCGCCCCTGCTCGAAAACGAGCCCGAACAGATCCCCGCACCTCCCGTAGATCCCGTAAGAGGTGCACGTCGACAGTTTTCGCTGACTCTACTCTCGTTCCTCTTTATCCTGCTTGTTTCCGAGATCGTCGCAACCGTCGTTTACTATGCTTTTAAAGCCAATTTCCCAAACATTGTAGACCTTCCGGGCGCGCTCCTATTCTTTTCTTCCCTGCCCGCTTACGCGGTCGCGATGCCGCTCTCGCTCCTTTTGTTCAAAAGAATCCCGAGAGCGCTCCCCGAAAAGCATTCGCTCTCGCTCCCCTCGTTCGTCGGGCTGTTTTGCCTTACGATGCTTTTGACCTATGCGGGAAGCATTGCGGGAAACATCGTCAACTCGATCCTCACCTTTTGGTCGGGAGAAGCGCCGACCAATGATCTGCAAAACCTCGCCGACAACTCTCCCATCTGGTGCCAGATCCTCTTTTTTGTGATCCTTGCGCCGATCTTTGAGGAGATTTTTTACCGCAAGCTCATTTTTGACCGCATCCGCGCCTACGGAGAACTGCCCGCGATCCTGCTCTGCGGCATTTTGTTCGGGCTGATCCACGGAAACTTTTACCAGTTTTTCTACGCGGCGGCGATCGGCATTCTCTTCTGTTACGTCTATGCCAGAACCGGAAAGATCGGTTACACGATCGGTCTTCATATGCTGCTGAACTTTTCGGGCACGATCCTCACCGAGTGGTTCGATCGCCTGCTCTCCTCCGAAGTCGAATGGCTCTTCCTTGCGGGCGTCGTTCTGCTTGCGGTGCTGGGGATCTGTTTTCTCGCCGCATTCGGCTACGCGATCTACCATTGGGTCAAGGAGCGCAAAAAGATCACCTTTGAAGTCGGCGAGCGCCAACTGGAACCAAAGCAATGGCTGCACGCCCTTTTCGGCAGTCCCGCGACCTGGATCGCGCTCGTGCTTCTGGTGCTCCCCTTTTTCTCGGACTTTCTTCTCTCGCTGTTTTGATCAATCGCTGAATAAACTCTTATGAAAGGAGCCTTCCCATGAGCAAGCCGGCAAAAGACCGCTCTCTGCGCTATCTCTCTCTTGTGGCGCTGTTTTGCATCGTGGCAGTCATCTACCTCGGACGCTTGTTCTATATCCAGATCTCGGGGCGGGAAGGCGACTATGACGCGGGCTACACCAAACGAACCGTGACCGTGCAGGCAGTGCGCGGTGAGATCAAGGACTGCAACGGCAAAGTGCTGGTCAAAAACGACTACACCTACGACCTGACTCTCTCCTACGCCGCCCTTTCGTCGCAGGATCAAACGCGCATCAACAAGCTCTATCTTTCCCTTTTTGCATCTCTCTCCGAGTGCGGAGAGGAGAGCGCGCACAACGAGCGCTTTTTCCCGCTGACCGGAACCTACCCTTACTACTCGTTCAGCTCGGCGGCAAAGGATGGCGACTCTGCCATTTACTACCGCCTCCAGCGCGTGCTCAAAGACAACGATCTCAAAACCGACCTCAAAGCCTCCGAGCTTGCGCGCCACTATGTCAGTAAAAACAACCTGCTCGCGCTCGACGCGGCGGGAGAGCGGATCTTCTCGGACGCGGAAGTCCACCGCTTGATCCGCCTCTACTATGATTTTGACGCGTTGCGATTTGCCACAAACGGACAAGACTACGTCTTTGCCGAGAACGTCGGCATCCGCTTCCTCACCATGGCAAAAGAGTTCGGCGTCAGCGGCGTGAACGTCGTTTACAACGTCTCACGCTCTTACGTCTACCCCGGCTACGCGTCGCACATTCTCGGCGCGGTCGGACCGATCTATTCCGAGGAATGGGAATACTACAACGAGCAGGGCTACCAGATGAACGCCATCGTGGGAAAAAGCGGCTGTGAGCTCGCTTTTGAAAGTTACCTCCACGGCGAGGACGGCGAGCTCGTGATCGAAGAGGATTCCAAGGGCAACGTCATCTCGGTCACCGTCAAAAAAGAGCCGGTCCCGGGATGCGACGTTTACCTGACGCTCGACATCGACCTCCAGATTGCCACCGAGAACGCGCTTGCCGAAAACGTCGCGCGCGTCGGCAGTGAGGCGGGCGCCACCGTGGTCATGGATCCGCGCGATTTTTCGGTGCTTGCGATCGCCTCCTACCCCACCTATGACCTCTCGGATTATGACTACACCGAACTTACGCAGAACGAAGCGAAACCGCTGCTCAACCGGGCGCTGAACGGCATTTACGCCCCGGGCTCAACCTTCAAGCTCGGCGTCGCGGCGCTCTCGCTGACCGATGGCGTTGTCACACGCGACGAAACCGTCACCTGTACCGGCAAATACCACGGTGTCCTCGGCTGTTCGACCTATCACACGGCAGGCTTTGAACACTCTGCCATAAACGTCGTCCGCGCGCTTGCCGTTTCCTGCAACAGTTTCTTTGCGGAAATGGGCAACCGGCTTGGTATCGACCGCATGGAAAAAGCGCTTGCAAACTTCGGGTTCGGCAAATCGACCGGGATCGAGCTCGGCGGTGCCGTCGGGACGCTGGCAGGTCCCACCTACCGAAAGAGCGTCCACGGCGACGAATGGACGGCGGGCATGACCTGGCAAGCCGCGATCGGGCAATCGGATACACAAGCCTCCCCGTTGCAGCTCGCCGCTTATGTTTCCACCGTGCTGAACGGCGGAACGCGCTATACGTCGCACCTGCTCAAATGCGTTTACCGCTATGGAGTGGATGAGCCATTTTACACTTTTGCCCAATCCGAGGAAACGATCCTCGATAGCTTCCCGCTTTCGTCCTCCACGGTCGCCACGATCAAAGAGGGGATGCGGCAGGTCGTCTCGGGAAGCTCGACCATTTCAAACTACATGAAAAACGTCCCGGTGACCGTGGGCGGCAAAACCGGCACGGCGCAGACCGGGCAAGCGCGCGACAACGGACTTTTCGTTTGCGCCGCGCCCTACAACGATCCCGAAATTGTCGTGGCAACCGTGATTGAAAAAGGCAACTCGGGAACCGCGGTTTCCTATACCGCCTCGCGCGTGCTGACTTCCTACTACAAAAACAGATAAAGGGGGTTTTTCGATGAAATACACGCTGCAACCTGACGCCCTCTTTGCTACCTACTCGGAGATCACTCCGGCATATTTGACCGAAAAAGGGATCAAATTGCTCTTTACCGACGTCGATAACACGCTCGCGCCCTACGAAACGCCGGACCCGGACGACGCGGTCAAAACTTGGCTTGCCTCGCTGAAAGAGGCGGGGATCAAAGTCGTCTTCGTTTCCAACAATAAGTCGCCGCGGCTCGACCGTTTCAATCAAACGCTCGGACTTGCCGCCTGCCCGAACGCAAAAAAGCCCTTTGTCGGCGTTCTCAAAAAAACGGCAAAAGAGGCGGGTACGCCTCTCTTTGCCTGCGCTCTGCTCGGCGACCAGATTTTCACCGACGTCTGGGCAGGCAAACGGCTCGGGATCCTCTCTCTCATGGTAGCGCCGATCAAGGATAAGACGACCTTGTTTTTCAGAACCAAGCGCCGCCTGGAGCGCCCAATTCTAAAAAAGTTTGCCAAAGCGCACCCCGATCACATCGACCTATCCTTTTGGAAGATCAAGGAGTAACACATGGATTTTGCAACCTTCGGACCCGGCGGAAACGGCGATCTCTTTTACCGCTCGGGCTATAAATCTTCGATTGACTCGCCCGCGTTCGTTTCCGAGGTCGGTCTTGACGCCTATGAATACGAAGCCGGAAACGGGCTTACCGCGGGGGAAGCCACCCTGCGTGAAATCGGTCTGAAAGCAAAAGAAAAAGGCGTGCTCATGTCCTTTCACACGCCCTATTTTATCTCGCTTTCGGGCATTGAGGAAGAAAAGCGCCTCAAGAGTCTTGACTACATTGCAAAATCGCTCTGGGCAGCCGAACTGCTCGGCGCCGATACCATCGTGATCCACAGCGGCTCGGCGGCAAAGATCTCACGAGAGGACGCCATGGCGCTCTCCAAAGATACGCTTGCCCGCGCCGCCGAACAGTTTGCCGGCACCAAAGTGCGGCTTGGCATTGAAACGATGGGCAAATGCAACCAACTCGGGACGCTCGAAGAAGTGATCGAGCAGTGCAAAGTCTCTCCGCTCTTCTCCCCGGTCGTCGATTTCGGACACCTTTATGCACGCTCGCTCGG
>CADBFJ010000050.1 GCA_902793915.1 uncultured Ruminococcus sp.
CGTAAAAGGCGGTGCTTTCCCCCAGCGTTTTGAGCAATTCGAGCGTTTTGACCATTTTTTCCGCCTCATTCGGACGATAGGTTTGCTGTAACAGAAGCGGAAAGACCCGATCAAACGAAATCGGCTCAATGTGGTTTTCCTTGCCACGGAACAAGGCGACGATCGCAAAGAGCGGCAACATTTCGTTGCGGTTCATTCCCTCTTTGCCCGCCCAAGGGGTTCCGCAGGCGTAAAAAACGCCGTCGATCAAGCGAAGCAAGGGTTTGTCGCCGTTGAGGATATACGCGTCGGGATAGTTTTTCAGCCAAAAGCGTGTGTGGGTCGTTTTCCCAATGCCTGAGGGCGCGGTAAACAGATAGGCTTTGCCGTTGAGAGCTACCACAGCGCCGTGCATGAGAAACGCGTCGTACTCAAGCATTTTCACGGCGATTTTGCGATAGACCGCGAGCGTTTCCAAGTACGCGTCGGAAAACTCGGCGTAGGGGCGCTTTTCAAATTCAGCTTCCCGCTTCGATTTATCGCGTTCAAATTCAATATCCGCCTGCTCGATCACAACAGAAAAATCGGCAGTTTCCTCGGTCAGATAGTCTTGACACATGGTATAGACTTCCGAATGGATACTGTCAATCTCAATATGGATACCGGCAAGCGAGATCCGAAATTTCATGCGTATGCTCCAAACAGTTTATTTTCCGAACAGCTTATAGCGCAGAGCCGAGAAAAGATATCTGATCTTTCTCACAGCGCGCAGGACGAAAAAGCGAAAATGGTATGGCGCGCACCAAAGGTGGAGGTAGCACCAATAGCGAAAGCTCGAAAAACGATAGGGTTTTCCGTCACGCATAAGCGAGGTGAGCACGCCGAGAATATGGTCTTTGTCCACAATCTCGCCCGATGTATCGTGATCCCCTGCGATAAAATAGCGCCCGTCGCGCCGCACGCGCAGAATGCGGTGCAAAACGTAACGTCCTCTGCCCTCTACGCCATCGCGGCGAAAGAGAACGACGTCAAGCCGTTTTGGCGCGTCATGGATGCGCTCGATCCTCATAACGTCGCGCTTCTCGCGGATCATTGGCATCATGCTGACGCCCACGTTGGTGTAAACGACTTTGCCGTTTTCGCGCAGCTCGCGCTCAAAAGATGAAAATTCTTCGTTCATCATCGGAGATGTGATCCAAGAGCTTTTGTTGGTTGAGATAATTCAAAAACTTCACCAGGTGTTCGGCGATCTCCTCGTCGGTGGATTCGGGATACTTTTCTTTTAGGCGCAGATGAATCTTCATAGGCGTCGTATCCTCTTTGAGCGCCTCCAGAATGATAGCGGAAGTCTCGTTAAACTTGAGCATACCGTGGAATTTGTCAGCGTCCTCGCCGACAGGCACAGCTGCATACTCCCCGCCCATATCCATAATGGCAAATTCGTAACGTAGTTTCATGTTGACCTCTTGATTGGCAGTATCAAAGCGATGTTTTATTATAGCATAAAACGAAAAATTTTGCAAGAAAAATCTCAAGCAATAAAAAACCGGCAAGTTTTCTTGCCGGTTTTTTATTGTTACCATTACTGACGATCTTCGTATGCTTGCCCGTAGCTATAACCCTTGGTGTAGAAGTTTTCAACTTTCGTGCTTGTCTTCGTCTTCCTCGTTCTCACCGTCGGTTTCGGCAAGATTCTGTTGTCGCGCGTCAAGGATCTCAAACTTGATAAGCCCCGTCACAAACGCCACGACAAAGCAAATGGCAAGGCAAATAAGTCCTCTGTATTCCGTAAGCATGGCAACATACTCGGGAAAGAGTTCCAGCAAAACAAACCAAAGCAGAAAATCAACCGGCTGGCAGAGTGCGTACATTCTGAAGGCATAGCTTTCCCCATGCTCACTCAAAAAATTATCCATCGCGTCTGGCTTGGTCAGTGCAAGGCAACAGAACGAGATCGCCATAACCGCGTGCCCAATTGCGTTGCCGGTGTAAACGAGCAGACCGAGACGCGAAAGGAGCAAAAACTCGCCAACCGTAATTCCAATGCCCAGAAAAAAGGTAATGAGATAGACGAACCACGGGATACGCGAGAGCTTATCGATTCCTTTGCGGAGAAACATTCCGATCAGCATAAACGGAATTGCCTTGGTGAACGCCCCGCCGGGAATGTAGGCATAGCCAAAGTAGGGGAACCCCACGACCTTGGCAAACTCGCCGCAAAGGAGCATCGCGACAAGCAAAAAGATCAGGATCGGGAGATAGAACTTGGAGAGTTTCAGCTTCTCTGTCAAAAAGAAAAAGAGGTAGGCATAAGCAAGACTGTGAATAAACCAGATTCCACTACCGACCGGCATAGGCCATACGTTCAAAACCAGGAAATGGAAAAAAGTACGCTTGCGTAAAAAGTCCGCGGAGCCGAGCTGATCGAGCGCCCCGATATATGCAAGGTATGCGATGCTTATAGCAAGGTAAACAACAAAGAGAATGACAAACAGGATCCAGGAACGTTTGAGCGCTCTACCGATCTTTTCACGACGCACCGTTTGATCGGGTGCAAGCGTAAAAAAGCCGCAAAAGATAAAGAACGCAGCAGCCGCAAACCCGCTGACCGCAGAAACGTAGCCGCCGTAAGCAGTCGGGAAGCCGAGCATCGCAAAAAAGACAAAAGGCATGAGGAAAAGTTTTGCAAAACTGACGCTCGTGGAATGGAGTCCCTCGTTATAAAACTCCGATGGCTTTATCTGTTCTTCAAGTTCTTCCAATTCTACGGTTTCGTTCATTCGTTCCACCACCCGTCGTTTGAAGTTTTGGGAAGAAGGCTCTCTTCTCCGCCGGGTGCTATCGGCATTCCGGTCGGAGGCAGATTGCGGTGCGGATCCTCCATGCGTCTGGGGAGATCGGCATAGCGGAAGATCATTTCCCTTGCCTCGTCAGCACTGACCGCTTGCATACCGCCGGCGGAAATGCGGTAAATGCGGTTGCAAAGTTTGAGTGCGCTCGGACGATGCGTGGAAACGATGATGACTTTATTGGGATGCGCTTGGATGATGTTTTTGAGCACTCTTTCCTCGGTTTCAACGTCAAGGGCGCTGGTCGCCTCGTCAAGGAGCAAAATGGGAGAGTTGCGCAAAATGGCACGCGCAATCGAGATGCGCTGGGCTTGTCCTTCCGAAACGCCTCTTCCCTTTTCGCCAAGCTTGCCGTTGATGCCGCCCTCCAGCTCGGAAACAAACTCGTAGGCGCAGGCATTTTTCAAGGCTTCGATGATCTCTTCATCGCTTGCATCCTCTTTGACCATCCGCATATTCTCGGCAACCGTGCCCGAAAGGATCGTGTTGCCCTGCGGCACGTAAGAGAAAAACTTGCGAAGATCTGCGTTGATCGGCACTTCCTTACCGTCGGAACCGCGCAGAAGCACTCCGCCTTCGTCGGCGTCAAGCATACCGAGAAGCAGTTTCATGAGCGTGGTTTTGCCTCCTCCGCTCCCCGCGATCACGGCAACGATCTCGCCCGGATTGGCTTCAAATTCCGCATTTTCATAAACCTGCTTTGCGCTCTCGTCGTGGTAGCCAAAGGTCAAGTTTTGCAGTTTGATTGCAATGCCATCGTCGGCATACTGTTTCAGTTCATTGTAAACGCTTTCGTCGTGCGCTTCGCGCGGCAGTTCAATCAGCTCGCGGACACGGTGCGCCGAGACCGCCGAATTGAGCATCCCGGGAATGGTGCCGACAAGATTGCTGAACCTGTTGGAAAGATTGGATCTTTGCTGTAAAAAAAAGGTCATGTCGCCATAGAGAATCTGACCTGTCCAAAGCCGCCAGAGGCAGTAGCCGAACGCCGCAAGAGAAACAAGCGTGGAAACAAGCGTGAGTAAAATCTTGGATTTGATCTCAAACTTGTTATAATCGAGGTTAAACTCCTTGTAGAGCTTTTGCCACTCGCGCAGCCGTCGCGAATAATGACCGAAAATGCCAAAGGACTTGATCATGTCGAAATTATAGAAGGTTTCGACTTCAAAGCCCATCATTTGCGAATTGAGTTCGAGCACGCGCTTGCGGTATTCGCGCATTTTGCGGAGAATATAGCGGCTCATAAGAAGGAGGAACGGTGCCGAAAGGAAGGCGATCCACGCCATGGTGGGATCGGTTTTAAAAAGCGCTACAAAAACGATGGTAAAGGTATAGAGATTGATGATGAGATTGGGGATCCAGCTGATCGCGTTGGAAGAGATGGTACCAACGTCGCCGTTGAAACGGTTGAGGATATCGCCGCTCGGATACTTGGAAAGCTCTTTCCAACGCGCATCTATAATACGGTCGAAAATCTCCGCTTGAATATCGTTGTTGACATAAATGGAAATGCGGGTGAAAATGCGGCTGTTGATGCTTGAAAAAGCCAGAGAAACAAGCGTCATTCCAACCATGGTGCCAAGAAGGATCCAAATCTTTTCAACCTCTTTGCCCACGATGATGTTGATGAGTTCTCGACTAACCCACGCCGCGCCGAGCGAGAGCGTGGAACCAAGAATACCAACGACCGTATAAAGGACGATGATCCAGCGATAACGTTTGGAAAAGCTGAAGATCCACTTCCAGTCGCCAATAAAATCCTTAAAGGTTCCATCTTTCATTTTATCAAACATCGTCTGGAGCGCTTCGCTCTTAAAAAGACGATTGATCCCTGTATATTTCGTTTTTCCCATAGGTTCACCCCTTTCCGGGTCACTACTTTATCATGATACCCGATTTTTACGTTTCTGTCAAGCGCTTGCAAGAAAAAAGCGGGCGCTCCGGTGTGGAGCGCCCGCTTCAAAAAGGAGTATTATTGTTCTTGATTTGCCGTCTTCGGTTGCCACTCGACAGGTTCATCAAACGTACCGGTGTGATAGCCGTTTACCAGTCTGACCAAAAGATCGTTGAGCTGTTCCACGACCATATCGGGAATGTCGGGATCAAGATGCTCGCCGCCGATGCCCGAGTCATCGGTCACAAAAATCGAAGTGCCGCCGGTGTAGATCGAGGCTTGACGCATCACGTATTCGCAAAGCTCATCCGCGCCGCTGCAAAGGATCGGGCAGATGCGCACGCCCTGCTCCGCCGCGCTGATCACGGCATTTTCAAAGCACTTTTCATAGTTCTTCTGCGTGCCGTCGCCGTTCTTATGAGGCGGTGCATCAAGCAAATGGAAAACGATCTTGGTGGAAGCCGTATCACTCCACGCTTTGTTCATCGCAAGTTGGAGCGCTTCGTCCACGGCTTCGGGATAGTCCCCGCCGCCGCTTGCAACCTGTCCGGCAAGCTTTCTTGTCTGCAATGCAAGACCTTCTTGGTCATTTACGTTGACGAAATCATAGTAAGCGAACTTTTCATCGTCGCCTGTGTCGCGGTAGAAGAGGAGCGCAAGCTCGATCTTTGCACCATCGTTGGCGTTTGCAATCCGGTTGATCACGTCGGTAAGCTCGGTCTGGAAATAGGTGAGTTCGTCGCCCATAGAGCCGGTCACGTCGATCACAAGCATGATCTGAATGAGGTTTTCCGCATCGTCGGAGCCATCCAAAACGACTTCGAGCTCACGGTTCTCTTTGCTGAAATCCGCGTTTGCGGTGTGCTCGCCGCTTGTAACAATGACTTTGCCCTCGTCAACCTGTGGGAAAAGATACACCATGCCGTCAGCCCCGGTCTTTGCCGCGAAGAGAAGTTCCCCGTTTTCACTCACGCAGGCAACGGTAGCACCGCAAACGAGCGCCTCGCCGTTCTTAACGGTCACGCTCACTCGCTTGGTAGAATCGAATCCCCAGTTGTTGTTCTTGTAATAATCAAAGAACTTGCCATTGTCCTCGCCCTGACCGTCGCGGAAGAGCTTTTTCCAAAACTCGTAGTTCTCGTTCTCGTTCCATGCGGAAGCCGTGATAAGCCCCGCTTCGTAGACCGGTTTTTCTTCATCGTAAATTTCTTCGTATCCTTCGCCGTCAGCAGGGTAACCGCTCGGCGCGCTGCCGCTCGGCTCTCCCGCTATATATGCCCCGCCATCGGCAGGCATCGTTTCTTTTGAAACATAGCCAACGCTACCATCGTATGCAAGGGAGCTCTCCACCCGCGAAGAGGAAGGCTTGGGATCGTCGGCGGGTGCATAGTCCACGTCGTTCTTTTTTGCCATGCCGCAGGCGGCAAGCGCAAAGATCATGCAAAGCGCAAGGAACAAAATGAGTGCTTTTCGTAAGAATTTCATAGTTGCCTCCTTAAGGATTGAAAGAGTTGTAAACTTCTAAAAATGCTTCTTCCGTCGCGCCGTCGGTGTTGGTCAAAATATAGACCGTGTCGCCGTCGCTCCAGGTGATTTTGAGATAGATCTCGTCGCCGTCCGAAAAGACTTCCAGATCGGCAGTACCGTTGACAGAAACAACGGTGGATTCTTTTTCGGTCTTCCCGTAAAGCCCCGAAAAATCGTCGATGCGCTTGGAGGCGCGCAAGGTGTATTCGTGCCCCTCCACCGTAAAGGTCACGTCGGCAATCTCGTCGCCGAGCGAACTGTAAGCAATTTCATCGGCAGCGGCAGGTGCATCGATCGCAATCCCGGTATTTTCTTTTAAGGATTCCGAATCTTTGACCGTTACCCATGGATTTGGCTTTTCGGCAGAAGCCATCGGTTCGGTGTCGTAGCTATCCGCGCGTTTGGTTTTGCTTGCAAAGAGTTGCGGAAGCGCAAAAGCCATCGTCACGACCAGAACAAGGCAGGCGGCGATCGGGAGCGCCCGTTTCATCACACGGTTCATGCGGAGAATTTTTTCCGTTTTCGGTTGCTCGATTGCTTCTTTTTCGGCGGCTTTTCGTTTGATATTTTCAAGCATACGCTCTTTTGCGGCGTCGCTCGGTTCTATTGTTTCGATCGCGTCTCGGATCGAGTTTTTTTCGTCACGCATTTTGTTCACTCCCTTCCAATAAAAATTTCAGTCGTGTTCGCGCGTCTTTCATCTGGTTTCTCACAGTCGATGGCGGACGTTTTAGCATCTTGGCAATCTCATCGGTCGAATACTCCTCAAAGTAGTAGAGCCAGATTACATCCTTGAGTTTTGGCGGCAGGTTGAGAACAGCCGTCAAAACTTCTTTGTGATCTTCCTCTTCGGGCGACGCGATCTCTGGCGCGTTCTCGTCGTCGATCGATAAGATCTGTTTGCGCGAAGCATGGCGTAAGCGATCCTTGCAGAGGTTGATCGCCGTGACCGTGAGCCACTTGCGCTCGTGGGTTTCATCAGTAAAAGAATAGTCCCCCGTCAGCACTTTGACAAACACGTCCTCGGTGCAATCATCCGCGTCGGCTTCGCTTTTCATATAGGTATAGCAAAGACGATAGAGGTATTTCCAATGTCTTTCATAGAAGGCTGCGAACTCTGCGTCCGTACGCAATGCAGGTTTCGTCATGCTGGCTCCTCCTTACACACATATAACGATTTGGCAAACCAAAATGTCGGAATTTTTTTGAAAAATTTTTTATCTTCGATTTTATGATATCACAAACGGAGAGAAAATGCAAAGGATCTTTGCAAGAAGTTCTTGCAAAGGATTATGGAATATGGTAAAATAAACTAAAATCTAAAGATGACCCTATTCTTTGATAACGGTCGGAATGAGGCGACGATGGATAAGCACATTCTCTCGGATATTGATCTCTTTCTGCTTGATATGGATGGCACGCTCTATCTTGGCGACCGTCTCTTTGACTGCACGCTTCCCTTTCTTGGCGCCGTAAAAAAGGCGGGAAAGCGCTATTTGTTTATGACGAACAACTCCTCGCGCAGCGTTGCCGATTACGTCAAAAAGCTCGAACATCTCGGCATCCCCGCCGTGGAGGAGGATTTTGTCACCTCCTCGCAGGCAACCGTGCGATACCTCAAAAAGCACCACGAAGGCGCGCGCCTTTATGTCTGCGGCACGAGGTCGCTCCAAAAAGAACTGACCGACGCGGGCTTTGACGTCACAAACGACACCGAAAAAACCGATTGCATCGTTATGGGTTTTGACACCGAACTGACATTCCAAAAACTGCGCGACGTTTCCTATCTCCTTGCCACACGCGACCTGCCCTATATCGCCACCAATCCCGATTACGTTTGCCCCACCGAGTTCGGCAGCGTCCCCGATTGCGGTAGCGTCTGCGACATGATCTATAACGCCACCGGCAAGCGCCCCTTTGTCATCGGCAAGCCGCAGCCCTTCCTCCCGCGCTATGCCATGGAAAAATACGGCGTTGCCCCCGAGCGCACCGCCGTCGTCGGCGACCGCATCTATACCGATATCGCCTCCGGCATTGCCGCAGGCTGCGTTTCGGTCCTTGTCATGAGCGGCGAGACCGACGAAAAAATCCTTGCAGAATCCAAAGAAAAGCCCGATCTCGTCTTAAAAGACTGCGGGGAGATTGTGGAGTATTTGTAAAAAAGCAAGATAGAACAGGTGGGATTCTGAACCCAACTGCGGCGAAAGGGGTGGGCGTTACGCTCGCCCTTTCTTTTCCTCTTTTTCGCCTCCGTCTGCCGTTTTTGCATAAGCAAAAACGGCGGTGGGTTCTCGTCTG
>CADBFJ010000051.1 GCA_902793915.1 uncultured Ruminococcus sp.
AGCTATGAAAGTCATTACCTTCGGTGAAATTATGCTGCGCCTTGCCCCCGAGGGGTACGAGCGCTTTGTGCAGGTAGATCGCCTTGGCGCCACCTTCGGTGGAGCGGAGGCAAACGTTGCCGTCTCTCTTGCCAACTACGGCGTGGACGCCGCTTTTGTGACCAAGCTCCCCGAGCATGAGATCGGTCAGTGCGCCGTCAATTCGCTCCGCAAATACGGCGTGGATACGAGCCTCATCGCCCGCGGCGGCGATCGCGTCGGCATCTATTTCTGTGAAAAGGGCGCAAGCCAAAGACCGAGCAAGGTCATCTACGACAGAGCGCATTCGGCAATCGCCGAGGCAACGCCCGCCGATTTCGATTGGAACAAAATTTTTGACGGCGCGACCTGGTTCCACTTCACCGGCATTACGCCCGCCCTTTCGGACGGCGCGGCGGAGATCACGCTCGAAGCCGTGAAAGCCGCCAAAAAGAAGGGGATCCCGGTCTCCTGCGACCTCAACTTCCGCAAAAAGCTCTGGAGCAAAGAGAAAGCGGGCAAAATCATGGGCGAGCTCTGCAAATATGTCGATTATTGCATCGCCAACGAGGAGGACGCCAAGGACGTTTTCGGCATCGAGGCCGACAACACCGATATTGACAGCGGCAAACTCGACCGCGACGGATACATCTCGGTGGCAAAGAAGCTGACCGACCGCTTTGGGTTCAAGGGCGTTGCCATCACCCTGCGCGAGAGCCTCTCGGCAAACGACAACAACTGGTCTGCCATGCTTTATACCGACGGCAAGGCATATTTCTCGAAGAAGTACGCCATGCACATCGTCGATCGTGTCGGCGGCGGTGACAGCTTCGGCGGCGGGCTGATTTATTCGCTCCTGAACAAAAAAGATCCGCAGAACGCGATCGAGTTCGCGGTCTCGGCTTCCTGCCTCAAGCACAGCATCGAGGGAGACGTCAACCTCGTCTCGGTCAAGGAAGTTGAAGCGCTCGCCGGCGGCAACGCCTCGGGCAGAGTACAGAGATAAAACAAAAAAGAGAAAAGAAGCGGGAAAAACTTTTTAGAAAAAGTTTTTCCCGCACCTTTTTCAAAAACCGCTGCCAAGGGTTTGAAAGGGGAGAACGGAGAGAGAGGGGACCCTTTTCAAAAGGGTCCCCTCTCCACGCAATTCATCGCTTCTTCCTCTTTTTTATTTGGTTTTATTGTAGCCTTTTTTCGGAGTTTTACAAAGGAGGGGGAGCGCGCGATCAAAAATTTTTCTTGCAAAAATCGAATCTTTCCTGTATAATCAGCCATAGCAGGATAGATGACAGACAAGAATAAGGAGACCCCATGAAACAATCATCGCTCCGCCCCTCGCTGCTCAAGCGATTTATTTCCTATTACAAGCCGCACAAAGCGATGCTTTCGCTTGACCTTTTGGCGTCGCTCCTGATCTCGGTATTCGGCATGGTCTACCCGATCGTAACGAGGAAAATGCTCAACGAGTATATTCCCGACCGAATGTACAAGAGCATTGTGATCGCCGGGATCGTCGTGCTGCTCCTCTATATCGCGCGTCTGCTGCTTCGCTATTTTGTGCAGTACTACGGGCATATCATCGGCGTGAAGATGCAGTCGCAGATGCGGCGCGACCTTTTCTCGCACCTCGAAGAGTTGCCCTATTCTTTCTACGACAACCACGAAACAGGACGGATCATGACTCGCATCACAAGCGACCTCTTTGAAGTCTGCGAGCTTGCCCACCATGGACCCGAAAACCTGCTCATCAGCGGCGTGATGATGATCCTTTCGTTTTCCTATCTTTTGACGATCAACTGGATCTTAACGCTCATTATCTTTACCTGCGTGCCGATCCTTCTTGCTGTTTCGATCCATTACCGCAAACAGATGCGTGCCGCCTTTGACGATCGCAGAAAGAGCAACGCCGAGATCAACGCGGCAGTAGAGAGCAGCGTTACCGGCATCCGCGTGACCAAGGCATACACCAACCGCGAGGTAGAGATCGAAAAATTTGCCAAGGGTGACGTGCAGTTTGTGGACGCCTCGCGCAGAGCCTACCGCGCCATGGCAAAATTCTTCTCCTCGACTTCATTCATCACCGATATTTTCAACGTGATCGTTCTCATCGCGGGAGGGCTCTTTCTCTACGCGGGCAGGATCAACTTCGGCGATTATTCGACCTTTATCGTTTCGGTCAACCTCTTTATCAGCCCGGTGACGACGCTCATCAACTTTGTTGAGATGTACCAGAACGGCGTCAGCGGTTTTAAGCGCTTTGCCGAGCTTATGGACGAGCCTGTCGAAGCCGACGCGCCCGACGCGATCGAACTTTCCGACGTGAAGGGCGAGATCGAGTTTTCGCACGTCAATTACAGCTACGAGCCCTCGCACGAGGTACTGCGCGACGTCAATCTGCACATCGAGCCGGGTAAAAAGCTCGCGCTCGTCGGCCCTTCGGGCGGCGGCAAGACCACGCTCTGCCACCTGTTGCCCGCGTTCTATCCGCTCACAGAGGGGCAGGGGAGCATCCGCATCGACGGCAAGGACATTCGCACTTTAACGCATGAATCTCTGCGGAAAAATATCGGCATCGTGCATCAGGACGTCTTCCTGTTTGCGGGCAGCATCGGCGACAACATTCGCTACGGCAGACCCGACGCCACGCAAAAAGAGGTTGAGGATGCCGCCAAAAAAGCGAACATCCACGACTACATTCTCACGCTCCCGAACGGGTACGACACCGAGATCGGCGAGCGGGGCGTCAAGCTTTCGGGCGGGCAGAAACAGCGGGTCAGCATCGCCCGCATCTTCTTAAAAGACCCGGCAATCCTCATTCTCGACGAGGCGACGAGCGCCCTTGACAACACGACCGAGGTGCTCATCCAGGAAGCGCTTGACGAGCTTTGCAAAGGGCGGACGGCGCTGGTCGTCGCGCACAGGCTTTCCACCATTCGCGGCGCCGACGAGATCGCCGTGATCGAAGGCGGACAGGTCGTTGAGCGCGGCACGCACGAGGAACTCATCGAAAAAGGCGGCGTCTACAAAGAACTCTATTCGCTGCAATTTCGGGAGGAATGAAAAGCCACCCTCAAAACCTTGACAAAATCTGCATTTTTTGCTATAATAAAATCACTTCCGGACGGAAGAAATATTAAACTATGGAGGATCCTCAAATGGCAGCAGTTTCTTCGAAAAGCAGACTGGTCGCACTTCTTCTGTGCTTCTTCCTCGGCGGTCTCGGCATTCACCGCTTCTACGTCGGCAAAACCGGCACCGGCATCGTCTGGCTCCTGACCGGCGGCGTGCTCGGCATCGGCTGGCTGATCGACTTCATCATGATCATTGTCGGCAGCTTCAAGGACAAAGAGGGCGCAGAGCTCAAAAATTGGGAATGATCCAAAACCATATGTAAAGAGCAAGCCCGCCAAACCGGCGGGCTTGCTCTTTACAAAACAACTTTTTTCCTGTATAATAGGGACAGACTGTACGAGAGGAGGGGAGTGGTCCCTTTGAAAAAATATCTTTCGCTTGCCTGGACGATGTTCAAGATCGGGCTGTTCACCTTCGGGGGCGGCTACGGAATGCTCTCGCTCCTCGAACATGAGTTCGTGGAAAAGAAAAACTGGATCGCCGCCGAGGAGTTCCTTGACATGGTGGCACTCGCCGAATCGACGCCCGGACCTATCGCCATCAACTCGGCGACCTACCTCGGCTACAAGCGCGGAGGCGCTTTTGGTTCTGCCGTGGCGACGATTTCGGTTTGCATCCCGTCCTTTACGATCATCTATCTCATCTCGCTCTTTTTCGATCGCTTCCTCGCTCTGCCCTACGTGCATTCGGCATTCCGCGGGATCCAAGCCTGCGTGGTCTTTCTCATCCTTTCGGCGGGCGTTAAAATGTTCAAAAAGCTCAAAAAGACGCCGATCGGAATTGCTTTGACCTGCCTCGTTGCGGCGTCTCTTGTGACGCTCTCGCTCCTCTCGGTGCGCTTTTCGTCGATCTTTTACGTGCTCATCGGTGCCGTCGTTGGTTTTTGCGTCTACCTCGTTTCGCGTTTGCGCGAAAAGAAGGGAGGCGACGAACAATGAACGTTTTTCTCGACCTCTTTTTGACCTTTCTGAAGATTGGCGCTGTTTCGTTCGGGGGCGGCTACGGGATGCTCGCGCTCATCCGCGAGGAGGTGCTCGCGCACGGCTGGCTCTCGGAGGAAGAACTGCTCAACTTTGTTGCAGTCTCGGAATCAACGCCGGGTCCCATCGCCGTGAATCTTGCGACCTTCATCGGTTCTTCGCAAGCCGGCTTTCTCGGCGCGCTTCTCGCCACGCTCGGCGTGATCCTGCCCGCTTTTTGCATCCTGCTCCTCGTTTCGGCACTGCTCCACACCTTCCTCAAACGCCCTGCCGTGCAGGGCGCGCTCTCGGGCATCCGCCCCGCTGTGGTGGGGCTGATCCTCGGCACCGCCGCGACCCTCTTTTTGTCGGTCGTTTGCGGACTCTCGGGCGGCGTTTTCGCCTTTGACTGGCGTTCGCTCCTCGTCTTTGCGCTTGTCGCCCTCGTTGGCTGGGGACTGCCGCTTTTGCCGCCTCTCAAAGCGAAAAACCGGAAAATATCGCCGATCCTCCTCATCCTCTTCTCGGCACTGCTGGGAGTGGTACTGTGGGGGAAATAAAAAAACGCGAGAGAAACTTTTTGCAAAAAGTTTCTCTCGCGCTCTTTTCAAAAACCTCTCTCAAAAAGGGGGAAGGCTGATAAAGACCGCTGTTCAAAGCGAATAAATTTATTGTTTTCATTCCGTCAGCCGTATCAGAACCCTGTTTAAGGTTCTGAAAGAGGAGAAGGGTGTGGGGAGAGGGGAAAACTCTTGCAAGAGTTTTCCCCTCTCCCCACGGTCTTATCTCCGCTTTCCCAAAAAAGTTGCTTTTTCGTTCTTTTTGTGATACAATGAAACAAGCGATCCATTGTTTTTTGAAGTGAGGACACCGGATGAAACAAGTTCTTGCCGCCTTCCAGTTTGAGGGCAAGGTCACCGACCTGCGCGAATGCACCGCAGGTCATATCAATGGCACCTACCGGGTGACGACCGACAAGGCGCGCTACATTCTTCAAAAGATCAACAAAAACGTTTTCCAAAAGCCGTGGGAGGTCATGGAAAACGTCGTCGGTGTGACCAATCATATCCGTAAAAAGCTCGAAGAGGAGGGGAAAGACCCTCTGTGCGGCACGCTTTCGTTTGTGAAGGCGGGCGACGCCTACTACTTTTGCGACGAGCGCGGCGACTATTGGCGCGCCTACCGGTTTGTGGATGGCGACTGCTTCCAGTCCTGCGACAGCCCCGACCTGTTTTTGCGGGTTGGCAGAGCCTTTGGTGTTTTTCAGCGCCAGCTTGCCGACTATGACGCCGCGTCGCTCCACGAGGTGATCCCGGATTTTCACAACACCGAAAAGCGCTATGAGGCGCTTGAAAACGCTGTTCTCGACGACGTTTGCGGCAGGGCTTCCGCCTGCCGGCGCGAAATCGACTTTTTGCGCGCGCGAAAGGACGATTGCTCGCTCCTTGTGCGCGGTCTTAAAGAGGGGAAATACCCCTTGCGTGTTACCCACAACGACACCAAGCTCAACAACGTCATCATGGATCCCAAAACCGGCGAGGGGCTTTGCGTGATCGACCTCGACACGGTCATGCCGGGCTCTCTCCTCTACGATTTCGGCGACGCGATCCGCTATGGCGCGTCGAGCGCGGGGGAGGGCGAGAGCGACCTTTCCAAAGTCTGCATTCTGCCCGAGTTCTTTGCCGCCTTCACGAAGGGCTTTTCCGACGGTCTTGGCGGCGGGATCACAGACGCTGAACGGGCAGCTTTGCCGCAGTCGGCAAGGATTTTAACACTTGAGACCGGGATGCGCTTTTTGACCGACTACCTCTCGGGGGACACCTATTTCCGGATCCACCATGAGGGACACAACCTCGAACGCGCCAAAAACCAGCTCCGCCTCGTTGAAAGCATCGAGGAACAAATGCCGGTGCTGGAGGAGATTGCGAAGGGGTAAAAAGATAGGGAATAAGAATTGCGGGGGAGAACTTTTTGCAAAAAGTTCTCCCCCGCACCCCTTTTCAAAAACCTTTATAAAAGTGTTTTTGAGCGCACGCCGGGAAGTTGGCGCTGTTTTTTTTGTAAAAGTTTTTTTGGAAAGGTGCAGGGAAACCACTTTTTTTCAAAAAAGGGTTTCCCTGCAATTTTTATTTTTCCCCTCCTTACCCCAACCGCAACGCCAGCACGCCGAGGGTGGCGCAGAGGGTGGGGATTGAGACGGCGGCGCCGTAGCGCACAAAATCGAGGTACCCGAATTTGACCCCCTGCTTTTTGAGCAGCGACATCCAGAGGATCCCTGCGAGCGCGCCGACCGGAGTCAGGTAAGCGCCGAGGTTGGAGCCGACCACCGTGGCAAAGATCGCGCCGCGGGCGGCATTCCCCCCAAGAGAGGCGAGCGGTTTTAGCACCGGGCAGAAAAAGACGCTCATCGGAATGTTGTTGATGAAGTTTGCGGCAAGGAAAGAGGAGATGCCGTAACGCAGGATCGAGTGTTCCTCCCCCAAAAGGCGGGAGACTGCGCTCGTGACGCCGGCTTCCGAGAGCGATTGCACAATCACAAACATCGAAAGCACAAAGGGGACGAGCTGCCAGGGTGCGCGCAAAAAGGCATGCTTCAGCTCGGTCGGTTTGCGCTTGTGGAGGACCGAGAGGAATGCGACCGAGGCAAAGAGCACGGTTGCCGAAACGAGAGAGACGAGCCAGAGTTCGAGCCCCAAATAGGGTCCGATTGCAAGCAGCAGCGTGCAAGTGCCGAGAGCAACAAGCCCCAAAATGAGTTCGGGCTTGTCGGAGATGGTCGCGTCAAGCTCGACGGTCTCCGCGGGCGTACGAAGATCTTTTCGGAAGATCAAAAACAGCACGAAGAAGGCGACAAGGCTCCCCGCAAGCGTCGGGAGGATCATCACCGAGGCGTATTCGGCAAAACCGATGCGGTAGGTCGTGGCGATATAGATGTTGGTCGGGTTGCCGATGAGTAGCGTCATGCTCATGGTGTTGGCGGCGACAAACTCGGCGACAAGGTAGGGGAGCTCCCGAATGCCCGCGTGCTTTGCAAAATAGCAGAGGAAGGGCGTAAAGGTTAAGATCACCACGTCGTTGGAAGTAAAGACGGTCAAAATCGAGACCACGACGTAAAGGAGCACAAACAGGCGCACCTGGCTGTGCTTGGCAAGCACAAGCGTCTTGCTTGCAAGATAGCGGAAAAAGCCCACTTCGTCAAGAAAGACCGAAAGCAGGGTCATTGAAAGAAACAACAAAAGGATTTTTACCGGGTTGACAGGCGACGCCTCGGTCAAACTGCCGGCAAGGCGGGATAGGTCGATCTGTCCCGAAAAAAGGAGCAAAAGCGCTCCCGCGAGCGAGACGACCCAATAGGTGTCGATCGAGAGCTTCCCGAGCGTCAGCCGCGGGAAAAACAGAATGGCGATCACCATGCCAAGACAAACGAGGATTGCCACCGTCAAAACAAAAATCATGTCAATGCCTCACAAACAAAAAGCAAACAGGAACTTTAAACACTTTGGGAAGGGGGTGCTGCGCGTTTTTCGCGGCGGGATTTTACCCGGGCGCAGAGCCAAGCGATCGCACTTGAAACGCTCACGACCAGCGCCGCAAGCGGCAGATGGGTCAAAAGCATGATCGCGGTATAGATCGGTCGCAGACCGCGCGAGGCAAGGAATGCGGCAAGATCTTCATAGAGCGGGATCGAGGATCCGCTGTAAAGCGACATATAATCCGCGCCCAGCGCGTAGTTGACCGGGATCGCCACGAGCGACAAGAGAAGGATTGGGATAAAAGACAGGGGAACCATGCGAAAAGAGGGTTTTTGATAGCCCGAGATCAAAAGAAACAGCCCGGTGCAGAACATGGCGGAGTGGAAATAGAGCGAATAGAAGGCGCCGAAGGTCCAAAAAGGGTAGTAGTTGAGCCCGTTGCAATAGATCACGCCGATCCCGCCAAAGAGCATCCCAATGGTGGAAAGGAAGGCGAGCGCCGTTTCTTTGATCTTTCCTTTGAAAAATGCGGCGCAGAACAGGGTGTAGATATAAAGCGAGCAGGAATAGATTGGGAGAATCCCCTCCCAGTTGAACCCTCTGCCGGTCGTAATGTCATAATAGCTCTCCCAGGAGACCTTTGTGATTTCCAGCACGATCGCCGCGATCGCAAGGATCTT
>CADBFJ010000052.1 GCA_902793915.1 uncultured Ruminococcus sp.
GGCTCGCCTCTCTTGCGGACCTCCTCCTTCACAGAAAGAAATGATCCGCGTCGATCTGTATCTCGTTAAAGAAGGGCTGGTCTCCGGGCGCGACGCGGCGAAACGGCTGATCGCGGAGGGCAGCGTCGTAATCGACGGAAAGATCGTCTTGCGCCCCTCCGAACGGGTGGACGAGACGGTTTTGCACAAGGTAGATCTCCCCGAGAAGGGTTACGCCAGCCGCGGCGGGCTGAAACTCGAGGGCGCCCTCGACGCGTCGGGCTTATCTCCGGAAGGGCTGGTCGCGCTCGATATCGGCGCTTCGGGCGGCGGTTTCACCGATTGCCTGCTCCGGCGCGGCGCCGTTTCGGTCTACGCGCTCGACAACGGACACGGACAGCTTGCGGAATTTCTCCGGAACGATCCCCGCGTGACCGTGATGGAGGGCTACAACGCCCGCAGCCTCAAACGCGAGGATTTCCCGATCCCGCCCCGCTTTATCACGATGGACGTTTCGTTCATCTCGCAGACGCTGATCCTGCCGTCGCTGTCCGCGATGCTCGATCCCGGCGCGATCCTGATCTCGCTCGTCAAACCGCAGTTCGAGGTCGGACGGGCGGGGGTCGGACGGGGCGGCGTCGTCCGCGATCCCGCGCTCCGGCAGAAGGCGAAAGAGACGGTTATCTCGTTCGCCGCCACCCTCGGTTTCACCTTCCTCGGCTCCCGCGTCTCGCCCATCCTCGGCGGCGACGGCAACCGGGAGTTCTTCGCTTGTTTCCGAAAAGAAACGACAAAACGAAATCTATTAACCGACGATCTTTTGCGTCGGGTGGCATACGAACATGAAAGGAGGCGTTTTCCGTCTTGAAAATTGCCTTGCTGACCAATTTTAACATCCACGAGAAGGCAAACGGTGCGCTCGCCGTCGCCGAAGAACTGGCAAAAGAGGATTGCGAGATCCTTATTGCCGCGTTCAACAAGGAAAAGCTCGAACGCGCGGGAAAAAGCCGCGAGTATTTTCACTATCTGCCTCTGGAGAGCATCTACGCCGAAGCCGATCTACTCATTGCACTCGGAGGCGACGGAACGATCCTCGACGTTGCGCGCAGAGCCGCGCACAAGGGAACGCCCGTGCTGGGGGTCAACCTGGGGCACCTTGGATTTATGGCAGAGCTTGAGCTTTCCGAGATCGACCGCTTACATCGGCTTTTTACCGGCGAATACGAACTTGAATATCGTTCGATGTTGCGGGTTGAGCTCCACAACACGGCAGGGGAGATGAAATCCTTTTGCTACGCGCTCAACGACGCGGTCATTTCCAACGGATCGGTTTCGCGCCTTGTCGATCTCGAACTTTCCGAGGGCGGGGAACTCATCTCCTCCTACCGTGCGGACGGCGTGATCGTTGCAACGCCGACTGGCTCGACCGCCTACTCGATGTCGGCGGGCGGCTCGCTCGTCGATCCGCGCGTGCCCTGCATCTGCGTTACTCCCATTTGCCCGCACTCTTTTATCGCGCGTCCTCTCATTTTCCCGGATGATGCAAAACTCGAGATCAAAAACGTTTGCGCACGCGAGAAAAACCTGTTTTTGACGGTGGATGGCAGAATGAATTTTGAACTTTATCGCAACCAGACGGTTGTCATTTCCAAATCCTCGCTCAAAGCTGCCTTGGTTCGCTTGAAAAAATCGGGCTTTTATCAAAAGCTTCGTCAAAAAATGAACGATACGCAATCTTGAAAGGAAACGACATGAAGAAAAACAGACAGGAAAAATTACTTGAGATTATCGCGCGCTATGATATCGACACCCAGGATGAACTCATTGAGAGATTGCGCGAGCACGGCTTTGAAACGACACAGGCAACGATTTCTCGCGATATCCGCGAACTCAAAATCATCAAAATGACCAACGGAAAAGGCTCTTACCGTTACGTTTTGCCCAAGCAACCCGGGCACCAGGGCGATTTTAAGTTTAACGTTGCCCTCATCGAGTCGATCATTAAGGTCGACCAAGCCTTAAACCTCATTATCATCAAGACCTATCCCGGGCTTGCCCAAGCGGTCGGCGCGGGAATCGACGGAATGAACGAGCCGCAGATCCTTGGTTGCGTTGCCGGGGATGATACCATTATGGTCGCCCTGCGCGACGAGGATAGTGCAACGCTGATCGCTTCCAAATTGCAGGATCTTTTGAAAGCGGTTTGATCAGATAGGAGAATTTATGCAGACGATTAAAACAATCATCGCGCAACGGCTTTTGGATGCGGTTCGCTCGCTCAATGCCGATGCAGCGCTGTCCATTGATGAAATCAAAGGGCTTTTGGAATATCCGCCCGATCCAAACATGGGCGATCTCGCGTTTCCTTGCTTTCGATTGAGTAAAGCGCTTCGCCGCGCTCCGGCGCAGATCGCCGAGAGCTTGGTTCCGCTCCTTTCGGGCGGTCCAATTGGATCTGTCGAAGCGGTCAGCGGTTACCTCAACATTAAACTTTCCAACGAATACTTGACAAAAGAAGTCCTGTCGCAGATTCTTTCCGAGCGTGAAAAATACGGTTCCCAGACCTTTGGCAAGGGCAAAAAGGTCGTCCTCGACTATTCTTCGCCCAACGTGGCAAAGCCCTTCCACATCGGGCACCTCGGCACCACGGTCATCGGACACTCGCTCCGCAAGCTCCACGAGTTCGCAGGCTACGATTGCTTTGGCATCAACTACCTCGGCGACTGGGGAACACAGTTCGGCAAGCTCATCGTCGCCTACCGCCTCTGGGGCAACAAAGAGGCGGTCGAAAAAGAGGGTGTGGACGCGCTCGTTGCGCTCTACGTGAAGATCAACAACGAGATCAAAGGCGATCCCGAAAAGGGCATCCCCGAAAACAAAGAGCTTGCAGACGCGGCACGAGCCGAGTTCCACAAGCTGGAAACAGGTGACGAGGAAAACCTCGCGCTCTGGAAGTGGTTCGTTTCGATCAGCCTTGCCGAATATGAAAAGACCTACAAACAGCTCGGCATCACCTTTGATTCCTACCTCGGCGAGAGCTTCTATACCGACAAAATGCCGGCGCAGGTGCAAAAGCTGCGCGATATGGGACTGCTCAAAATCGACGACGGCGCCTCGATCGTCGATCTCTCCGAGTACAATATGCCGCCCTGCCTGATCTTAAAGCGCGACGGTTCTACGCTTTATCCTACGCGCGACATCGCCGCGGCGGTCTATCGCAAAGAGAACTATCACTTCGACAAAGCGATTTACGTCACGAGCGCGCAACAATGCCTCCACTTCGCGCAGTGGTTCAAAGTGGTCGAGCTTATGGGCTACCCTTGGTATAACGAACTCGTCCACGTGCCTTACGGAACCGTCTCTCTCAACGGCGAAAAGCTGGCGACGAGGACCGGCAACGTCGTCCTTCTCAAAGATCTGTTTGCTCTTGCAATCCAAAAGGTCAAAGGCGTGGTCGCGGAAAAGAACCCAAATCTCGAAAACCGCGACGAGATCGCCGAGAAGGTCGGCGTCGGCGCCGTAGTGTTCTATTACCTTACCAATAACCGCATGAAGGATATTAACTTCGTGCTTGACGAAGCGCTCAATTTTGACGGCAACACGGGACCTTACGTCCAGTACACCTACGCGCGCACCTGCTCACTTCTCGGAAAAGCCGGGAAGCGGACAGAGGTCTGCGGCGACATTACCACCGAGGAAGAAGCGACCCTGCTCAAAACGCTCTGCCGCTTTGGAGAGCGTGTCGTAGCGGCGATTGCCGATTATGAACCGAGTTACATTACGCGCTTTATTCTCGACGTGGCAACCGCCTTCAACCGCTTCTATCATAACTGTCCGATCCTCTCGGCAGAGGACGAAGGCACGCGCGAACTTCGCCTGCGCCTGACCGAGGCGACCAAGATCGTGCTGGGCAACGCATTTGACCTCATTTGCCTTGCCAAAACCGAAAAAGTCTGATCAATCTTTACAGAATCACATATACTCTTGAAAGGATACCGAAAACTATGTCTGGACACAGCAAATGGGCAAACATCAAACACAAAAAAGAAAAGACCGACGCCGCACGCGGCAAGGTCTTTACCAAGATCGGCAAGGAGATTACGGTCGCCGTTAAAGAGGGCGGCGGAGACCCCGTCTCGAACTCCAAACTTCGTGACCTCATTCAAAAGGCAAAAGCCAACAACGTGCCGAACGATAACATCGAACGCTGCATCAAAAAGGCAATGGGCGCCTCGGGCGAGACCTATGAAGAAGTTTCCTACGAGGGCTATGGTCCTGCCGGAATTGCCGTCATTGTCAATGCCACGACCGACAACCGCAACCGCACGGCGGGCAACGTCAGAGCCTACTTCTCCAAATATCACGGCAACATGGGGCAGACCGGTTGCGTGAGCTATCTCTTCACCGATGTTGGTGAGATTGTCGTCAACAATGAGGACGGCGACATCGACGAGGATAAACTCATGGAAACGGCACTTGAAGCAGGCGCCACCGATTTCAAATCCGACGGTGAAGTCTTTATCATCACCACCGAACCCGACGACGTTTACGCCATCAACGACGATCTGGTCAAAGCAGGCTACGAGATTCTCTCGGCAGAGAAGACCAAACAGGCTTCCAACTACGTCACGCTGGAAGACGAGGAAGAGATCAAATTCATGGGTCTTCTTCTTGACAAACTCGAAGAGGATGACGACGTCATGGACGTCTACCACAACTGGGAGAACTGCGATCGCTGATCTCCCGAAAGGAGTTTTAGCATGAAAGTTTTACTGATCAACGGCAGTCCGCACGAAAAGGGGAGCGTTTATACCGCGCTCCATGAAATGGAACAGGTCTTTGCAAAAGAGGGCATTGAAACCGAGCTGATCCGCGTCGGGCATCTTCCAATTCGCAGTTGTATCGCGTGCAAAAACTGTTATGCAACCGGCAAGTGCGTTTTTGACGATGCGGTCAACGAGGTGGCGAAAAAGCTCGAGGAAGCCGATGGCATGGTCGTGGGCAGTCCTGTCTATTTTGCCGCCGCCAATCCCACGCTCTCGGCATTCTTGACCCGTCTCTTTTACAGCTCGCACGCCGATCTGCGTATGAAAGTCGGTGCCGCGATCGTTTCCGCCCGCAGAGGGGGCACCACAGCCGCCTTTGACGAGCTCAACAAGTTCTTTACCATCTCCGGCATGCCTGTGGCGTCGAGCCAGTATTGGAATAACATTCACGGCAACAACGCAGAGGAAGCGGCACAGGACGGCGAAGGATTACAGATCATGCGGACGCTCGCTTCCAACATGGCGTTCCTTATGAAGAGCATCGCGCTCGGCAAAGAGAAGTACGGACTTCCCGAACGTGAGACGCGCGTGCGCACCAACTTTATCCGCTGATATGGATCGCCTCATCTTTCACGTGGACGTCAACAGTGCCTTTCTCTCCTGGGAATCGGCAAGGCGAGTTCAGCACGGAGAGAGCGATCTGCGCCTCGTTCCGTCCGCCGTTGGGGGAGATCGGGACAAGCGCACCGGCGTGATTTTGGCAAAATCAATCCCGGCAAAAAAGTACGGCGTATCAACCGGCGAGCCTGTTTCCATGGCGCTGCGCAAGTGCCCCGAGCTTGTGATCGTCAAACCCGATTTTCGGCTCTACGCGCGCTGTTCCCAAAAGTTCCTTGCAGTTTGCCGCAAATATGCCCCCGTGGTCGAACAGTTTTCGATTGATGAGTGTTTCCTTGACATGAGCGGCACGTCGCGCATCTATCCCGATCCAATCGCGATCGCGCACAAGATCAAGGATGAGATCCGCGACAAGCTCGGCTTTACCGTCAATATCGGGATCGGTCCCAACAAGCTCCTTGCCAAAATGGCGAGCGATTTTGAAAAGCCGGACAAGGTCCACACGCTCTTTTTTGACGAACTCGAAGAAAAGTTCTATCCGCTCCCGGTACGCGACCTCTTTTCGGTCGGCAGAGCCACGGCAAAAAAACTCGAGAGCGTCAACGTCCGCACAATCGGCGACCTCGCGTCCCTTGATGAGGAAACCCTGCAAATCATCATCGGCGGCAAGTTTGCAAAGCATCTCTATCTTGTTTCGCACGGAATTGACGATTCCCCCGTGCTAGCCGAGCGCGAGGAGGCAAAAGGGTACAGCAACTCGATTACGCTCGAAGAGGATGTGCGTGATCGGGAAGAAGCCGAGCAGGTTCTCCTGCTCCTCTCGGACAGCGTGGCGACAAGACTGCGCGCCGACGGCGTCAGAGCCTATTGCGTCTCGGTCGTCCTGCGCTCCACCGACTTTACCGATCGCGGCCGTCAGCACCGGCTGGATAGCCCGACCGACAACACCAACGAGATTTTTTCGCAAGTCAAGCGCCTCTTTTCCGAGCTTTGGAAAGAGGGAGATCCGATTCGTCTCTTTGGCGTGGCGGCGTTTGACGTCACCAAAGACGACGGCGGTCAGCTTTCCATCTTTGAAACCCCCGAAAAAGAAAAATCCCGCGACGTCGATAAGGTCGTCGACGAGATCCGCGGCCGCTTCGGCGTGGATACCATTCAGCGCGGGAGCATTTGCCATTCTCCCATTGTTCCGGGAGGGAGACACTTGCGGCATTCGACCAAGGCAGACGGGAAAGAGAAAAAGAAAAAAGGGAATAACAAAAAGCAGTGATGTTTGTCGATCACTGCTTTTTTGTCTTTATTTTTTCTGTGCTTGTTCAATATAGCAAATGACTTCTTGACCTTCTTCTCGTGAACACCTCGTGTACGAATGATGATATTTATAGCTATTATTCGTTTTAAATGATATCGAAAGTATATAGTAACCTGTGGGCACCGAATCATTTGCAGATGCAGCTCCGATTACAGCTCCAGCCGTTCCTGCGAGAATAGCTCCTTTAATAGCCTGATTCTTTGCACTATATTGTTTATACTGAGGAGATAATGAATAATCTGCTATTGATTCTGGTTTTACCCAAGCAATATAATTGATGGTGTTTTCAGAATATGTAAGATAAATTAGATCATTGATTTTGTCAATTGCAAATTCATCACCAATATGAAAGGAAACATTAAAATCAATATTAAATTTTTCTTTCATAATGCTTTTTATTTTTTGCTTGTTTTGCTCTTCTTCTTTTTCAAACTTTTCATTTGCACGGATTCTCAAAATTGCCCACCAAAAAGGGCTACTAAATATAATTATTGCTAGTACTGCTATTAACCACTCCATAATAATACTTCTCCAATAATTAAAAAAGTGCGCAGCCGAAGCTACGCACCGAAAAACACATAACTCCGATTGCTGCGACACAACTTTGAGCAGTCCACAAGAGAAAGTCAAAATGGAGAATGCGTTTTTACCCAAAAAGTAAAAACACTTTCCCTATGGACTGCTGTATTAAGTTGTGTCGCAAGTTCATTGTAACACAATAGGAAGAAATATGCAAGAACTATTTTGAAAAAAATTCAAAAAGGCACTTGACATAAGCCAAGTGCCTTTTTGTGGTGCGGGAGACGAGACTTGTAACTCAAGCGTGCGGCGAAAGTTTAGCAAAAATCTATACTTCTATCTTTCCCGCACGCGTTCCTTTTTGTTGCACAAAAAGGAGCAAGTTCAAGTGCGATTCTTTCACATAACAAAGAAGCGAATGGACAAAAGTCCATTCGCTTCTTTGTGGTGCGGGAGACGAGACTTGAACTCGTACGGTGTGAACCACACGCCCCTCAAACGTGCGCGTCTGCCAGTTCCGCCACTCCCGCAAACATTGTTGTTGCGAACAACAGATTTATTATACACGATTTTCGGGAAAAGTCAAGGGGTTAAAAGAAAAAAGTTTTCGAGGAGAAAGACTTTTTTGAAAATCTATTTCTTGTGGTTGACTTTTTTCTCTTTTCCTGCTATAATACTCCTTGCTCGGGATGTAGCGCAGTTGGTAGCGCGCCTGGTTTGGGACCAGGATGTCGCAGGTTCAAATCCTGTCATTCCGACCAACAAAAGAGCTGACGGTTTATCCGTTGGCTCTTTTGTTGTCAGAACGATAGGTAGGAGAAGATGCGACGCCGTTTTGCGGTTGCGAAGCCACCGAAAATACGGCACACGTAGGCTTCGCAGAGTTCAAATCCTGTCATGATAAAACTTTATGATGTCTCCCGCGCCGCAACTCTTTGTTGCTTGCAAAACTGCCGTTTTTGTGTTATCATATTCCTGTAAAGGGGTGATCTTATGGAAACCAAAGAGATTTT
>CADBFJ010000053.1:0-2161 GCA_902793915.1 uncultured Ruminococcus sp.
CTCCAAAAAAACGGCGAGTGAACGCCCCATCCCCCTACATATATAAATAGGAAGCATTTGCTTCATGTTTTGGGGGAGATTATGAAGAAAAAACAAAAAATTTTGTGCGTACTCTTTTCGCTTCTCGTCCTGTTCGCGTCGGTCTGGGTGGTTTTTTCGACCCTGTTTTTGCCGCCGCGCGCCGACGAATCGCAAAACGACAAGCGAGGTATCTATGAGCTATCAAGCTACGGGACTGCTCCTTTCGAGTGTGGGCGGGCGCTTTTGTGTCCGTCTTTTCGACACGCAAGAGGGTCCTCTTTCAGGGAAAACGATCGCAGCGAAGGGCAGAGGCACCTTGCATAGAGAACTCGATCTTCTTGCCGGCGACCGCGTGGTCGTCTCCTATGACGAAAACGGCGAAAATGTCGTCATTGAAAAGGTTTTGGAACGCAAAAGCGCCTTGATCCGCCCGCCCGTGGCAAATCTTGACTACCTCTTTGCCGCCCTTGCCGTGGCGTCGCCCGAACCCGATCTTGCCACCTTTGACAAGCTCCTTGCCATCGCCGAATACCACGAAATTGAGCCTGTGGTGCTGCTGACCAAATACGATCTCGATGAAAGACGCGCAAGCGAGCTTGTCGCGCTCTATCGCAAGGCTGGTTTCCTTGTTTTTTGCCTTGGGGAGGGAGAAAACTTTGATTTTCCGGCGCTCCAAAACTTTGTCAAGGATGAGCTTGCGGGCAAGCTCGCGTCTCTTGCGGGCGCGTCGGGGATCGGAAAATCGACGCTTCTCAACAAGATCTTTCCAGACCTGCATTTGGAAACCGGCGAGGTCAGCCAAAAAATCGCGCGCGGGAAGAACACGACAAGAAAGGTTCAGCTCTACCCCACGTCAAACGATCCCAATTGCGGCTACCTTGCCGACACGCCCGGTTTTACCCTCATTGATTTTGAACGCTTTGACTTTTTTGCAAAGGATGACCTACCCTACACTTTCCGCGAGTTTTCGCCCTACCTTGCAAACTGGGGCTGCCGTTACACCAAATGCAGCCACACGAAAGAGGATGGGTGCGCCATCCGCGACGCCGTCGCTCGCGGAGAAATCTCCGCGAGCCGCCACGCTTCTTTCTGCGCCCTCTACGAGGTGCTCAAAAAGAAAAAAGAGTGGTAAGGAAAAAGAGAAAAAAGAGAGAATGCGGGGAGAGGGGAAACCTTTTGCAAAAGGTTTCCCCTCTCCCCGCACCCCTCTCCCTTTTCAAAACTTGTCTCACAAAAGACTTTGCGGCAAAAGAAAAAGCAGAACAAAAAACACAAGGAAACCCGTTTGGGTTCCTTGTGTTTTTTTGATTTTAATCCAACGGAACAAGCGGCAGATTCGTCCGCCCGCTTGATTGCGTGGCAGAATCGTCACCGTTATCCTTAGCTGGCTTTGCATGGGAAGAATTCCGATCGATCTCCACGTTGCCGGTGATCCAGTCATCATTGTCTGCGTCGTTTTTCACGCAGGCAACAATCGAAAGGCAGATGGCAATGAGAAGGATAAGACTCCCTGCAATTTTAATCAGTCGTTTCATTAAGAAAAATCTTGAATGTTGTACTCGCCAAAATCGAAAGCATTGCCCAGAAGGGTGTTACTTCTCGTGGCACCACTCGCGGTAATAACGTCTTCATTTTCCAAGGAGATCACATTCACTTGGACAAGTTCATAATTCTTTTTCATTATCATGTACCTCCCCTTCAATTATTCACCAAGCGTTGCGACATAAGCCTCAACCGCTACGCCATAATTGTAGAAAGCTTCCAACAAATCCATTGCGTTGCTGATTCCGTTATCGTTCAGGTATGCGGCATAGTAAGCAGGACCATAGTTGTTGATCCATGCAAAGTTGGTAGCGGAGGTGTTAGCAGCAGCATAGAGATCAAATTCAACGCCTGCATACTCAGCCGGGCTGAATGCGTAGGTGAAGTTCCAATCGTCAAGCGAATAGGTCTCGCCGTTGACTTTCAGACGAGCCAAGTTGGAAGCAGTAGTCGTACCGTTGTTTGCAAAGGTAAAGGTGACCACAAACTTGGAACCAAACTTAATTTCAGCGCTATCGAACTTGAACTTCTTCTTTGCGGTAGCGTTCTTACCGGTCAGGTCCTCCGGGAAGTTCTCGGAGCAGAAGTCGCCAAAGCT
>CADBFJ010000053.1:2221-11633 GCA_902793915.1 uncultured Ruminococcus sp.
GCAAGACCTTCGGGGATCGCGATAGTAACGGTCATATTCTGATATGCTTGCGACTGTCTGCCGAACTCGAGCATATCAGCGATAAGCTGATCAAGTTCGTCGGAAGTGCCTTTGACCTTTTCGCAATAGTCGACAATGCTCACCGTCTTTGCGGTTGTCGGGATTGCTTCAGTGTCGAGGGTATCGTCCGCAGCATCTCCGGTTTCCTTGTCGTCGATCGCGAAGCTATCGGTGAAGTCGACCGTGAACACTTTATCCATATCCCACGGGTTGACGTTCAGGTAATAGAAGTAACCGCCGTTCTCTGCATCTTCTTCGTAGTCAGCGATGGTGATGAATTCATTGGCAACCAAGTCGACAGCAGTGATAGAAGTTGTGTCGGGATCAGTGGTCTGCACGTGCACACCGATTGCCGTGCCGGCGTCGATAGCAACGTTCATACCGTCGATGACCTTATCGGTGACCGTGACGGTGAAGGTGGTGCCTTCAATGGCGAGCTTGGTTGCTTTGTTGAGCGAGTTGAAGTAGCCGCCCTGATCGGCAACGACCGTAAAGGTATATTCGCCAACTTCAGCATTTTCCGGAATTGTAATGGTCAAAGTACCAAAGGTGGTGTTGTAGTTGTTCACAGCGCCGGACCAGAAGTAGATACCTTGCGCATCGTTAGCGGTGAGACCGAGCGTGTCATCCTCGTTGTCTGCGCCTTCAAAGGTAGCGCCTAATCCGTCGTCATCCGTGATGGTGAAACGGAATGCACCAACACCCAGGGTGTTGTTTGCGATGTTCATGTTGATCTTAACGGTCCCATTGGCAACGCCCACCGCATTGGCAAAATCAGCAGCGGGAGCTGCATCTGCATGAGCAGCGACCACTACCATAGAACAGAGAAGCGCCACGCAGAGCAGCAAAGAAAGAATTTTTTTCATAATTGGTTACCTCTCGTTTTTATATATGATTGAAGGTTATTCCTGCGGTCCAAAATCATCAAGGGTTGCAAGATTTGCAAAGTACTGGTTAAGCAACATAACGTCAAGCGAAGTAATTTCTTCGTCGCCGTCTACGTCAGCACCCGCTTCCAGCTCCTCAAGTGTTGCAAGGTTTGCAAAGTACTGGTTGAGCAACATAACGTCAAGCGAAGTGATTTCTTCGTCGCCGTCGGCGTCGCCGTACATGATGTCGGGCTCTTCTGCGGGAAGAGGTTCGCCGTAGGTGAAGGTTGCGTCTTCGTCAATACCCTTGGCGGAAGTGCCGTCGACCGAGCAGTTCTTGTAGTAAACTGCCGCGGACTCGGTGGTTGCTTCTGCTTTCAGCTCGAAGTCGGCGATGTCATCGCCTTCCTGGAAGGCAACCCAGCTGTGTCCGGTTGCTGCAATGATCCAGCTGTCTGCTGCGATCTCGGTTTCACCGTTTGCATCGCTGAAGTACTTGCCGCGATGATCCAGCTGTCTGCTGCGATCTCGGTTTCACCGTTTGCATCGCTGAAGTACTTGCCGCACTCGGAGCAAGTCCAGTATGCACTGTTGCCTGCGGTCGTGCAGGTAGCTGCAACGGCGGCGGTGGGAACCAGCGTATGTCCGGTTGCGGGAACCGTGATGTTGATGATCTTGCCCTCGCCATCGATGTTGGCACCGCACTGCTGGCAGACATAGTGGTCAGCCGTTCCTGCTTCGGTGCAGGTTGCAGCAGTACCGGGAATCAGCTCGCCGGGAACGTGAACGCCGGTTGCGGGGATCACTTCAACCTCAACGTGCGTCGGGTCGTTTGCACAAACGCGGCGTCTTTCACCGGGGTTGCCGCAGGTGGGCTCGGTTGTCACCGTCCATTCGCCAAAGGCGTGACCAAGCGCTGCAATGTTCTCGGTTTTGGTTGTGCCGCAGAGCGTACAGGTGAAGGTTCTTACACCGGTACCCGTACAGGTTGCCGCGGTGGTGACTACGCCATCGTCCCAGCTATGCGTGCCGGATACGCAGATCCATTGCAGTTCGCCTGCTTCGGACCCGCCCGCTCCGCCATTCTCCAGGGCAAGTGCCTGCATGGGGAACATGGCAATGAGGAACAGCATCGCCAGCAGAATGGAGGTCATTCTGGTGAGTTTTGTCTTCATTTTGGATTCTCCTTTTTGGTTTTGGGGATTGACTGCATGGGATATTACGCTGATTTTACGTTGTCATTCTACCACAAGAGAAGCCACTTTGTCAAGCATTATTTTGAAAAAAACGTGAAAAAGCATCAAATAATTTTCCATTTTTATATATAAAACGACACGGCAGTAAAAACCGACCACGCTATCGTAAAAATCGCTTGTGGAAAGCTTTTTGTTTGCAAAACGAAAAAACAGCCCGGGAAAGCCCGGGCTGAATAGCAACCGATTGCCAAAAACAAGCACTCTGAATTGCCTTCTCCTTGCCTTCCCCAGTGGGGGAAGGGGGCAGAACGAAGCGAAGCCGGATGAGGTATTTTGGAGGAAATGTTTTTTGTTTTTTCTCACCGCCTCACCCACCGCTTACGCGGTCCCCCTTCCCCCGCCGGGGAGGGCAAAAAAAGCAAAAGCCCCCGGCAAAAGCGGGGGCAATAGGCTAAAGGTCATCGCAGCGCGCTCAAAACGCCTTTGGAAATGCTTTTCATGCCGTTTGCGGTAGGATGGAGCCCATCGAGCGACTCGTAGGGAGCTTCGTCCGAAAGATCAAAAAAGAAGCAGTCATACCGTGCCGCAAGTGCTTTGATAATCCCGCACATGGCGCCGCGGCGCAGCTCTTGATCGGGTATGGTGGGATCGGGTTTGGAACCGACCGCGCGTCCGGGCGTGATGCAAAGGATCTTTGCGGCAGGATAGTTCTCGCGGATCGCTTTCAGCGCCGTTTCGTAGGCGACCGAAAAGACCTGAATCGTCCCGGTATCGCCCGGCACATCGGGCAGCATATGCATTTTGTGCGATCCAAGATCGTTGATGCCCATAAAAATCATGACGAGATCGGGCATTTTCCCGTCTTTCCCCAGAGCGCCGGTCCGGGTTTCGTTGCAGCCGTGATTGTAGAGCGTGTTGCCGGGATCGCGGCTCATGCGGCTCCCCGCCCAGGAGTTGTTGACAAGCAGTTCTCCGCCGATCGCTTCAATGACCTGCCCCCACCAGGTGTCGGCAGGGGAAAAGACCTTATTTTTTGCGCCATCCTCGCCTGCGTAAAACAGTCCGTAGCCTTCGGGATTATAGCCCTCCAGCGTGCTGATCGAGTCGCCGAGGATCGAAACCAACGGCTTTCTTTTTTCGTTCCAAACAAATTTTTTCATGCAGGTTATCCTTTTTTCAATTCCTCTTTCGCTCCGAGAATTTTGCGCGCCACGTAAACGCCGCTGGCGGAGGCGTGCGAGAGCGAATGCGTCACGCCGCTGCCGTCGCCGATGACGTAAAGCCCCTTGTGGCAGGTCTCAAGGTTGTGGTCAAGCTCAACTTCCATGTTGTAAAACTTGACTTCAACGCCGTAAAGAAGCGTATCGTCGTTTGCCGTGCCGGGCGCAATTTTGTCAAGAGCGTAAACCATCTCGATGATACCGTCGAGAATGCGCTTGGGAATGACGAGGGAGAGGTCGCCCGGCGTTGCTTTGAGCGTGGGAACCGTAAAACTTTCGTCGATGCGCGACTGGGTGCTGCGCTTGCCCGCCATGAGGTCGCCGAAGCGCTGGATCATGACGCCGCCGCCGAGCATATTCGAGAGCTTGACGATGTTTTCGGCATACGCCGTGCTATCGTCGAAAGGATCGGTAAAATGCTTGGAAACAAGCAGGGCAAAATTAGTGTTGTCGGTATGTTTGGAAGGGTCTTCGTAGCTGTGACCGTTGACCGTAACGATGCCGTTGGTGTTCTCGTTGACGACGACGCCGTGCGGGTTCATGCAGAAGGTTCGGACAAGGTCGCCGTACTTTTCGGTGCGGTAGATAATTTTGCTTTCATAAAGCTCGTCGGTCAGGTGCGAAAAGACCTCCGCGGGCAGCTCGACGCGCACGCCGATATCGACGCGGTTGGAGTGTGTGGCAATGCCGAGGTCGTGGCAAATCTCCTCCATCCACTTGCTTCCGCTCCGTCCGACCGAGACGACGCATTTAGAACAAGAATAATTCTCGTTCTCTGTTTTTACCACAAATCCGCCGTCGGTTTTCTCAAGTTTTTTGACCGGTTTGAGGAAGAAAAGCTCCACGCCCGCGGCAAGAAGTTCGCGGTAGAGATTGCCCAAAACCACGTAGTTTTTATCGGTTCCGAGGTGGCGCACCGAGGCGTCGAGCAGGTGCAGTTTGTTCTGGATGCAGAGCTTGTGGATCTCGGAGTTTGAGGTTGAATAAAGCTTCGTGCCCTCGCCGCCGTGCGCCATGTTGATGCCGTCGACGTACTGCATGAGCTCAAGCGCTTCCTTTTTGCCGATGTACTCGTGCAGCGTGCCGCCGAACTCGTTGGTGATGTTGTATTTTCCGTCCGAAAAAGCGCCGGCGCCGCCAAAGCCGTTCATAATGTCACACTTTTTGCAGTGGATGCAGGCTTTTACCTTTGTGCCGTCGATCGGGCAGTGGCGTTTTTCAAGGGGATGCCCCTCTTCAAAAACAGCAACCGAGAGATTGGGATTTCCCTTTTTGAGCTCGTAAGCGGTATAGATCCCGCCGGGACCCGCGCCTACAATGATAACGTCGTAATGTTTCATGTTTAATCCTCGTTTTCAAGTTGTTTGGTCGAGAACGTTAAGGGGAGAAGTTCGCCGAAGCGAAAGGCTTTGAGACCTTCTCTATCGCAAAGATAAACCGGCATTTCCGCAGGGCAAAACTCCGAGAGCGCCTGGCGGCAGATTCCGCAGGGCGGGCAGAGCTCAACGGGTTCTTTCCCCGCCTTGCCGCCGACGACGGCAAGCGCCCTGAAGTCGGTCTTTCCCGCCGCGATTGCCGAAAAGAGCGCGACCCGTTCGGCGCAGCAGGTGGCGCCGTACGAAGCGTTTTCGACATTGCAGCCGGTAAAAAGATCGCCGTCCGCGGTCAGAAGCGCCGCTCCCACCGCAAAGTGCGAATAAGGAGAATAGGACTTTTTTCGAGCTTTTTTTGCTTCTTCAAGCAACCGTTCGCTTGTCATAGATCCTCCCGCTTGACACAAAATTGCAGTTTAGTATAACACTTTTTTTGCCGTTTGTCCAGTCCTTTTCCGCTTTTTGTGGCGCATTCTTTATACATATTTATAAAAAGCATAAAAAATTCTCAAAAATCTATTGACAAAGCAAATGCGGCGTGCTATAATGGCTCTACCTCTTTGGAGGGCTTTTTTGTTGTGTCCTTATGGACGAGGTCGGTTCTGTGTGCCACCATGAGTTCCGACCGGACCCTCACAAGAGGGAGGTACACGAGACGTTTTTGCAAAAGAACGTCAAATCTGAATAAGGAGGTGCCGCTAAATGGCAAACGACGTACGAGTCAAGATTACTCTTGCCTGCACCGAGTGCAAACAGAGAAACTATGACACCAAAAAGAACAAAAAGAACGACCCGGATCGACTGGAGCTTATGAAGTTCTGCAAGCACTGCCGCAAGCACACGCTTCACAAGGAATCCAAGTAATGGGAATGAATGTGAAAGGAAAACACCGATCAATGAAACAGTTTATAAAAATTGCGGCGCTTTTGCTCGCCCTTGCGATGTTGCTTTCTCTCACGGTTCTTCCCGCTTTCGCCGATGACGAAACCGATGATGTGGTAACCCTCACTTCGACAGACGAGGACGGTGACCCCACCGAGATCGACATGAATGGATTGGAATTCACCGACGATACCGAGGGCGAAGCTGCCGACAAGACCGACGACGCAGTCGACGGAGCGGACGGCGAGGTCACCACGACCGGTACCGAGGAGACTTCCGAGGATCTCGCGGCTTCCACCGAAACCGAGGAAAAGAAAGGTCTTTCCACCAACGCGATCATCTGGATCGTTGTGGGCGGCGTGGTTCTGGTTGCGGCTGTGGTGCTTTGCATCGTCTTCCGCGAAAAAGTGGGCAAATTCTTCCGCGTTTACAAGAGCGAAGTTAAAAAGATCGTTTGGCTCCCTTGGGATCAAACCAAAAAGAGCACGCTCGTCGTGCTGGTGATCCTTCTCATCAGCGCTGCCGCGATCTGCCTGATCGACCTGGGACTTTCCAAAGGCTTCCTTGCGTTCCTGAAGTTGTTTCAGTAAGGCATAACCCGCTATGAGTGATATCAATGAGATGAACGTAGGCCCGAGATGGTATGTGGCACACACCTACTCCGGTTACGAAAACAACGTCAAAAAAAGTCTGGAACGGCTGATTGCAAACCGCGGACTTGATGATTTGATTTTTGACATCTGCATTCCTACCGAGGTCGTTGTGGAACAAAACGGCGACACGCAAAAGGAAGTGGAACACAGGATTTTTCCCTGCTACGTCTATATCAAAATGATCATGAACGACGTCAGCTGGCACGCGGTGAGAAACATCACCGGCGTCACCGGTTTCGTCGGTCCCGGGTCGCGTCCCACGCCGCTTTCCGATGAGGAAGTGGCGGCGCTCTCGATCGAAAAGCCCGCAGAGTTCAAACTCGCGTTCGCCGTCGGCGACAACGTCACCGTGGTCGGCGGACTCTTCGAGGGATACTCGGGAACCGTTCAGGCAATCTCGGACGATCAAAAGAACGTCACCGTGCTCGTCAAGCGCGGCAACCGCGATATGCCGGTCGAACTCGAAGCGACCGACGTCAAGCGCGCGGATTGACAAACAGAGCAGGATCTGTTTCCTGCACGTGGGAGGAAGAAAAATTTTTGAATTCTTCCGCAACAAACCACATTTTTGGAGGATTTTGAATTATGGCAAAAAAAGTTTTGGGCTACATTAAGTTGCAGCTGCCCGCCGGCAAAGCAACCCCCCAGCCCCCCGTGGGTCCCGCCCTTGGTCAGTACGGCGTGGCAATCCCGGTTTTCACCAAAGAGTTTAACGAAAGAACCAAGAACGATATCGGTCTTATCATCCCCGTGGTCATCACGGTTTATGCCGACCGTTCCTTCACCTTTATCACCAAGACCCCGCCCGCAGCCGTTCTGATCAAGAAGGCGGCAGGCATTGAGACCGCTTCGGCTACCCCGAACAAGACCAAGGTCGCAAAGATCACCAAAGAACAGGTCAAAAAGATCGCAGAGACCAAGATGCCCGACCTCAACGCCGCATCTCTGGAAGCTGCCATGAGCATGATCGCCGGCACCGCCCGTTCGATGGGCATCGTCGTCGAGGAGTAAGGGGGTAACGAACAATGGCTAATTTCGGTAAAAAGTATGTTGACAGCGCAAAGCTGATCGAAAAAGGCAAAGCCTATGACGTTGCCGAGGCTCTGGATCTCGTTTGCAAGACTTCCAAAGCAAAGTTCGACGAAACCATTGAAGTCCACGTCCGTCTTGGCGTTGACTCGCGTTATGCAGATCAGCAGGTCCGCGGCGCTATCGTGCTTCCCAACGGAACCGGTAAGACCGTCAAGACCCTCGTCTTTGCAAAAGGCGATAACGTAGAAAAGGCTCTCGCAGCAGGCGCAGATTACGCCGGCGGCGCAGAATATGCCGACAAGATCGCAAAAGAGAACTGGTTCGATTTCGACGTCGTCATCGCCACTCCCGACATGATGGCTGTCATTGGTAAACTCGGTAAAGTCCTCGGTCCGAAAGGTCTTATGCCTTCCCCGAAGGCAGGCACCGTCACCCCCGACGTCGTCCGCGCCGTGACCGAAGCCAAAGCCGGTAAGATCGAATACCGTCTCGACAAAACCAACATCATCCACTGCCCCATCGGCAAGGCTTCCTTCGGTCCCGAGAAGATCAAAGAGAACTTTGACGCTCTCCTCGGCGCCATCATCAAGGCAAAGCCCGCCGCTGCAAAGGGTCAGTATATCAAGAGCTGTGTCGTCGCCTCCACCATGGGCCCCGGCATCAAGGTCAACCAGGCAAAGCTCGGTTGATAGGCTCAAACAAAACAGGCTCCCACAAGGGGGCCTGTTTTGATACAAGGAAAGGAAGGTTTCTAAAATGAAAAAGCGTATTCTTCCGATCGCGCTCCTTGTCTGCCTTTTGTCTTTTTCCACCCTGTTTGCCTCTTGCCGGATTCTCTCTCAAAAACTGATCCGTGCCGACTACGAAACCTACGCTTATCCCGCGGAGGGTGAGTTCACGAAAATCGAAATCGACACGCGCGTGACCGACGTCACCTTTGCGCTCGCCGAAGACGGCGAGACACGCGTCGTTTGCGAGGAACCGGAGGAGTTGCACCACACGGTCAAAGTAGAAGATGAGACGCTCAAAATCGCCTTGGAAGGCACAAAGAGCTGGTCTTTCTATACAAAGGATATGACCATGGTCGTCTATCTGCCGGCAACCGAATATGATTCTCTGCGCGTGGAAAACAGCACGGGAAACATCTCTATCCCCGCGGGATTTTCGTTCGAAGATCTTGCGATTGAGGTCAGCACCGGAAGCGTTGAGATCGTCGGCGCATCGGCAAAAAAGATGAATCTGATCTCCTCAACCGGCAAAATCTCGCTTGCAAAGGTGACCTGCGAGGGAACGATCTCCATTTCGGTCAGCACAGGAAAGGCGCTCTTGAACGACGTCACTTGCAAAAATTTGAACTCGACCGGTAGCACCGGCAATCTGGAGCTTTGCGACGTTGTCGCAAGCGAGAGCTTCAGCTTAAAAAGAAGCACCGGAAACATTCATTTTGAGCGTTGTGACGCCGAGGCAATCACCGTGGAAACCTCAACCGGAAAAGTTGTAGGTACGCTCCGCAGCGACAAAATCTTCATTGCCAAAAGCTCGACAGGCTCTGTCAACGTCCCCGAAACGATCTCGGGCGGCGTCTGCAAAATCACGACTTCGACCGGACGGATCGAGATTGAAATAGAGGAATAAGGGGAAAGGATGGCGGGAGGAGACTTTTCTTTGAAAAGAAAATGTCTCCTCCCGCACCCTCCTCTAAAAGAAACTTTACAAAAAAGGTTTTTGGTACTTTTCCAAAAAGCACTTGATTTTTCTTTTCCATTATGTTATAATACGCGCAGAAGCCTTGCCAAGGCAAGTCTTTGGGCTTCGCCCTATGTGCGCCCTCTGCGCACTTGCGCTATTGACGGCTTCGCAAAAATGCCCTTGCAAGCAAGTATTTTTGCTTCATGGTATAATACGCGCAGAAGCTTTGCCAAGGCAAGTCTTTGGGCTTCATAATATAATCGCCGGTGTGATGGAATTGGCAGACGTGCTGGACTCAAAATCCAGTGGTAGCGATACCGTGTCGGTTCGACCCCGACCACCGGCACCAAAAAAAGAAGATCTCCGTTTGGAGATCTTCTTTTTTTGGTGCCGACGCGTCGGCAGGGAGAACCCGGTCCCGCGCAGCGGGATAAAGCA
>CADBFJ010000054.1 GCA_902793915.1 uncultured Ruminococcus sp.
ATTGACGTGGTGGTTTGCCTGACGCTCGGGATCCCGCCTTTGCTTTTGCCCGCGGTGATCCAGAGGACGGGACCCACCTACTATCGCTACTACCAGTACTGGATGGAACACTTGCTCCCGATCTATGCGGTCTTTTACATGATGTTTGTCAAGGGATGGCGATACAATGTGAAGAAGATCTACAAGCCCTTTGCATTCCTTGTGATCCTCGGTGCCTTCTGTATGTACTTCAACAACAAGATCCCCTATGCGACCTATATGTATTTGCAGGGCGACGATCTTGGACCTGCCATCACAGCCATGCTCCCGGAAAACCAGTTTTTGCGCCTTTTGGTTTTCCTTTCGCTCGGACTCGTTTTGTTTGCGCTTGAGTTTCTTATCTTCCATTTCATCTACAAGAAAAAAGCAAAAACCGCGCAGAAAGACGAGGTTGCCTGACGACTTCGTTTGCGGGAAAACAGAATGGGCGGACGCTGACAGCGTCCGCCCGCTCCTTTTGTTTTTCAAATCAATCTTTGATATAAACCAAAATATCTTCTACTTTGCAATCCAAAAAAGTGCAAAGATCGTTCAGCGTTGGTGGCAAGTATTCTGGCGAAACAACGGCTTATAATTATGCCATTGTGACTATGAGAATTAAGAACGACTCCACAAAGGAAATAAGAGTTAGTGACTCCAATTTCTATTTTCAAAGCGCAAAAGTTTACTTAAAATAACCGTTTTTGTTTGTGCTATAAATAAAAAAGACCGCCGACGGCGGTCTTTTTCTGTTTACCTATGTTTATCTCTTCGAGAGCACGTCTTTTTCGTACTGCTTGACTTCTCCCAACCACTCACCGTCGGCGGGAACACCTGCGCGTTTGCAGAACTCTGCCCAAACGTCGCCCACGGGAAGCATCTTGCATTCTTCTTGACGGACGAGCAGTTCGGTGAAGTTACCGGCGTCTTGCAGAGCTTTCAGTTCCTTGTTGGGCAGGAGCATAGCGGTGAGCAGCGCCTTTTGCACCGAGCGCATGCCGACGACCCAAGCCGCGATGCGGTTGATTGAAGCGTCAAAATAGTCGGTGGCGATGACGACCCGGTCGAGTGCGTCGCAACGGACGATTTCTTTCATCATTTCCATGGTTTCATCATCGTAGCGGACCACGTGATCCGAGTCCCAACGAACAGGGCGGGTGACGTGCAGCGCGATCTTGTCGTTGAAGCAAAGGAGCGCGGGGATCTTATCCGACACCATTTCGGTGGGGTGATAGTGACCGTTGTCCATGAGCGGGACGATTTTTCTCGTCATGGCGTAGGAAAGGGCAAACTCGGCAGAACCTGCGGTGTAGGATTCAAGCCCGATGCCAAAAACCTTGGATTCGAGCGTAACGTAGACGAGATTCTTGTCATAGCCGCAGCCAAGAATTTGGTCGAGCGAATCCATGTAACGCATCCGGGGACCAAGACGGTCTGCGGGAATATCCTTCATGCCGTCGGGGATCCAGATATTCATCACGCAGGGGAAGCCTGTTTCTTTGGCAAAATACTCCGAAATGCGGATGCAGGCAATGCCATGACGGATCCAGAAGGCGCGGATCTCTTCATTGGGGTTGGTCAGCGTGCCGTGGTCGGCAAGCGGGTGCGAGAAATAGGTGGGGTTAAAATCAATGCCGATGCCGCGCTTTTTGGCATAATCGACCCAAGGAGCAAAATGCTCCGGCTTCAGCGCGTCACGATCGGCAACCTTGCCATCTTTGAAGATGCCGTAGCAAGCGTGGACGTTGATCTTGTGCTTGCCGGGAATCAGCGAGAAGGCTTTGTCGAGGTCAGCCATGAGCTCTTCGGGCGTGCGAGCGGCGCCGGGATAGTTGCCGGTTGTCTGAATGCCGCCGGTTAAGGCTCCGGCGTTCTCAAAGCCTCTGACGTCATCTCCCTGCCAGACGTGCATGGAGATCGGGAGCTTTAAGAGCTTTTCAATGGCGGCGTCGGTATCCACGCCGAGTTTGGCGTATCTTTCTTTTGCGGACTCATAAATGCTTTGCATAAGATCCTCCGAAGTTTCATTTGATTACTTTCCATTGTAACATATTTTATGAAAATATACAAGAGCTTTTTCTTTACTTTTTGAAAGAGATGTGATACAATGAAGTGAAAGAATCAATAAGACGAGGACAATGATGGAGATTTACGTAATCCGCCACGGCGAGACCGACGGCAACAAAGAAGGCATTATGCAGGGCTGGCTGGATCTGCCGCTCAACGAGTTTGGCAGAAAGCTCGCGCGCGACACCGGGCGAGCGCTGAAAGGCTTAAAATTTGACGCGGCATTTACAAGCCCACTCCTTCGCGCCAAAGAGACGGCAGAACTCTTCCTTCGCGAGAGCGAAAATTTTGACACACCGCTGATCTTTGACGATCGCCTCAAAGAGGTTTTTGCAGGTGAGTGGGAGGGGAAGTGCTTTAGACCCGGACACCCCGACGAGGCGGCTTTGAGCGACGAGGCGCGCAATGCGCTCTTTGGGAATCCCCTGCTGTCGCCCCGGTATCCCGGCGGCGAATCGATCCGGGACGTCATGGCGCGCACGCAGGACTTTCTTCGGGAACTTGTGAAAGAGGAAAAATACGAGCGCGTGCTCGTTTCCACCCACGGTTGCGCTTTGCGCTGTATGCTCAATCATCTTTACCCAGATCCTTCGGATTTTTGGCAGGGGCACATCCCCTACAATTGCTCGATCAGCATTCTTGAAGCGAAAGACGGCGAGGTCAGGCTCATTGAGAGCGACAAGATCTTTTATGATCCCGCCGACTGCGTAGACCGCTATCGGTTTGTGAAATAATTTAAAACAAAATTTGTTCTTATTCTAAAATTTCAAACAAAAAAGAGAAGCGGAAGGCAAGCGCCTTCCGCTTTCTTTTTTCAGATCATCAGTTTTTGATTGTTGCAATAGGCGGTGGAAAGATCCGCTTTGAACAGGTGCGAATCGTTGGACAGTTGCAGGATTTTGGGATAGACCACGCCGCTGCCGCTGACCTTAAACTCAATGGCGGTCACGCCGGTGTAGCTGTGGTCAAACTCGGTGCAAAAGATCGGGTAGGGAATGTCCATGACCACCGAGAGAAAGGCAAGCCCAAATCCTTGGTGCGCAAAGAGGGCAACGCGCTCTTCACTGGGAGACACCGGAATGTAACAAGCGTTTTCCAGGTCGTGCTTGTAGCCGAGCGCTTCAAAGAACGCGTCGGCTTCTGTACGGATCCGTTCCAGTCCTGCGTGGAATTTTTCCCCTTCAAAAACCGGGTGTCTCCACCAGTCCATACCCATGGAGCGGACGTCGGATCTGTGGAAAAGCTCAATATAATCATCGAGTTGGAAGCACCAGTAGTGATGCATTCTGTCGGGACCCGGGCGCAGGTGCATGAATTCTTCGGTTGCAATGTCTTCGCGCGCCCAGTCGAGCGTCACGATCTCTTTGCCGAGCAGGCGCGCCGTTGGTTCCGCGGTCTGGATCGCGCGGATGTGCGAGGAGGCGTAAATGCGGTCAAGCCCGTGGAGGGCAAAGCGGTGCGAGAGCGCCTCTGCCTGTTTGTGCCCAAGCTCGGTCAAAGAATCGGGAATGTAGATCGGATGTCCGTGACGGACGAAGAAAAACAGCATGAAAAAGCTCCTTTTTGCGCGTTAAGCGAGCATGGAAGCGAGCAAAGTTTCGGTTGCGGCGAGTGCTTCGCCGACCTTGTCAAGCTCTTTTCCGCCCGCCATGGCGTTGTCGGGGCGTCCGCCGCCCTTACCGCCGGTCACAGCGGCAACGGCTCCCACGAGCTTGCCTGCGTGCGCGCCTTTCTGCACGGCGTCTTTACCCGCAACGGCAAGGAAGGTGACTTTGCCCTCGCCCTCGACGGCAAGGAGCGCCACGAGGTCGTCATATCTGGCTTTCAGTTCATCGGCAAGGCTGCGCGCGGCATCCATGCCGGTATTTTTCAGGTTGGAAACGACAAGGCGAAGCCCCTTGACCGGGGTTGCCGACGCAACGAGTGCGTCAATGCCCGAGGTGGCGAGCTTTGCGTTGAGGGCTTCGACCTCTTTGCGCGCGCTCGAGAGATCGGACACAACCTGTGCGGCTCTGCGCGGCAGGTCTGCGACCTTCTGCGCTTTGAGTTCTTTTGCGGTGTCATTGAGGAGCGCGTTCTTCTCGGCAAGCAGACGGAGCACGCCCTCGCCGGTCACGGCTTCGATGCGGCGCACGCCTGCGGCGACCGAGGATTCCGAGAGGATCTTGAACATTCCGATCTTTGCGGTGTTATCAACGTGCGTACCGCCGCAGAATTCGACCGAGTGTTCCCCCATGCGCACAACACGCACGATCTTGCCGTACTTTTCGCCAAAGAGCGCGAGTGCGCCCATCTTTTTGGCTTCTTCGATCGGCATCGGGGTCATAGAACCTGCCGCCGCCGCGAAAATGTCTTCGTTGACAAGCGCTTCAACTTTGTCCAGCTCGTCCTTGGAAAGGGCGGAGAAGTGGGTGAAGTCAAAGCGGCAAACGCTGTCAGAAACGTAGGAGCCAGCCTGTTCGACGTGGTTGCCGAGCACGCGGCGGAGAGCACTCTGGAGCAGGTGGCAAGCCGAGTGGTTTCTCATAATGGCGGCTCTGCGGCGCTCATCCACGAGCGTTTCGACCGTGTCGCCGACCTTCAGCACGCCGCCGTCGATGCGGCAGACGTGAATATAGATGCCGTCGGTTTTCTTGGTGTCGAGAACCGTCAGGGTCGCTTTTTCATTTTTGAGAAGACCGGTGTCGCCGACCTGTCCGCCGCCTTCGCCATAGAAGGAGGTAGCGTCGAGGATCACCGAACACTCGCCTTCGGAAAGCTCTGTGACCGATTCTTCGTCGAGCAGGATCGCAAGGACTTTGCCCTTGCCCTTGGTGCCTTCATAGCCGGTAAATTCGGTCTTGGGCATGCCCGCGAGCAGGGTTTTGGAGGCGTTCGACCAGCCGCTGATGTTGGCTCTTGCCTCTCTTGCGCGCACCTTTTGTGCGTCCATGAGCGTCTTGAAGGTGGCTTCGTCAAGAGAAAGCCCCGCCTCTTCGGCGATCTCGCGCGTCAGGTCGATCGGGAAGCCGAAGGTGTCGTAAAGTTTGAAGACGTCTTCGCCCGAAAGAACCGTTTTGCCGCTCTTTTTCGCGTCGTCCATGAGGGTGTTGAGGATCGAAAGCCCTTGGTCGATCGTTGCGTCAAAGCGCTCCTCTTCCATGGCGATGACTTTGAGGATATAGTCTTTCTTTTCGGCGAGTTCGGGGTAAGCGCCCTTCGATTCGCCAATGGCGACAAGGCAAAGCTCGGGCAAAAACGAGCGGTTGATGCCGAGCAGCTTGCCGTGGCGGCAGGCGCGGCGCAAAATGCGGCGAAGCACGTAGCCGCGACCCTCGTTGGAGGGAATGACGCCGTCCGAGATCATGAACATTGCCGAGCGGATGTGGTCGGTGACCACGCGGATCGAAATATCGTTTGCGGCGTCTTTGCCGTAGGTCTTGCCGGCAATTTTGCAGACTTCGTCAAGGATCTTGCGGATCGTGTCGACCTCGAACATGTTGTCCACGCCCTGCATCACGCAAGCAAGACGTTCGAGACCCATACCGGTGTCGATATTTTTCTGGGCAAGTTCGGTATAGGTGCCGTCGCCCATGTTGTTGAACTGCGAAAAGACGTTGTTCCAGATCTCCATGTAGCGGTCGCAGTCACAACCGGGTTTGCAATCGGGAGAGCCGCAGCCGTATTTTTCGCCGCGGTCAAAGTAGATCTCGGAGCAGGGACCACAGGGGCCGGTGCCGTGTTCCCAGAAGTTGTCTTCCTTGCCAAGACGCACGATGTGGGCGGGGTTCACGCCGACCTTGTCTGCCCAGATGTGGTAGGCTTCCTCGTCATCCTGGTAGATCGAGGGCCAGAGCAGGTTTTCGGGGATTTCGAGCGTTTTGGTCAAAAATTCCCAAGCCCACGGAATGGCCTCTTCTTTGAAATAGTCGCCGAACGAGAAGTTGCCCAGCATCTCAAAGAAGGTGCCGTGGCGCGCGGTGTGACCGACGCGCTCGAGGTCGGGCGTGCGGATGCACTTCTGGCAGGTGGTGACTCTGTGGCGGGGCGGCTCCTCTTCGCCCGTGAAAAACTTTTTCATGGGCGCCATGCCCGAGTTGATGAGCAAAAGAGAGGGGTCGTTGATGGGGACGAGCGGGTAAGAGGGAAGGCGTAGATGTCCTTTGGATTCAAAGAAAGAAAGATACTTTTCCCGCAGGTCGTTGAGACTTGTCCATTTCATAGGTAAAAAATTCCTTTCGGATTTCAAAAAACTCCATAATAGTATAGCATATCGCGCCGATGTTGTCAAGAATGTTACAGAAAGATTATATGGAAGAAATTCACAAGCCAAAAAGGCAAAAAAAGCGCAAAATAGGAGGAAAGAATGAAAAATTCTTATTGACAAAAGACGCAAAACGTGCTATAATTGCAACTGTAGTAGTCTGTATACTCATGTCAATACACATTGAAAGGATGAACCTGCTATGAAAAACTTTGTAAAAGTGCTTGCAATTCTGCTTGCAATCTTCATGGCGCTCGCTGTTTTTGCAGCTTGCAAGGAGAAGAATAACAACGACAAGCCCGTAGACAACAACCCCGTGGATGATAATCCCAAACAGGATGATCCCACTCCCGCACATGAGCACGCTTGGGACGAGGGTAAGGTGACCAAAGAAGCCACCTGCACCGAAGCCGGCGAAAAGGTTTACACCTGCTCCTGCGGCGAAACCAAGACTGAAGCGGTCGCTGCTCTCGGCCACACCTGGGACGAAGGTAAAGTGACCAAGGATGCCACCGTTGACGAGGAAGGCGAAAAGACCTTTACCTGTACTCGCTGTGGCGAAACCAAGGTCGAAAAGATCGATAAACTGCCGGCTCCCGAAACGCCCGAAGCAAAGGGGAAGATTGTGCCCGGCCCCGATGCCAAGTACATCGCAAACGGCGACAATACTTACACCTACCTCTACTTCACCGGCGACGAGGAAGCTACCGAGGTGGTCATTCCCGCTCACCTCAACGGTCTGAAAGTCGTTGCTATTGACGATGAAGCGTTCAAAGACATCACGCAGAAGTTCACCAAGATCACCATTGAAAATGGCATCGAAGTGATCGGCGCATCCGCATTTGAGGGTTGCACCGGTCTTACCGAGATCGTCATTCCCGGCAGCGTTGTCGAGATCGGCGAAAACGCCTTCAAGGGCTGCACGGGACTTACCAAAGTGACGCTCGGCGCCGGGACCGAAGCAATCCCTGCCAACGTTTTCGATGGCTGTGCAAAGATCGAGTTCCTCGATCTGGGAGATGGCCTGTACGAACTGGATTCCGCAACCTTTGCGGCTTCCAATCTGTCCCTCATCAAAGTTACCATTGGCAAGAACATGCTTGATATCAAAGGCTCTTTTGAGACTGCCGCACTGGCCAAACTCGTTGTTGTTGAAAACAACTCCGAGGCAGACGTTGCTATTGGTCCCAATGTGACGGCAATTCTCAATAAGATCGCGGATGCAAAACTTGAAGAAGTTGACGTTCGCATTGAGATCGACGCGGACGGTTACGTTTTCTATCTTGACGAAAAAGGCGATGCCTTCCTTATGGGTTACATCGGCGGCGGTCAGAAGGCTGATCCCGAAGATGATGAAGAAGTGATTGATCCCGCCAAGAAGATCCTGAGACTTCCCGAGAATTTCGACGGCGCAGATTACAGCATCGCTGCTTATGCGTTCTATAACAGAACCGACATTGCAAAAGTCGTTATCCCCGAATGCGTGACCGTTATCGGAGACCATGCGTTTGAGGGTTGTTCTAACCTCGTCGACATTACCTATGGCGGCACCAAAGC
>CADBFJ010000055.1 GCA_902793915.1 uncultured Ruminococcus sp.
TGCGCTTTGACGACGTGGACTTCGGCTACAGCCCCGACAAGACGGTGCTGCACAACATCTCCCTGTTTGCCAAGCCCGGTCAGAAAGTGGCCTTCGTCGGCGCCACCGGCGCGGGCAAGACCACCATCACCAATCTGATCAACCGCTTTTATGACATCGCCGACGGCAAGATCCACTACGACGGCATCAGCATCAACGACATCAAAAAGACCGATCTGCGCCACTCTCTCGGCATCGTGCTCCAGGACGTGAACCTGTTTACGGGCACGGTCATGGAGAACATCCGCTACGGCAAGCTCGACGCGACCGACGAGGAGTGTATCGCAGCCGCCAAACTTGCCGGCGCCGACGATTTCATTCGCAGACTTCCAAAAGGGTATGAAACCGAACTGACGAGCAACGGCGCCAACCTCTCGCAGGGTCAGCGTCAGCTCCTCTCAATCGCGCGCGCCGCGGTCGCTGACCCGCCGGTCATGATCCTCGACGAGGCGACCTCGTCGATCGATACGCGCACCGAGGCGATCGTCCAGCGCGGCATGGATGCCCTCATGAAAGGGCGCACCGTCTTCGTCATCGCGCACAGACTTTCCACCGTCCAGAACTCGGACGTCATTATGGTGCTCGACCACGGCCGCATCATCGAACGCGGCAGCCACGAAAAACTCATCGCCGAAAAGGGAACTTACTATCAGCTCTACACCGGCGCGTTTGAGTTGGAATAAAGAAGAAATCCCCGAACTCCACATTTAGAGTTCGGGGATTATTTAAGTTAGGCTTTTTTTGTTACTTTGTAAGTGATAGGATTAAAAACGTAATCTGACATCAATTCATCATAGGTAATAATTTTAATTTCGCCAATATTTGTACTCTGATTATAATTGTAAACTCTATATATAACAGCGTTTTCTTTATAGATCTCTATGAATGCTCTTTCATTTTCAGACATATAAAACGGGGTATCAAACGCACCTTTGGTTGTTTTTACTTCAATGTAACGTAAAGCAAAATCGGCGCCGTTTCGAGATAATATATCATAGCCCGAACCATCACCATATTGACGAGAGAAATGGATGACTTCTTCGGATACATCAAAAGGAACGGAAAGATCTTTTAAACGGGTTCTTTCCCATTCTAACGCAAATATTTCCCCTGCATCACCTAAGGTAGAATGTTCAATATTTAATGTCCTAAAATCGACTTTTCTTGCACAAAAGCTCTTCCGTTTTTCCTTGCGCTCACGGACAGCCTGCGGTGTAATAATATCACTTAGTTCTTTTGCATAAAACACCGCCGGTTTTTTAGTTTTATCTAGAATGTAGCCGCGACGATCGGAAATACCCTCCGGAGCATGGGCGACAACATTCCTTACAATTTGAGAAAACTTGTCGTCTTTTCTGCCTGCTAGTATAGTTAAATCGTCGGGATCCAACACTAACAGTTCTCTCAAAAGGTGGTTGAGTTCTGTTACAGTCAATCTTCCGTTTTCCTCAACCAATCCTTTGATATAAGGGTGAAGTGCACTCTCTGATATCGGCATAATAATCCTCCTGCTGTAATTTAATAATTTGTAATCACCAAATGTTCTGCGTTCTTATTGTTTCTGTTTTGGAAGCTTACGAAATACTTTTTATCAAATTTTTGAATTTTAATGGTTCTACCGTGTTTATCAACTTCGCCATCACGGTATAAACTCATAATAAAATCTGATTTTTTAATTACAAGCATGAAATAACAATCGCATTTTGTTTTCAGGTAATTTGCAAGACGTTTTTGATCTTTTTGATCAAATGCGTTTTTTGCATACGTGCTAAATTCGGTATCATAAGGAGGATCCAGAAACATAAAATCATTTAATTTCGGGCTGTATTGCATCAAGAATTTTTCAAAATCCAAGCAACCCATTTGCGTATTTTGCAGATGAGAGAGTAATTCTTTGCTGGTAAAATACTCGATCTTTTTTAACAGCGATTTTTTGTTATAGGAAACTCCCCCATACGGGACATTGAAGAAGCCGTTTGTATTATACCGAAACATGGAGGAATAGCAGAATTCCCTGATATAGAAATAAATAGCAGTTGAAAAAGGTTTACTGATTCCTAACGCTTGAGCATTGTTATACAGATATCTGAAGTGCATATAAAAAGCAGATTTAAAAGCACCTTCGATATTTTGTAAGAAGTCTTCTCGTGATAAGCTGCTTTTTTGCTTTTCCAATTCCACCATTCGTACGATTTTGTTCTTGAAACTTTTGATGAGCTCATTTACAAAATTCTGTATTCCCACGTTAAAGTCTGTTGAAAGTAAGCCGTTAAATTCGTTAGCATTATGTAATACAAATTCTGAAATCAAATCGTAAAGCTTTTGCTTATCAATGTTTCCACATTTATATGAGTCATATAAACTAATGATCTCTTGCGTGTGATTCGACACAATTCTTGATATGATTTGCCAGTTGTGCTCTATTTGTGTTAAATTATATAGGAACTCTGGATTTTGTTTTTTCACCATTTCATATAAATCCATTAGTTCAAAGGATTTATCATTTATGAAATAGTGATCTGCTGTTACCGCAAAATATACCGCACCGCCACCTACGAAAGGTTCATAGTAGTCGGCTGCATTTGAAGGCAAATTAGGTAAAATACACCAAAGCTCTTTGTCTTTGCCGCCGGGATATTTCAATAATGGCGATAATTTTTGAGCACTTGGTACCATTGACATATATACCTCTTAATTAATTTGACTATAATTTTAAAGCATCCCAAAGTATTATAGCATATTTTTTGAGATGCTGCAAGTACTTTGCCGTAATAAAATAATGTGATCCATTCGGAATGCCGCCTGTGGCGGCAATTCGCTCGCTCTCCGCCTGGTGAGCAAGCTCCCCGATCTCCGAGCGGCGAATGCGAACCGACCCCCGCGTCCTTCGGGACGCGGAAGTCGACCGATTCGGGCGACTGGCGCCTCCAACAAAAGGGCACTCCCTCGAGGGAGTGCCCTTTTGTTGGAGGCGCCAGTCGGAATCGGACCGACGAATAGAGGTTTTGCAGACCTGTGCCTTACCGCTTGGCTATGGCGCCGTTATGAAATGAAATCTCCGGAGCAGGGAGGGGAAGAACCCTCCACGCACAAGCTGCGTTTGCTTCGGTATGAAAATGGGCACGATAGGAATCGTGCCCATTGATGGAGCGGATTACGGGGCTCGAACCCGCCACCTCCACCTTGGCAAGGTGGCGCTCTACCAAATGAGCTAAATCCGCGGAAATGGTGCCTCCGGTCGGAATCGAACCAACGACACGGGGATTTTCAGTCCCCTGCTCTACCAACTGAGCTACAGAGGCATACAGCAAGGGCTGCATTAAAAGAAGAAGTGGCGACCCGGATGGGGGTCGAACCCACGACCTCCAGCGTGACAGGCTGGCGCTCTAACCAACTGAGCTACCGGGCCAAAATGGTGGGAACAATAGGACTCGAACCTATGACCCCCTGCTTGTAAGGCAGGTGCTCTAACCAACTGAGCTATGCTCCCGCTTACGATGAGCGGCGACTTGCTCATTATAGCACAGGGCAGGGGGCTTGTCAAGACTCTTTTGGAAACTTTTTTAAGGCGTTTTTGTTCCGCAACGCCGCTATTATAACATAGCTTTTTTCTCTTGTCAAGCCCTTTTTGACGATTTTTTACGACTTTTTATCGGTAGTAAACATAGTAGGCGATGATCGTCCGCTCGACCCCGCCGTGTTCAAGGTCGGGGGCGGTGATGACCACGCCGTCTTTCGAGAGCAGTTCCCATGCCTGCATCTTTTCCACCTTGCAGCGCATGAGGATCTCGCCCGAGGCAAACACAAAGAATTCGTCGCCGCGCAGATTGAGCCCGCCCTCGCGCCCGATCACTTCGTCCACGCCGTCGCGTTTTTCGGTCACGTAGCGAAGATGATGATGCGCGAGCTTTTCCGCCATTTCGCGGCGGGCTTTATCGGCTTTTTTACGAAAGAGTCCCATGTTTATCCCTCTTTGGGCGGCTCTTTTTTCTTTTTTCCAAACTCGAGTTTGGATTCGGTTCCGTTCATAATACGCTTGATATTACTTCTGTGCATAAAGATCACGAAAACTGCCGAGAGGATCGCCATGGCGACGTAGAGATCTTTATTCGCAAAGGCGCGCAGGATGAGAGGGTAGAGGAATGCCGAGAAGACCGAGCCAAAGGACACCATGCGGCTTGCATAGACCATGACAAGGAAGAATGCGAGCAGAACCAGGAGCGTGATCGGGCTTTCGAGCAGTACCACCATGGCAAGGCAGGCAACGCCTTTGCCGCCCTTAAAATGGTAGTAGGCGGGGAACATATGCCCGAAAATCACGAAAAATCCCGCGAGCGCCGCACCGCGAAAGCCAAAAAGGAAAGCGCCGAGGACGACCGAGACCGCGGCTTTGGAAAGATCAAGGAGGAAGGTTGCCGCAGCGGCGCCTTTCCCGAAGGTGCGGAGCATATTGGTACTGCCCGCGTTGCCGCTCCCGCAGGTACGGATATCTTTTTGATAAACTTTTGTGGAAATGAGGATCGCGGGATTTACGCTCCCGAGAAAATAGGGCACGAGAATGCATCCGAGCATCGAGAGAATCACAAAGAGCGCTGTGGAAGAGATGCTCTCGCCCACAAGGTTCCCCAAAACCGGCATTACCGAGGGAATGCCGTAAAAAAAGAAATTCATGCAAATACCGTTCCTTTAGAATAATTCAATGAGCTCTTTCGGGCTCTTGGTAAAGTTATAGAACTCGCCGTTTTCCTTCACGCAAGCCATATCTTCGATCCTGCAACCGTATTTGCCGGGAAGGTAAATGCCGGGCTCAAAGGTGACGACGTGTCCGCGTTCGAGCTTGACCGAAGGATCCACCCCCGGGGCAAGGTTCGGCGTTTCGTGAATGTAGAGTCCCACGCCGTGACCGAGCGAATGCCCGAAGCAACCTTCGTACCCCGCCTTGTCGATGATCTCGCGGGCGATGCCGTCGAGCGCTTTGCAGGAAGCGCCCTCGTGCGCGGCGTCCAGTGCGGCTTTTTGTGCCGTTTTGACCGTTTCATAGACCTTTTTCATCTCCGCGTCGGCTTTGCCCAACACGACCGTGCGGGTCATATCCGAGCAGTAGCCGCCGAATTTGGCACCGAAGTCCATGGTGAGAAAACCCTTTTCGAGTTTCACCGGGCGCGGCACGCCGTGCGGCTTGGAGGAGTTTTTGCCCGAGACTGCGATGGTAGCGAAGGCAAGCCCCTCGGCGCCCGATTTGCGCATGAAGTGCTCAAGCTCGAGCGCGACCTCAATCTCGGTCATGTTCGGAGTCAGAACCGTGAGAATATGCGAAAAAGCGGCGTCTGTGATCGCTTGCGCCTGCGCGATGGTTTCAAGCTCCAACGTATCCTTGTTTCTCCGCAGGGCGGTGAGAATTGCCGAAGCGCCCTTGGTCAGCTTTGCTTCGGGGAGCTTTTCCGAAAAGCGGTCAAAGTCTTGTAAAGTAAGAGAAGCTTCTTCCACCAAAACGGTTTTGCAAGCCTCTTTTGCAAGGAGCGCCGAGATCTCAATGAGCATTTGCCCGCGACCGGGGACAAGGATCTTCCAGCCCGGGTTTGCCTCGGCTTTTGCGGCTTCCTCGTAGCGGAAGTCGGTCAAAAGATAGGCGTTCTCTTTTGTCACGAGCAGAAGCCCGTCCTCAAAGGCAAAGCCCGAGAGGTAGCGCTGGTTCAGTTCGTTGGAAAGGATGGCGGCGTCGGCGCCGTTTTGCTTTAGTGCGTTTTGAAAAGCGTTGAGATGGGTCATGCTTGTCCCTTCTTTCTTGTTTTGATCGGTTCTATTTTAGCATATTCCAAAGAGAAAGTACAGCCCTTTGGAAAAATTTTTCGCGCCCCTCATTCCGACAAAAAGGGAAGCGGGTGCGGTGTTACAATCAAAGCGAGGAAACGAGGTGACGTGCGTGGTAGGGGAAGTCTATCTCGATCTTTATATTCTCGTCAACGGCAGTATGGATCTGCTTTGCCTTCTGCTCTCGGCAAGACTTTGCCACGCAAAGACGGCGCGCCTGCGCCTTATCGGTGCGGCGGCGTTCGGTGGGCTTTACGCCGCGGGGAGCCTGCTGCTCGGCATCTTTGGGGGGTGGGCGATCCTTGCCGATCTGCTTGCGGCGCTCCTCATGAGCGCAATCGCGTTTTGGCGGCGCGAGACTTCTTTTACGCGCTTTTTGCGCCTGACCTTTGTCGTCTTTTTTGTTTCCGCCCTGCTTGCGGGGCTTTTGACCCTGTTCTATCGCGCGCTCAACCGCCTCTCTCTTCCAATTGAGGCGCTTTCGGGCGACAGCCTCTCTGTCTGGATCTTTGCGATCCTCGGCGGGCTTTCGGGGCTTCTCACGATCAAGGGCGGACGCTTCCTCGGCTATGCGGGCAAGCACCGCGAGGCGACGCTCTCGGTCGATTTCGGGTTTGGGGAGGTTCGCCTTCGCGCGCTGGTCGATTCGGGGAACCTTCTCAAAGATCCGATCGGAGGCAGGGGAGTCGTTGTGGCAAAAGCCTCAAAAATTTTGCCGATCCTGCCGCAAGATCTGCGCGAGCGCTTGACGCAAAAAGACCCCGCTGTCTGGCTGGAGGGCGGACAGCCGATCCGCCTGATCCCTGCCAAAAGCGCAACCGGCGAGTGCTTTCTTCCCGCCCTGCTTCCCAAACGGCTGTTGCTTGACGACGGCAAAGAGAAAACCCCTGTCGATTACCTTGTTGCCCTTTCGGAGCTTGGCACGTCCGACGGCTTTGACGCGCTTCTCCCGCCCGATTGACTTTTTCTTTTATGACAGAAAAGGAGTACTGCCATGAAACTTTTGTTCCGCTTTTTGCTTCGGCTTCGCCATCGCCTTTGGAAAAACGGTATTTTCTACATCAACGGTCCCGAAACGCTCCCCACGCCGCTCTCGACAGAGGAGGAAGCCGACTGCATCGCGCGCCTGCCCGCCGAGGACGCGCGACTTACCCTCATCGAGCGTAACCTGCGCTTGGTTGCTTTCATCGCAAAGCGCTTTGAGGGGACGGGGGTGGGGATCGAGGATCTTATTTCGATCGGCACGATGGGGCTCATCAAGGCGATCGGCACCTTCCGTGCCGACAAGAATATCAAGCTCGCCACCTACGCTTCGCGCTGCATCGAGAACGAAATTCTCATGTACCTGCGCAAGACAGGAAAAGAGAAAAGCGAGCTTTCGATCGACGAGCCGCTCAACACCGATTGGGATGGCAACGAACTGCTCCTCTCGGACGTCCTCGGGAGCGAGGAGGACAGCATCGTCACCGACCTTGAAAAAAAGGAGGAGCGGCAGCTCGTCCGCCGTGCCGTTGCCGATCTCTCCCCGCGTGAGCGCGAGCTCATTGAACTGCGCTACGGCTTTCGCGGCGGTCGGGAACTCACCCAAAAGGAGGTCGCCGACCTGCTCGGCATCTCTCAATCCTATATCTCCCGCCTCGAAAAACGCATCCTACAGAACTTGCGCCAAGCGATCGCGGGGAAGATTTAGGGGTTATAAGAGAATGCGGGGGAACCCTTTTTTGAAAAAAAGCGGTTCCCCCGCACCCCCTCCGAAAAAACTTTTACAAAAAAATAACGCCCTCTTTCCGGCGAGGGCATAAAAACCTTTTGATAGAGTTTTTTGAAGAGGGTGCGGGAGGAACTTTTTGCAAAAAGGTTCCTCCCGCATTCTCTTTCTTAAACTTATAACGCTCT
>CADBFJ010000056.1 GCA_902793915.1 uncultured Ruminococcus sp.
ATGGCGACCGATATCGCCATCCTCGTTGTGGCTGCCGACGACGGCGTGATGCCCCAGACGGTCGAGGCGATCAACCATGCCAAAGCGGCAGGGGTTGATATCATCGTTGCCATCAACAAAATGGATAAACCCGGCGCCAACCCCGACGCCATCAAACAGGAACTCACCAAATACGACCTCGTTCCCGAAGAGTGGGGCGGCGACGTGATCTGCGTCCCGGTGTCTGCTCTGACCGGCAAGGGCATTCCCGAGCTTCTTGAGAGCGTACTTCTCGTGGCGGAGGTCAAAGACCTTAAAGCCAACCCGAACCGCCGCGCCAAGGGCGTGGTCATTGAAGCCAAGCTCGATAAGGGCAGAGGTCCCGTGGCTACCGTACTCGTGCAGAACGGTACGCTCCGAAACGGCGACATCATCATCGCCGGCACCGCCGTCGGTCGCGTGCGCTCGATGCTTGACCACAACGGCAAGACCATGAAAGAAGCGGGTCCGTCGGTCCCGGTCGAGATCACCGGTCTTTCGGAAGTTCCCTCCGCGGGTGACGAATTCCAGGCGGTCGAGGACGAGCGCATGGCAAGAACGCTTGCCGATCAAAGACGCGCGCAGGCGAAAGAGGACGTCTTCAAAGCCAACGCAAGAGCCAGCCTCAACGATCTCTTTGAACAGATCTCCGAGGGCGTCAAGACGCTCAATATCATCGTCAAAGCCGACGTGGACGGCTCGGTCGAGGCGGTCAAGGCGTCTCTTGAAAAGCTCTCGAACGAGGAAGTCAAGGTTCACGTCATCCACGCCGCCGCGGGCGGAATCACCGAGGGCGACGTCACCTTTGCCGCCGCCTCGAACGCGATCATCATCGGCTTTAACGTCCGTCCCGACAAATCGGCGATGGATTCCGCCGAGCGTCAGAACGTTGAGATCCGTACCTACCGCATCATCTACGAGTGTATCGAAGAGGTGCAGGCTGCCATGAAGGGTATGCTTGCTCCCAAGTACAAGGAAAATCTCCTTGGGCATGCCGAAGTGCGCCAGACCATCCACGTGCCGAGCGTCGGTACGATCGCGGGTTCCTACGTGCAGGACGGCAAAATTACGCGTCAGTCGCAGATCCGCGTGCTGCGTGACGGCGTGGTCATTTTTGAGGATAAGATTTCCTCGCTCAAGCGCTTCAAAGACGACGCAAAAGAAGTCGCCGCCGGCTACGAGTGCGGTATCGGTCTTGAAAAGTTCAACGACATCAAGGTCGGCGACATCCTCGAAGCCTTCGTCATGGAGCAGATCGCTCCCGAGCTGTAAGTTCCGAAAACGATTTTTTTGAGAAAGGAGTGGATCCCATGCAGCATGAAAAATCCTGCGGTGCGCTTGTTTTGCATACCGCGGAAGACGGAAAGCGTTACATCCTGATGATCCGGCATCGTCCCGGGGGACACCGCTCTTTCCCAAAAGGACACATGGAACGCGGAGAGACCGAATACATGACCGCGGTGCGCGAGGTCTATGAGGAGACCTCGGTGCAGATCCGCATCTATTCGGATTTCCGCAAGACCGTGCATTACCGTCCCCAACCCGGCGTCACCAAAGAGGTGGTCTATTTTCTGACCGAAACCAATCAGACCGAGATCCGTCCCCGCGAGGGCGAGATCGCACAGGTCGAGTGGGTTCCGCTCGAACAAGCCGAAGCCTCCCTGACGCACGAGAACGATAAGACGGTTTTCCGCGCCGCCATGGAAAAGATCGAAAAAGAGGGGCTTCCCAAAGCGGCAAAAACAGGCTGAAACAAAGAGCCGCACCCCGCCTTTCTGCATATACTTTACTGAAGTGATTTTTTGCAGAGCAGAGGAGGTGCGACGCTTTGAAGTTCGTTGTCTGGAAAGCTCCCAAACTGCTTGCCCCGGTCCTGAAACGGCTGTGCGGCAAGCCCCAAAAAGAAAAAAGCAAATCTTGATTTTGACACAATGAAAGGACGTGAAAAAATGAGATATCGTATCAGACTGGAAACCATGAACGACGTCAATAAGTTCGTCGGTATGGCAGGAAAATACCCCGGAAAGATCACCCTCACCGACGGCGAAAACTTTACCGTCAACGGCAAATCGCTCCTCGGCGCCATGTATACCTTCGAGTGGGATAAAATTTATTGCGAATCCGACGGCGAAATCTACCTCTACATCAAAGACTTCATCGTCGAAGAATCGGATATCGAAGAATAAGAGGATAAAAAGGATATGCGGGGGTGCCTTTTTGAAAAAAGCGCGCCCCCGCACCCCCCTTGAAAAACTGAAAAAAAGATAAAAGCGCTCGCCTGAAATGATCGGCAAGCGCTCTTTTCTTTTTGTTCGTTTTTTCGGAAGGGGTGCGGGGAAACCTCTTTTTTCAAAAAAGGGTTCCCCCGCATTTTCTGTTCCCCTTATAGAATGGTAAGGCTTCCGTCGGTGTTTTGGAGTACCGTCTCGCGCTCGGCGGTCTGCGCCTTTTTGAAGGCGACGTAATCGGCGATCGTGGAGAATACCGGCTGATAGTTGGCTTTGATCTCGTTTGCTTTTTTTGCGCCGTTTTCAAGCAGGCGATAAAGCAAACCGAGCTGCAGGACCGCCGAGTTTCCACAGACCTTTTTGGGGTCGGGGATTTTGTAATCCTTTCCGTGCTCGGTGCCGACGGCGCCGATCGCATAGGGGTGGATCGCCGGGAAATTGACCGAAAGGTCGCCCATATCGGTGGAGCAGGCTTCCCAGACGTCTCCGAAATCTTCGTAGCAATCCTTTCCGCCGATTTCTTCACAAACTTCCTTGTAAAGGTCGGTCAGGCGTTCGTCCTCGTGGAAGGGTTCGCTGCCCGCAATATCCGAGATGACGACCGAGCAGCCGTTTGCAGCCGCTGCCGCGCTGATGGCGCGGTTGATGCGTTTGTTGGCAGAATCAAGTGCCTCAGTCGTTGCGGCGCGGACATAGCTTTGCATCACGACCTCAGCAGGAACGGCGTTGACCACATCCCCTCCTTTGGTGATGATCGGGTGGAAGCGCACGAAATCGCTCTCCTTAAAAGTCTCGCGCAGATTGTTGACGGCGGAAATTGCAAGCGTTGCCGCATTGAGAGCGTTGACGCCGAGATGCGGACAATCTCCTGCGTGGGCGGCTTTGCCTTTGATCACGATCTTTTTGCGGATCACGCCGTTGTAGCCTTGGTATTTGCGGTAGAGTTTGTTCTCCGGGGTTCCTTCCGACATACCGGCGTGTACCATAAAGGCAAGATCGACGTCGTCAAAATATCCTCTTGCCAAAAACTCCTGCTTGCCCGACGCAAAGCTGATTTTTCCTTGCTTGATGAGATCCATGCGGTATTCGATCTCGATCCCCTCTTCGGCAGGAACAAGGCAAAGTTTGATTTTGCCCGAAAGACCCTCGAGCGCGCCTTCTTCTTTCAGTGCCGCCGCGATCCCCAGAATGGTTGCACACTGCGCGTGATGTCCACAGGCGTGTACCGCGTTGGTCTTTGGGTCTCTACCCGGGTGATCCGCGCAATAAAGCGCGTCGAGCTCGGCAAGCACAAGGATGGTCGGCCCTGCTTTTCCCGTATCAAGGACGGTATAAAAACCGGGGATCCCGTCGGCCTCGGTGAGCTCATACCCGAGATCACGGAAGGCGGCCTTTAGATAAGCATCGGTCTTAAATTCTTTGTACCCGACTTCGGGGATCGCCCAAAGCTCCTGTTCGGCTTTGAGGACAAGATCCATGTGGCGGGAGACCATCGCTTTGATCTTTTGAATTTCCATCGTTTACCTCTTTACTTTGATATAGCCCTGTTCCAAAACGAGCTCTGTGCCGAGATCCGCGGAGAGTTTTTGATACTTTTGAAAAATCTTCTCTCCTTCTGTGCCTTCTGCAAAATAGGGGAGTCCCTCGAGTTTTTCATGATTCGTTTTAAATCCGAGCTTAACGGGGAGCAAGGTGACGTCGGTCATCTCGTCGCCCTCAAAGGTCAGCTTGGGGAGGACGGTCAAAAAGTTCTTTTCGTTGGTTTGCAGTCCGATCTTTCCGTCCCTTGATCTCACGCGCAGTCCCTCTTTTGCCGGCGCATCGACGTCCACTCCGTATTTTTCCATGAAATCGGGCGGAAGAAGTTCTACGCGCATGCCTTGATAGATAAAGTCGCCCAGCGAATAAAAGATGGGCTTGCCGTGGTAAAGTTCCATTCCGCGCAATTCGTGGCAACCTCCGCCGAACACGGCGCCGCACCCTGCGTCGATCGCGGCTCGGCAGAACTCTTTGAGATACGCCGGTGGCGTGACCGAGGAAGTTCCCTCCTCATCGTGGCAATGCACGAGGAGAAAAACGAGGTCGTTTTCTGCCTTTGCCTTCCGGATGTTTCCGGTCAGGCGGCAGAGATCTTTTTCGTTGCATCTGGACAGCGGAACTTCCGGATTGACCGTAAAGGTCGTATCCCCGAACACAAACACCCCTTCGGGATCGGGGAGACAGTAGCCTGTTGCAATGTCTCCGTCGCGGGCAAAATTGATCGCGGTCGTCTTCGCGATCCGTTTCAGATCTGCAAGATCTTTTTCGGAAACTGTATAAACCGTTTCGTGGCGCAAATAGTTGACGCCCGGGCGGGGCGCAAACGCATTGCTCGCGGTCCCTGCCATGCTGGGGCGTGCCATCGAAGCGTCCACGGCGAAGATCGCCGCGCGTTTTCCGTCTTTCAAGCGCAGGATTGCCGGCTTTTCTGCCTCGGCAAGGCTTCTCCCCGTTCCCGCATGGGCACGCCCTTGTGCGTCGAGAAAATCGATCGTGGACAGCATTCCCGCATAGGAATAATCCATGCAGTGATTGTTCGCCGTGCCGTAAAAGTTAAAGCCGAAAGAATCGAGATCAGGGAACAGTTCTTTTCTCGTGTTGAGCCAGGTTCCGCCCGAATACTGGTTGGCAAAGGAACCGAACTCCGAGAGGTTGGTTTCGAGGTTGGTGAGCTTCAGGTCGCAATCTTCCAGAAACGCATCGAGCGATTTGCGGATTGCTCTGTATTCTTCCGGGAAATCGGCGGTAAAGAGCAAATCTCCGGTTGCCAAAACTTTAATCGCCATTTTTTTGTTTCTCCCATTTCGTTTCTTTGATATCCGCGACGCTCGAGAGGATCGAGGAAAGCAGGATCACGAGTCCGCCCAAGAGCAGGTGAAGCGTAAAAACGTCTTTGCCGATGCAAACGGCAAGCACGCCGGTCACCACCGAGGAAAAGGGCATCAGCACCGCAACGACAGAAGCGTTCACATATTTGAGCGCCTCGGTGCGAATGATCCAGCCGAGCGTACTGATGGTCAAGACCAGAACCGCAAGCAGGATCAAGTGCTTCGGATCCCAGGAAAAGACGATTTTTTCAATCGGCGTGCCGCCGATTGAAATGCGATCGAGCGCAAACGCCGCAATGCCCGAAACGAGAACGTGCATCCACATCTGGATCATGACGTAGAGCATCGCATCCAGTTTTTTCGCATAGACGCCGGTTGCCGCGATGTTCACGCCGTAAAGGATCCCGGCAAGCGCACAAAGGATTTCTCCTTTTCCGAAAGAGATCCCACCGCTCGAAAAATCCAGTCCGCTCAAAACAAAGCAGCCGACAAGGCAGAGCACGCTTGCTGTGATCGTGAGTGCGCTCGGCTTTTTTCGAATGAACAAAAACAACAAGAGCGGTACAATAACGCAGGAAAGATTCTCCAAAAAGGCGTATTGCGTGGGCGTCGTGTATTGCAGACCGATCTTTTGCAAAAGATTTGCAAGACCGACGAAAAAGCCGGTTGGCAGTGCAACTTTGAAATAGGATCGATCAAGTCGTTTTAATTTCGGGATACAAAGGAGCAAAAGCGAGGCGGCGGCAATGAGAGATCCCGTAAAGGAGAACATTCCGCCCGAGTAAAACTCCAAGAGATCCGAAGTCAAGACCGGGTAGAGTCCCCAGATGAAAATGACAAAAATGATCCCTGCATAGGCGATCGTGCGCTTTTTTGAATTGACTGTTTTTTCGTTTTGAGCTTTCATTTCTGTTCTGATTGAAAAAGCTCCTTTCCGAAGGGTTTAGACTTTTTTCAACACCAACACCTCATGCGGGTTGACGTCGACGCGTCCAGAGAGGGTTCTCCCGGTGAGAAGGTCGGTATAGGTTCCGTCGAGGGCAACAAAGCCTGGCTCATGTTTGAGTTCGGCGACGATGATGCCGTTCTCTTTGCCGCTGCGCTCGACAAGACGGATGTTTTCAGAGGCCTCTGCGATCGGTTCAAGGTCGACGAGCCGTCTCAGGTCGTCGATGCCGAGAACGCTCCCGAGCAGGATCACTTTGCCTTTGCCTACCCTGCGCTCGGTGACAACGGCATAGCCGTCAAATTCCTCACCGTCGTAGCTGACAAGCGCTCTCGAATCGGTCGGGCGGAAGGCGTCGAAGTAGGTCGAGATTTCGGCGGGGCTGCCGTCCTGCCACTTGGCTCTAAATACCTCGTTGATGATTGGCTTTTGGTAGACCGTGTAGACGCCGGCGAAGTCTTCGAGGAAGTAGAAGGGCGCTTTCTCGTTCTTTTTGAGCGAGGCGTCGTAGATGTCGGTCAGGGGTCCTACGATCCAGGTGCCGCCATTTTCAACCCATTTTTTAATGCGGTCGGCATCCTCTTTCGGGATGTAGGGCACGAGCGGAGAAATGAGGATGTCGTAGCCTTCGAGCGAGTGGCAGGGCTCGATCACGTCGACGTTATAGTGCCAGAAGGCGTCGTGGAATTTTTGCAGGATCGTATCAAAATAGGGCATATTCTCCACGATCGGAGCGACGGCAAAATCGTTTTCTCCGGTCGAGGAATAGTGCAGAGCAATCTTCGACTTGACCGCGCTGTTTTCAAGGAAGGGCAGGGCGGTTTTGATGTCCTGCGCGGCCTGCTTGACCTCCTCGCTGACGCGGTAGGGGCGACCCGATGCCGAGAGAATGGCGCCGTGCGCGATCTCATGTCCCGCCGTGTGCGCGCGGAAGAGCCAATAGAGGTTCATCTCGCCGCCCATGGCAAAGGGGAGCCAGGTGTTGACGTAGCAGTTGCCCTCGGGGCGGTAGCGGCTCTGCGCGGTCTTGGAACCGTTCCAACCGACCTGCGTTTCGGTGACCCAGAAGGGACGATCCTTCATCGGACGGATGAAGTTGTAGAAGAAGGGCGGGCGAGTCAGCCTGCGCGCGGTGTCGTAGTGGTTGAGCTGGACGACGTCGAGCTTCTTCGTTGCGTTGTAGAACGAAAAGCGGTTGAGCACCATGAGGTCGGTGCCGACCGGCGCGTCCGAATACTTGTGGAGAATTTCTGCCTGCTCCTCGGCGTAATCGACCGTCAGGTTCGCGTAGAATTCAAACCAGGCGGCCTCCAAGGAGGGATGTGCCCATTCCGAGCGTTTGGGCGGGATCACGTCTTCAAAAGAATCGTAGGTCAGCGACCAGCGATCCATGACGAAGGCTTTGTTCAGATTTTCGATGGTTCCATAGCGGTCTTTTAACCACTTGCGGAAGTTCTTGCGGCAGAGCGGGCAATGACAGCCGTTGTCGTAAACGTAGAGCTCGTTGTCGATCTGCCAACCGATCAGCGC
>CADBFJ010000057.1 GCA_902793915.1 uncultured Ruminococcus sp.
TTCAAAAACTTTTCGCACAAGAGGATAAAAGGTGGGCTTCAAAAAAGTTTTGTGAAAAATCTTCCTTGCTTTTTCTCTCGTCCTGTGATAAAATAGAAAGGATGAATTCTTTGACCGAAAGGAGAATCGGTATGAACAAAATTCCATGCGAAATTGTGCCGCTTCTCCTTGACTGGTTCGCGCAAAACAAGCGCGATCTCCCCTGGAGACACACGAAAGACCCCTACCCCATCTGGCTTTCCGAAATCATGCTTCAGCAAACGCGGGTGGAGGCGGTCAAGCCCTACTACAAACGCTTTCTTGAGGTTTGCCCGAGCGTGGAAGCGCTCGCGTCGCTCCCCGAGGAACAGCTCTATAAACTTTGGGAAGGGCTTGGATACTACAGCCGCGCGCGCAATCTCCAAAAGGCGGCAAAAACGATCCTCTCCGACTTCGGCGGCGTTTTCCCATCGGATCACAAATCCCTGCAAAAGCTCCCGGGCATCGGGGACTACACGGCGGGAGCAATCGCTTCGATTGCGTTCGGCGAGCGCGTCCCTGCGGTCGATGGAAACGTTCTGCGCGTCGTGGCGCGCCTGACCGCATCGGATAAGGATATTGCCCTGCCCGAAACCAAAGCCGCATTCCGCGAGCTGCTCCTCCCTTTGATCCCCGAACAGGCGGGAGACTTCAACCAAAGCTTGATCGAGCTCGGCGCCACGGTCTGCCTGCCGAACGGCGAACCAAAATGCGAAAGCTGCCCACTTGCTTCTCTCTGCCGCGCACGCATGGAAGGAAACGTTTTGGAGCTCCCCAAGCGCTCGAAAAAGCCGCCGCGAAAGATCGAGGATAGAACGGTTTTGCTCATTGAGGACGGCGGGCGCACCGCCCTCTCAAAGCGCCCCGATAAAGGACTTTTGGCAGGGCTTTACGAGCTCCCCAACACCAAAGGGCATCTGGACGAAGCCGCTTTACTCACCTTCATCCGCTCGCTCGGCTTTGAGCCTTTGCGCTGGAGCCGCCTTGAGGACGCAAAGCACATTTTCACCCACGTCGAGTGGCACATGATCGCCTACGCCGTTCGCATCTCGCCCGAGTTTGACGAACGCGCCGGGAGCGATCGTTGCTTCCTTGTCGATAACGAAATTCTCCACCGCGACTACGCCATTCCTTCGGCGTTCTCCGCCTATATCAAGTATCTTTAAGATCGAGGACCCATTATGAAACACCTGTTTGTAGTCAACCCAGCCGCCGGAAAAGAAAACGCCCTGCCCGCTCTGCGCGAAAAAGTCGCCGCTCTCTTTCCCGAACTCGACGTCGAGTTTTACGAAACCAAATCCGAGAAAGACGCAACCGCTTTTGTCAAACGCTATTGCGAAAGTCACCCCGAAGAAGTGCGCATTTACGCCTGCGGCGGTGACGGAACGCTCAACGAAGTGGTCAGCGGCGCAATCGGTTTTTCGCAAGCGTCGGTCGCTTCCTACCCCTCCGGTTCCGGCAACGATTTTGTCAAATACTACGGCGGCAAAGACGCCTTTTTCGATCTTCGCGCGCTGATCGACGGCGAAGAAGAACTGATCGACGTCATGCAGATCGGCGATCGCTACGCCATCAACGCCACGCACTTCGGCTTTGACTCCGCCGTTGCAAAAACGATGACAAACGTGCGCCGCAAGAAGATTATCGGCGGAAAGAACGCTTACACCACGGGCGTGATCAAAGCCCTCTTTACCGCCATGAAAAACCCCTGCCGCGTCACGGTGGACGGTGAGCTTCTCAACCCTGCCGGCTCAATTCTTCTCTGCACGATCGCCAATGGGCAATACGTCGGCGGTTCCTATCGCTGTGCGCCGCGTTCGCTCGACAACGACGGGCTTCTCGAAGTCTGCTTGGTGCGCCCGATCTCGATCTTCACTTTCTTAAAGCTGATGAACGATTACAAGATCGGCACGCATCTCGAAAATCCGGCTTTTGCAAAATTCATGGTCTATCGCAGAGGGAAAGAAATCAAGATCTCGGCACCCGATGATTTTGTCTATTCTCTGGACGGCGAGCTGGTCACGGGCGGTGAGTTTACCGTAAAGATTCTTCCGCGCGCGCTCAAATTCGTCGTTCCGAAAGGCGCAAAACCACTTCGGGAGGATCACATTGCCGTTCGCCCCGAAAAAGCCGTATGAGATCGGAGTTTCTTTCGGACGGTCAACTGTTTGAAAGCGAAACAGAGTGGAAAAAAGCCTTTGCCGATCATCCGCAAGGAAGCGCGAAAGCAATTTGGGAATTGCAGAGGTCTTTTTCGGCGAAACTTGCCACGAGCGCATTTGACCCGCACCCGATCCACGACCTTTTTTCGCTCTGCCAAAATGAGCTTAACCGGCTCCTCTCCTTACTCCCGAGCAACGAAACCCTTTTTCCAAAAGACGACGAAAAGCAAGCGCTTCTCTCTTTGGTCTGCCGCTTTCTTGCGCGAATGGAAGAGATAGCTCCAACGCTTTGGAAGTGTTTGGAAAACCTTTCCTTAAATCGGGAAACGCTCGGCTCTCTTTTAGAGGAAGGTCAAAGGCTCCGCGCTTCCCTGCTTGTTGCCGCAAACGCAAGCAAAGGAATGATGCTCTCGCCCGATCCAAGCCGGACGCAAAAAGACTTTATGAACGATTTTCATGCGCTCCTGTGCGCTTGGGATCGAACCCGCGATCTGCAAGCCAATTTAGAAGAGCTTTATCTTTTCTTTTTCCGCGACTTCACAAACGAGTTGTCGCACGCGGCAGATCTGGAACACGACGGAGCCGCGGCATCCCCCGCAAAAGTCCTCACCGCCTGCGGATATGCAAAGCAGGCGCTTTGCGCGCTTACCGACCGAACACGGAAAGCGTCTCTTCCCGGATCTCCCGACGCAAAAGAAAAAGCGTTGCGAGATTGAGAAGCGTCAAAACCGCAATAATAAAATCCGATACTCCCCAGATCCGACCCGCAAGCGGGGTCGCTCCCAATAGGATGGAACACGCAAACAAAGAGAGATAGGCGTGCTTCCATCCTTTTTTGTTGCTGAAAAACCGAACGCTCTCAAGCCCGTAGTTTGCCCAGCAAAGGAGCGTGGCATACCCGAACGCAAACACGGCACCCGCAAGAAAACAGGATGCCCAAGGACCGAGCACCGAGGTATAGGCGGCAGTTGTCAGCGCCATGCCGTCAGAGGTCGAAAGATCCACCCCGGAAGAAAGAATGGTCAGGGCGGTCATGGTACAAAGGAGCAAGGTGTCCACAAAGACCTCAAAGATTCCCCACACGCCTTGCTTTGCGGGATGATCGGTGGGAGAGGTGGCGTGCGCCGTGGGAGAAGTTCCGCATCCCGCTTCGTTGGAGAGCAGCCCCCGCATCGTCCCAACGCGCAACGCGCGGCTCGTAAAAAAGCCGAAAAGCCCGCCCGCAAAGCTCTCACCCGAAAAGGCGTCCCGAAAAATCGTGCGGATCACTTCTCCCAAGACTTCCTTTCGCAAAAGCAACAAAAGGAGCGAAAGCAACAGCAATCCGAGCGACATGATGGGAACGAGATAAGAGGTCAGAACCGAGATCTCTTTTGTCCCTTTTGCCGCAAGCGGGATCACGAGAAGCAAAAGAAGCATAGCACAGGCAAACGGCGGCAAGTGATAGACGCTTGACGCGGACGATACGATCGCTCCCACCTGGATCACGCACCCCATGGAAAGCGAGTTGAGAATGAGAAAAATTGAAAAGATACAAGGGAGGATCGCCGCCATCCGCATCTTTTTCCGACTTTGCCAATAGTCTTTCATATAGTATGCCGCGCCGCCGAAATAACCGTTTTTTCCGGCTCTTCTATATCGGACGGCAAGTAAAATCTCGGCGTATTTGAGCACCATGGCAAAGAGCGCCGAGATCCACATCCAAAAAACTGCTCCGGCGCCGCCCAGAGAGATTGCGTTGGCAACGCCGACGAGGTTCCCCACGCCGAGCGTCCCTGCAAGCGCCAAAAAAGTGGCTTTTGCGGGAGACGCGCCGTTTGGTTGTTCCTCACCCAAAATCCTTGCCATTTTGCGCGGACAGACAATCGGACGCCCCCGCAAATAAAGCGTGAAAAACCCACCGCAAAGAATCAGGCAGAACAAAACGCCGCCCCCGGTCAAAAGCCATGAAATCATCAATCAATTGCTCCTTTTTTCGATCGTCGTCGCTCCATTCTATGCCCGCTCTCGCAGCTTCTAACACAAGGCAAAACAAAAGCCATAGATTATTATGAACAATTTGTGAATTCTAACGAAATGGTCTTGAAATTTCCATGATTTGGTATAGAATAAAAGTATCGGTTAGCACTCGAGGCATCAGAGTGCTAAAATACCCTATTTTTCAGCAAATCAAGGAGGAACTACCATGAACATCAAACCGCTTGCAGACCGAGTTGTGGTACAGCTCGTCGAAGCCGAAGAAAAAACCAAGGGCGGCATTCTTCTTACCCCGTCCGCACAGGAAAAGCCCCAGGTGGCTAAAGTCATCGCCGTCGGTCCGGGCGCCCGCAACGAAAAGGGCGAACTCATCCCCATGGAAGTCAAGGTCGGGGATAAGGTCATCACCAGCAAGTATTCGGGAACAGAGGTCAAAATGGACGGCGAGGAATACAATATCGTCAAACAAAGCGACATTCTCGCAATCGTAGAATAAGTGAGGTAAACTGTTATGGCAAAGAACATTCTTTACGGAATTGAAGCCAGAAACGCGCTCGTTCGCGGCGTTGACAAACTGGCAGACACGGTCAAGATTACACTTGGTCCTAAAGGGCGCAATGTTGTGCTTGACAAAAAATACGGCTCTCCCCTCGTGACCAACGACGGCGTGACCATCGCAAAAGAGATCGAGCTCGAAGACGAAGCCGAAAACATGGGCGCGCAGCTTGTCAAAGAGGTTGCCACCAAGACCAACGATGCCGCCGGCGACGGTACCACTACCGCAACCCTGCTTGCGCAGGCATTTGTGCGTGAGGGCATGAAGAACGTCACCGCGGGCGCAAATCCCATGGTGCTTCGCAAAGGCATGAAAAAAGCGGTTGACGCCGCTGTCGCAGCGCTTGTCGCAAGCTCCAAAAAGGTCAATGGCACGGCAGACATCGCGCGTGTCGGCACGATCTCCGCAGGCGACGAAGTGATCGGTCAACTGATTGCCGACGCGATGGAAAAGGTCACGGCAGACGGCGTGATCACGATTGAGGAATCCAAATCGGCAGACACCTATTCCGAGGTCGTCGAAGGCATGCAGTTCGATCGCGGTTACCTCTCCCCCTACATGGCAACCGATATGGATAAGATGGAAGCCGTCTTTGATGATGCGCTCATTCTCATCACCGATAAGAAGATTTCCAACATTCAGGAAGTCCTTCCCCTGCTTGAGCAGGTCGTTCAGGCAGGCAGAAAGCTCCTCATCATTGCCGAAGACGTCGAGGGCGAGGCTCTGACCACGCTCGTGCTCAACAAACTGCGCGGCGTCTTTAACTGCGTGGCAGTCAAGGCTCCCGGCTTTGGCGACCGCAGAAAAGAGATGCTTCAAGACATCGCTATTTTGACCGGCGGTCAGGTCATTTCCTCCGAAGTCGGTCTGGAACTCAAGGACACAACGATTGATATGCTCGGTCGCGCCCGCCAGATCAAGGTCAACAAGGAACACACCATCATCGTGGATGGCGCCGGCAAATCGGACGATATCAAAGCAAGAGTAGCGCAAATCAGAAGCGCGATCGCCGAGACGACTTCGGACTTTGACCGCGAGAAGCTCCAAGAGCGCCTTGCAAAGCTCGCAGGCGGCGTTGCCGTCATCAAGGTCGGTGCCGCAACCGAAGCCGAGATGAAAGAAAAGAAGCTCCGCATCGAGGATGCCCTCAACGCCACCAAGGCGGCAGTTGAAGAAGGCATCGTGGCAGGCGGCGGAACCGCTTACCTCAATGTCATTAAAAAGATCGCAAAGCAAGGCAACGCTCTTGACGGCGACGAAAAGACCGGTTTTGCAATCGTTCTCAAGGCTCTCGAAGAGCCTGTTCGTCAGATTGCCGCAAACGCAGGCTTTGACGGCGGCGTCGTGGTCGATAAGATCATGCGCAGCGGCAAGGACGGCTACGGCTTTGACGCCTACAAAGAAGTCTATTGCGATATGGTTGCGGCAGGCATCGTAGATCCTACCAAAGTGACCCGCTCGGCACTCCAGAACGCCGCATCGATCGCGTCGGTCATTCTGACCACCGAATCGGTCGTTGCCGACATTCCAGAGCCTACTCCTCCGGCAGCCCCCGCAGGTATGGGCGGCGGCATGGGCGGAATGTATTGATCGCTTGAATCGAAATAACCGCAAAAAGGGATTTGGAAGCTTCCAAATCCCTTTTTTTGAAACCGTCTTCCATTCTGCGACAATATATGCTATACTAAAACAGAAATGAAAGAAAGCACAGCGGAGATATGACATGAAACAAAAGAAGAAATACCTGATCGCCTTGGAGGAAACGCGCAGCATCGTCGCGCTGATCTCGGGCATCCTTGTGTTCTGCTCTGCATTCGTTTCGATTTTCTTGATGGCAAAAAGATACAATGGGAGCGGAACACACCCCTTGCAATACTTTACGGTGTGGTCAAACCTGCTCTCCGCCATTGCCGCGGCGTTCATGATCCCCTACGCGGTCGACGGAATCCGAAAAAAGCGTTTTGCCCTGCCGAACTGGATCGTCCTGCTCCAGTATTCCGGCGCGATCTGCGTTGCGACCACGATGGTGTCGGCGCTCGCCCTGATCTGGCCGACGCAGGGAATCAGCGCGGTGACAGGAATCAACTTCTGGCTGCATATCGTTTCTCCCGCGCTGACCATCGTTCTTTTCCAGTGCGTGGAAACCGGCGTCTCCTTCTCCCGCAAGGCGGCAATCTTTGCGCTACTCCCCTATTGGACCTATATGCTGATCTATTTTATCATGGTCGTCCTCATCGGAAAAGAGAGAGGCGGCTGGTCGGATTTTTACAAGACAACCGCCTTTTGGTCCCCATGGCTATCGGCGCTTTTGATGCTTGCAATCGGCTTTGCAATCTCCTTTTCGCTCCGCCTGTTGCACAACAAGCTCGCGACGCAGTATTGGAAGCGCATCGCAAAAATCTGGAGTCGGGATCTGGAACCGACGCAACTGCTCATCGAAGCCTTTGGGCTCGGACGCTACATCGGCAGCCGATCCTTGGGAGCCGAGCTCGTCATTCCGCTTGACATTTTCAGAATGATGGCTGAACGATATGACATCTCTCTCGATCAGCTGACAAAAGCCTACCTCAGGGGCGCTTTGGATGCCATTGAAGAAAGGACTACAAAATGACGCAGAATGGTTTTTGGACCTATATTGACGGCTCCGCCGAAGCCGGGAAAGGCTTTGCCTGCTTCTCGCTTCCGCATCTTCTTTGGTTGGCAGTTCTCGCCGTCGGAATTTTCTTCTTTGCCTTTGTCTACAAAAAAGGCAACGAAAAACGGCGCGACTATCTGCGAAAAGTCATGGCGCTCTTTCTCATTTTCTTTGAGCTCTTCAAGCA
>CADBFJ010000058.1 GCA_902793915.1 uncultured Ruminococcus sp.
GAGAACCAGGTCAATTTCCTGATCCCCTCCCCCACAGGCGCATATATCTGCGACTTTTGTGTGGACGCCTGCAACGAACTGATCAGCGACGCGGAAGAAGCCGCACCCGCAAGCGAAGGGTTCAAGCTCTCCGAGCTTCCGCCTCCCGCTTCGATCAAAGCGACGCTCGATCAATATGTCATCGGGCAGGATGAAGCAAAAATTGCGCTCTCTGTGGCGGTTTACAACCACTACAAGCGCATTCTCTCGGGCGACGAGGAAAAGGGCAAAAAAGGCAAGAAAAACGCGCCTGCCGAAGAAGATGTTGAACTCCAGAAGAGCAACGTGCTTCTCATCGGTCCTACCGGCGTGGGAAAGACCTATCTCGCCCAAACGCTTGCAAAAACCTTGCAGGTTCCCTTTGCCATTGCAGACGCAACGACCCTGACAGAAGCCGGATACGTCGGTGAGGACGTTGAAAACATCCTCCTGCGTCTCATTCAGGCAGCCGACTACGATGTGCGGCGTGCCGAGCATGGCATCATTTATATTGACGAGATCGACAAGATTGCCCGAAAGAGCGAAAACCGCTCGATCACGCGCGACGTTTCGGGCGAGGGCGTTCAGCAAGCGCTCCTGAAAATTCTCGAGGGCACGGTCTCAAACGTTCCTCCGCAGGGCGGCAGAAAGCACCCGAACCAAGAGTTTATTCAGATCAATACCAAAAATATCCTCTTTATCTGCGGCGGCGCTTTCGACGGGCTCGAAAAGATCATCGAAACGCGCAAAGGCACGCAGGTGATCGGATTTGGCGGCGATATTAAGACCCGCGTGGAGCGCAAGGACACCGGCATCTTCCGAGATGTCATCCCGCACGACGTTGTCAAATTCGGGCTGATCCCCGAGCTCGTTGGGCGCATTCCCGTAACCGTCGCGCTCGACGACCTCGACGAAGCGGCACTGATCCGGATTCTCACCGAGCCAAAGAATTCGCTTGTCAAGCAGTATCAAAAGCTCTTCCGCATGGACGGCGTCACGCTCACCTTCCGCGAGGATACGCTCAAAACGGTCGCACGCCTTGCGATCGAGCGCAACACCGGCGCGCGAGGACTTCGCTCGATCCTGGAAAATGCTCTGACCGAGATCATGTTCGAGATCCCCTCCCGCCGCGACGTTTCCGAGGTCATTATCACCCCCGAATGCATCACAAAAGCCGGTGAGCCCGAGCTTGTACTCCTGCGTGACACCGGCACCGAAGGATAAAAGCCGAAAAACAAAAATGGAAGAAGAAGCGAAAGTGCCTCTTCTTCCTTTTTTTGTTTCGGTTCAGTTTCCGCCGCAACCGCAGGAGCGTCCCTGCCGCTCGGTCGTTCCGCTGCCAAATTCTCCCGAGGGGAACGGCATATTGCGGAAGACGCTGCAAGGATCGTCCTCTTCCATGGGAACACATTCCTTTTCGGGAACGATATATTCGGACGCTTGCACAAGATACTGACCCGGACGCACCACACGCACCACCGAGAACATTCCAAGGCTCACGGTGAGGAAGCGCAGTCCGTTGTCGTCAAATCGCGGGGTTGCCTGAAGTCCCGCAGTTACCGCTCGCGGCAGGTTGCCATCCTGGCAGCAGCAGGGGCAAGGCGGCATCACATCAACGATCTTGGCGCCGAGCACAATGGGATCGACCACTTCGACGATCGCCGTGGGCGCGTTGCGCACGCCGAGATCATCCTCATCCGGCAGCCCCGCGCAGAAGCTGTTGTCGCTTCCACTGCGGAAGATGTTGGCGTTGCCTTCCCCGCCGTAGAGGATCACTTTTTTGTCAAGAATGCAAAGTCCTTCCACATCCTGGCTCCGAGTACTGCCGGTGCAGGCTTCGCAAAGGATGCGAATGTAGAAACGTGTGTTGACAGCGTAAAATCCCCGATTGAACGGAACCTCGTCCAAGGTGACGTGGGTCCAAAGGATCTCTGCACTCTTCGGGCGAATGGCTCCGGTGCGCTCTAAAATCTCGTTTCCAAACTCGGAAAGATAGACCCGAACGTTCTCAAAGCAATCGCGATCCCGACAGGAGTCGCAAACCCTGTTGGTATCAATGCAGACCGTTTCGCGGGGATTTCCCGTTGTCATGGTGGGAAATCTGTTTTCTGGCATTTCTATAAGTCTCCTTATCATCTGAATTCAGAGAAAGCTCTCTTGCTACCAGTTTATGAGAGACCGCCAAAAAATGACATTCTTTTCCTTTCTTCTAACTTCGAAAAAGGACTGCAAAGTTTAAGATGAGCAAATAGATGATCCAAAGATCGTGAAAGACAAGCACCCCTGCCACAAGGCGGCTGATGCGTGCCGAAAGGACGGTCAGAGCCACCGCAAGGCAAAGGATGAGGATTGAAAAAAGGACGCTCAAAAACACGAGCATTGCGCCAAAGAAGAGCGCGTACCAGAGATATTCGGACACCAAAAGCAAAAGAAAGAACATTCCCGCCTGATATTTGGCGCCATCACACCCGCGTTCCCGAAAAGAAAGGACCAGTCCCGCGGACGCCCCGACCGTAAAAAGCGCCACCGTCCAGAGCAGAACCATGAGCCAGACCGGCGGTGTGATCTCCCCGATCCCGAGCGCCAACAGTACCGGATACGGGCTTTTCGAGAAAAACTTTTGCAAGAGTCCGATCAGCGCGGCAAGGATCCCGCCGACCAAAGCGGCAGAGATCCTGCACGGTTCGAGCTCGAGCCGAAGCCAAGAGGAAAGCGTCATCCTTCCATAGCCCTTGCGATACATTGAAAGCACCTCCAGCGTTGCAAAGTTGTATCGCACTATATGAAAGGATGGGCGCTCTTTATTCTTGTGATAAAAAATCAAGATAGGACCAATCGGGCATAAGCGCATCCGGCAGATAGGAACGGTTGAACGGCTTTTCGACGGCGCTCTTGCCAAACGGATAGTTTGCTTCTTGATCGAAATAGGAAAGACTTTCGTCATCGCCCACTTCAAAGAGCAAAGGATCGCCGCCATAGACATACTGCGCGTCGCTGACAAGTACGGTCATGGGAAACTTTCGCGCCACACGGATGAGCGCCACGTCGATGAGCGTTTCGTCATCGGCATCCTCCCCCACAGCGATCCCGCCGTCCGGGTGCGCTTTGCAAAGCACGTGGCAACGACATTCTTCGGTTGGTTCGGTTCCGCTTGCAAAGTAGCCGTATGCCACACGATCGCCGCGCGGATCTTTCTCACAAACTTCGGTATAGTGTTCCCCCGAATCCATGCAGTAAGGGGCAAGAACGACCGACGCGGGCATATCGAAGGTCGTCTTTCCGCCGCGGCGCAAAGTGATCCTTGTCATCACTTCGTTCCAGATCCCGGTCGCAAGATTTTTCCCCGAAAGCGGCTCGGGATAGGCGTACCCGCACCAAACACCACAAAGCAGTTCCGGTGTATATCCCACGAACCAACGGTCACAATCACTACTCGTCGTCCCGGTCTTTCCCGCACAGGCAGTGATCGTTTGGAGCGTGATCGCCGAGGAGGTTCCCTCCTTGACCACGCCTTGGAGCAATTTTGTCATCACGGCGGCATTTTCCTCGGAAAGCACTCGCTCGGCCGAGGCGGCGTTTGAAAGGAGAATGGTTCCCTCTTTGTTTGTCACTCGATAATAGCTGTTACAGGTATGATAGGTTCCGCCATCCGCAAAGACCGTGTAAGCGGTGGTGAGCTCTCGCAAGGTTACGCCCTGCGAGAGTTGCCCGAGCGCCAAAACCGAGGCGTTTTTGTCATTTCCCGCAAGACTCGAAAGGTGAAATTTTTCGGTGGCGTAGTCGTAGGATTTGTTCGTTCCGAGATCGCGCAAGACTCGCACCGCCACCGTGTTGGTCGAGTGCGCGACCGCATAGGAAATATCGGTAAGCCCCCGATAGACTCTCGTCGCGTTGTTCGGCCAGGGATCTTTGCCGCTTTCGCCGAAGGTCGTCGGAACGTCGTCATAGACGCTTGCCCAGGTAATGATCCCTTCTTCAAGCGCAGGCGCATAGACCGAAAGCGGCTTGATCGTCGATCCGGGTGAGCGCAAAGTTCCGCTTGCAAAATTTTGCACACGATTCCCCACTTTCTCACCGACGCCCCCCGCAAGAGCCAAGAGATCGCCTGTTTCGGGATCGATAAGAACGATCGCAGACTGCGCCGTCTCACCGTTTTTATTGGTTGGCAGTTTCAGCTCTGCGGCGTAATACGCTTCGATCATTTTTTGCAGTTCTACATCCATCGCAAGATCGATCGAAAGCCCCCCGGTGTAAAAGAGGTGCGAGGCTTCCTCCTCGGTCATTTGGTAACGATTGACAAGGTCGCGCACCACGTCGGAATAAACCGTTTCGAGATACCAGGAGTTGACGCCGTCCCAACCGTCCCCCGGCAAAACGATAAGGGGGGACGCAATCGCGTCTTGATAGGCTTTTTCGGTCAAATCCCCTTGCCGATACATCTCGGAAAGCACCAGATCGCGCCGCAAGAGGTGCGCCTCGGGATAATGTTCCGGGTGATAGTAGGTCGGGCTGTTGACAAGCGCCGCGAGAGAGGCACATTCCTCTGTGGAAAGTTCCCCGACCCGTTTCCCAAAATAGCGTTCGGCGGCGGAAGCGATGCCAACGCAGTTATCTGAAAAGGAAATGGCGTTGAGATAAAGCTCCAGCACCTTTTTCTTTCCGTAGGCGGCGTCAAGCCGCACGGCGTAAAGTATCTCCTGAAGTTTTCTTGCAACCGTTTCCTCGCGATTGCCGGTCACATTCTTGACGAGCTGTTGTGTGATCGTTGAGCCGCCATAGTGCTTTTCTCCATGAAAAAGATAGTTGAGCGCCGCCCCCGCCGTCCGCTTCCAATCAACGCCGCCGTGCTGCCAATAGCGTTGATCTTCGATCGCCACAAAGGCATTGACAAGATCTTCCGGCAGATCCTCAAAAGCCGTATAAACGCGGCTTTTCTGGCGATAGACTTCGGAGGTCACCTCAACGCGCGCTCCCTCCCGGGAGGAACGATCCGAAAACTCGTAGGCGTAAAAGCGCGGCGACTCGGGAGAGACTGCACTCTTAAGAAGATCCTCCTCCAAAGAGAGTTCAAATTTTGCCTCGGCGTAAATACCGAGAGCGAGCACACAAAAAGAAAGCGAGAGAAAGAAACAAACCAAAAAAATCCATCCGTTTTTCATTTTCATTCCTCTTTTGTTCGTCGTTTGGGAATAGTATGCCGATGTTTGGGAAATCATATCCCTGACAAGCAAAAAAGGAGATTGTGATATGGGACTTTCCAAATTGTTTTTGTTTCTCGGCGTCGGCGTTCTCGCCGTCTGCCTCGTGCTTTCGATCACGACCTTGCAGGTTCTGCGCAACGCAATCGAGGAAAACGATCTTATTCAGGAGAACGCCTACTCGCTTGTGGGAGAGCTGAACGGTTGTGTGCGGGCGCTCGGCGAGCTTTCCACCCCAACCGTCCCGGTAGATACCGAACAGGATGAGCCTGCAAAAGAAGTCGTGGCAACTGCCGATCGCTACTGGCTGCGGACAAGCGGTGACAAGATCGGGCTTTACAACGCCGAGGGAAAGCTCCTAAAGCTCGTGGAGATCCCGCTCGATAGTCTGCCCGCCTCGATGCGAAAGGAACTGGCTCGCGGCATCTCACTTTCCTCACTCGAGGAGCTCTTTGACCTGCTTCGGGATCTGGAGCCATAAAAAAATGCACCCCACAGGGTGCATTTTTTTGAATGAAGCGAATCAAAGTTTTACTTCGTCCTTGATCGATTCATAGAATTTTGCTTGCGCAACATCCATCCAAGGACCGACCCAAAGGGCGAGAATGCCGAACGTCAGGCAGGAAAGTAAGATCCAACCAATAAAGCTGAACTGCAAGCAGAAGAGTTTGCCCTTTTTACCGTTCATCAGATTCTTGCTGGCGGTGATTGCCTGCTCGCCGGTAATCTCGGGATGATCCGCCATGATGTAAGGAGCCATCGAATAAGCGTAAGACTTTACAATACCGGGAATGCAGAAAAGAAGCGACCACAAAAAAATGTAAATCGCGCTTTTGACATACAGACCGATAGTAGCGGTGAAATTATCGGTGCGGAATCCCTGGAGCAAATCCTCAATTTTGAAGCTACCGCGACGGCAGAACTGAAGCATAGTGTAAGCGTAGCCAACCATAAGAGCACCGGTCAAGACAATGCCGGCGGCAATGGTTGCGGTAGCGGCTCCAACCGCAATGCCAAAGAGGAGAACGATCGCGATCGCAAACGCCCAATTTCCCTTCAGCGCTGTTTTTGCTTCCAAACGATACTCTTTGCAAGTTTTCATAAAGCCCTCCTGAAACCGAATTTTTGGACATTTTTATTGTATCATAAAACTTGAGCTTTTGTCAATCGTTTGGTCAAAACATTCGATCCGCCTTATAAAAGCCGTCACTTTCTGTTGCAAAATTATGATAAAAAAACAAAGAGCAACCGCTCGGTTGCTCTTTGTTAAATTCCCAGTCGCCCAAAGAAATCGGCTTCATCTTTTCCCGCTTCCATGTCCCGACCGAGTTTTTCGCCGTGGAATAGTGCGGCAATTCCCCGCCCGAAATAGCGGAGGAGCTGATAAAGCCATGCAAAAGGGCGCAAAATTTTGTGTTCCCTGCAAGCCTTGCTATTGGCAAGCCCCGCTTTTTGCAGAGCGCGGAAAAGACCTTCCTCCTTTACGCTCATGGAAAAGGATTTCATCGGGCGGTCTTCGTAGGGATCTTCTCTGCCGAAGTTACCTTTCAAAAACAGGCGTTCCAAAAGTTCGTCGCAGGTTTTGTTGTCTGCGCTTTCGCACCATGCAGCAGGCGTGGGAAGCCCGAATTGCCGTTTGCACATCTTGGTAATGACGCGGGCAAACGTCCCAAGCCCCGCAGTCTCCAAAAGCGGCAAAAACTCCTCTTCAAAGGTTTTGTCATCCGAAACCGAATGGACGAACATCATAAAATCAATGATCTGCCGGATGCCAAGACCGCCGAGAAGATGGTGGCGGATATGATCGAGCAGGACGAGTCCGTTTTCGGCTTTGGGAAGTGCCGGGAACGCGTTGCCGTAAAGCGTCAGGGTCTCGGCGTTGTCAATGCCCTTTTGCAGATAGGATTCGATGTCGTGACCGATATCGCTGTAATGCTTGTGAAGTTCAAAAACAACGCCGCCCTTGAGAAAGGTGTAGTCGCGTTCATCTTCATAGCATTCTTTGAAAGAATAACCGTTTTCCTCAAAAACTGCAAAGGCTTTTTCAAAATAGCCTTCGGCAACGAGGAGATCAACATCCCCCGTCGTGCGTAAAGAGGGCGTCGGATAATAGACCGCCGCAGCACTTCCTTTGAGGATCACAAAAGGGATCTTTTCCCTTTGCAAAAGAGCGACCGCCTTGGTTTGCTCGTAGAGCGCGCGCATAAAGTGCGCTTTGCTTTGCGCGGCTGCAAT
>CADBFJ010000059.1 GCA_902793915.1 uncultured Ruminococcus sp.
CGCCAACTCCCGTGATCGTGCCGCCGGTGCCAACGCCGGCAACAAAGATGTCAACCTTGCCGTCGGTGTCTTCCCAGATTTCGGGGCCGGTCGTCTCAAGATGCGCTTTGGGGTTGGCAGGGTTTATAAACTGTCCCGGAATGAAGGAACCCGGAATATCCTTCGCGAGCTCTTCCGCTTTTGCGATCGCGCCCTTCATGCCTTTTGCCCCTTCGGTTAGGACAAGCTCGGCGCCGTAGGCTTTCATCATGCGGCGGCGCTCCTCGGACATGGTTTCGGGCATGACGATGATGATTTTATATCCTCTTGCCGCAGCGACAGAGGCAAGCCCGATACCGGTGTTGCCCGAGGTCGGCTCAATGATGGTAGCACCTTTTTTCAGTAGCCCTTTTGCTTCGGCGTCGTCGATCATGGATTTTGCGATCCTGTCTTTGACCGATCCCGCGGGATTGAAATATTCAAGTTTTGCAAAGAGCTTTGCCGAAAGGCCTTCCTCGGCCTCGATGTGAGAGAGCTCTAAAAGCGGCGTTTTGCCGATGAGTTGATCTGCGGAAGTATTAATCTTTGCCATGATGGTTTCTCCTTTGTTGTTTTGGTATTTTTATCTTATCACCTAAAACCTACTTTGTCAATAGGTTTTGAAAAATTCTGCGAAACAGACAGTTCGGGCAGGGGAGTACGCTTTTATTTTGTGGATTTTTCTGCCTCGACGAGCTCGGCAAGCGTGATGCCGTCAAGGTAGTTGTCGATCACATCCTGCAACCCTTGCCAGATCGGCAAAGTTTTGCAAAAGCCTTTGCGCGGACAGTCGTTGACCTCTCCTTCGAGACAGGCGACCGGAGCCGTCGAACCCTCGGTCGCGCGCAGAATTTCGCCGATCGTGTAAGAAGAAGGATCTTTTGCAAGACGGTAGCCGCCTTGGTGTCCTCTCACGGTTCGGAGCAGTCCCGCCTGGTTGAGGATCGGGATGATCTGTTCGAGGTATTTTTTGGAAATGCTTTGCCGCAGAGCGATCTCTTTTAAGGCGACATAACCGTCGCCCTCGTGCTCGGCGAGGTCGACCATCATGCGCAGGGCATAGCGGCCTCTTGTGGAAATCATCATTGTTTTTCACGCTCCCTTCTCTTCAATACCCTATTATACCATAGGTTTAATAGGCTTTCAAGATGCAAAAAGAATTTTTTTGCAAAAAAAGTCATTCTGTCGGGCGGACGCCGAAGCCGTAACTGCGCGCGTAGGCGGCGGCGTAGGAGCCTTCGGGGCAGAGAAAGAGAAGACTTTTCGGGCAGTTCTCAAACGCGCCGTATTCGATCGTTTCTATCGACGCGGGCAGACGAACGCTTTGCAGTTCGTGACATCCCGAAAAGGCGAACCAACCGATTTTCTTCACTCCGTCCGGGAGAACGACCGAAGACAACGACGCATTTTCAAAAGCGTTGTCGCCGATCGCCACGACGGCAAGCCCGCCGAGCGTTGCGGGAACTTCCAAAACCCGATCAGCACCACGCACCCCGGTGACAACAGCGCCCGAAGCGGTTTCTTCATAGAACCAAACGGCCGTAGGTGTTTCGGGAGAGATTTGCTCGGACACTTCAACCGCGGCGCTCTCAAATGCTTGCAGGCGCTTTTCATATTCGATCCTTTGCAAATAGAGTCCGACCTTTGCCTCGGTCAATTCTCCCTCGAGTTCGGTTGTGCGGGCTTCGTAGTATTCGACCTGCCGGCGAAGCGATGAGACTTCTTCCGAGAGCGTTGGGAGCGCATCTGTTTTACTCCCTCTTGCGGAACAGGCGCACAGGAAGAGCAATAAAAATAATAGGGAAGCGAGCAATCGTTTCATAAAAAGTCTCCTTTTTCGGATTTTACTTTTAGCTTATCATTTTGCGCGGGCAGAAGATGGGGAAAGCCGTCGGCAGCATGGAAAAATTTTCTACTTTTTCAAAATCCCTTGACTTTCTTTCTTCCTTTCTGTATAATAAAGAGCTGACGGACCATTAGCTCAGTTGGTTAGAGCTCCCGGCTCATAACCGGTTGGTCCAAGGTTCGAGTCCTTGATGGTCCACCAACCTTTGACAAATCCGAACTTTCGAGTTCGGATTTGTTTTTTTGTTGCTCAAACGCCTTTGGAATGCCGGAGTTTTCAATATCTTCCAGCGAGATCTCTTCATTCCCTTCCTTGTAGTTGCAGGTGATCACGGCGTATCCGTCGTAAAGAAAAACCTTATGTAAAAATCCATCGATGAGCGCCCGCTTGCCTTGCAGAGTATCGAAATCGAGACTACGGTATTTCTTGAGCCCATAGTAGATTTGTTCTTGTGTCAGAACCGGACTTTTGAGTTGCGCCTCGGAAAGCTCCAGCGTTAGGCGATCCTGCTCTTGCTCTAATTTTTCCAGACGGCTTTTCGTTGTTTTCAGAATGATTCCGCTCTCTATCGCAGTTAGAATTGCCTCGATCTTCTCTTCCACGGTAGCAAGCTGTTGCTGTAGTGCCGGAACCGTCTGATCCTCCTGCATTTGCAATTCGTACAACTCTTTCGACAGCCGTTTCATCTGTTTGTCGTTCATGATCTTTTTGATCAGAGCATTCACGACAGCATTCTCAATGACCTCTTTCCCGATTGCCTTTTTATCGCATTTGCGACCTCTTTTGGCTCGTGCGCATTTGTAGTAATGATAGACTTTTCCGGATTTTCCCATTCCGCTCTCGCCGATCATCATGGCGCCGCATTTGCCGCAGAACAGTTTGGTCGTTAACATATATTCCTCCTCTGCTTTATGAGCGGCGGGGGCTCTTTTGTTTACCTCGAACCGCTTTTGGGCTTTGTCGAAAATCTCTTTTTCAATGATTGCGGGGATGCCGTTTTCCACAACATACCCGTTGAATCGGTATTCGCCGAGATATTTGCGATTCATCAGGATGTGGCGAACCGAATTGTAGGTGAGCGCGATTTCGTGCGGCTTTGACCGTCCGTGCCTACCCTTAATCGCTATTCCGACACCGCGCGCGTTCATATTTTCCACAATGGACTTCAAGGATTCCCCAGCCGCAAAGCGCAAAAAGATCTCTCTCACAAACGGAGCCTTTTTCTCGTCGATCTGCAGGTGCTGATCTTCGTCTACGTAATAACCCATTGGCGTAATGGAGCCGTTGGTAATACATTTATAGGCGTTGCCCTCCATGCCGCGGTTGACTTTCTCGGCAAGATCCACCGAATAGTATTCGGCGTATCCTTCCAAAACCGATTCCAGAATGATCCCTTCGGATCCTTCCGAAATCGTCTCCTTTGCCGAGACCAACTTCACGCCGTTTTCTCTCAAGGCGTTTTTATAATGCGAAGCGTCGTAACGGTTTCGCGCAAAGCGGTCGAGCTTCCAGACAATGACCAGATCAAAAAGACCTTTTGCGCTGTCACGAATCATTCTTTGAAATTCCGGGCGGCGAGCGGTCTTTGCTGATAATGCTCGATCGATGTATGTGCCCACGACAGTGATGCCGCTATACTTCGCGTACTCCATACAATCACGGAGCTGACCTTCAATCGATTCGTCGCGCTGCGCGTCGCTCGAATATCTGGCATAGATGACTGCTTTCAGTTGTTTGTTCCCTTCAAGCGTTTTTATAACAATGTCCTCCTTCTTTTGATCAAAATGCCGTTTTTTTCGGGAACGGCAAAACCCGATCCGCCTTTGGCGGCTATCTCAATGGCTTCATTGAGATTCCATTTTACATTTTCTCTTATTTAGTTGTGATTGCTGCCACTCTTCATATCCTTTTTGGATCCTTTCATCCTTGAACATTTCCTGAATGGCGGGCAAGATTGCTCTTGCGAGTGACCGGATCTCAAAATCCGGTATTCCTTCCGTGATGTCATTCTTTGGTTTTCTTGGCACCTACCCGATAAAATCTCTCCTTCCCTGTGGAACGGCGGGGAGTTCCGTATTTTACCCGTTCCCACAAGGAATCGCGATCGCTTTATTTCTGATCTTCCTCTTGCCGTTTCTTGAACGCTTCCAGCTCGTTGTAGAAGAAATCATCATATTTGTCGATGATCTTTGCCAGAGACACATCCTTCTCGGCGGCTTCTTCCAACAGTGCTTGATAGCCGGCTTTGATGAGTTGGACTTTAGTGAAACCGGTCAGCTTGAGAAACTCGTTGATTTCCTCACCGAGCGGTCTTTCGACACTTGTTCCCCAGATCATACATTTTGCTTTTCGTTCTTCCTTGTGTCTATCCTCATATCTCTTGTCCTTTGATACTTTTTGCTCTTTCATTTTCTCAACCCTCCTGTGATAGTATAGTCGTATTTATACGATGCTATTATTTTACCACAGATGTGAGCTGTTGTCAAGATGAACTCGAAAAAAGTTGAGATATGCGACTAAATTTTTCATAGCGACTTGGCTCGCTAAACCTTTTGCTTCTGTTCTTTTTATGGCGGGAACAGATTGCAACTGTAGAAAGACGCCGTTTTGTTATTTGCTCCAACTATATTTGGCGCGTCGGATTGCCTCTTGACGGATTCGCTCTTCTTCCGCCTGCTTTTCCTTTGCCTCTTCCTGCTTCTTTTCATATTCAATCTCTTTCTCAATTTCTTGTAAGCGGTTATAGCAGGTGGAAATGTGCGGCGTGAAGAGTTCTCCGAGAGATGCAAAGAATCCCTCATTCAAACGTTGAATCTTCCGCGCGGAGATAGTGAGATTCCGTTTCAAGGCTTTGTCGTTGACCTTGTATGGGCGATATTTTGGCTTGTAGCTCTCGTTTTGAATCTTCCGGACGTGTCGGAGAACGATATTTCCAAGCCTCCGTTTGTAGTCCCATTCGATGGCTTCGATGGTATAAAAATGTTTCACCCCATCGCCGAGCTCGGTGTAGCCTTCCATGTTCTCAACGATATGTAACTCCCGATCAACTCGCTCCCGATACCACGCTCCCATTTTGTCTTGCAGACGAATCTTCTTTTGCCGCAGTTCTTCTTGGAAGGCTTGATCTGCATCATAGGCTTCGGCACTGGAAGACAGCAACCAGCGGGCTACGTAATCAATATCGCTTCTGTATGGTGCCATCTCTTGGCTGGCATACCAAAGCGGCTTGTCCCGTGGCAGTTTGTCGGCAAGGTCTTTGAGCATACCGCGAGCAATGTCATTCATCATGGCTGTCGAATAGGCAGGGCTCTTCCTTAATAGAGCGTCATGTACCGCCAATCGCTTCTCCTCAAGATCATCGTTCAAAGTAAAAGCGTTCAACCGTTCGGTCATCTTTTCGATTGCCTCGAAGGAAATCTTGCCCTTCTTCCGATAGAGAAATCCCTTCGCTTGTTTGTTCTTGATTTTTGGTTCCTTCTCGAAAAACAGGTAGTGAATGTGCAGATGTTCGGGTCGGTCGAGATGAAGCGCGCAGAGAAGATCCATATTGTCGGGATCAAAGCCGGCATCGCGGAAGAATTGGTTGAAAGTTTTCTTGACGAGATCAATACACTTTTCAGGCGTGTCGATGAGTTTTGAATCCTCCTTGTTAAAGGAGATAAATCCATGCCAGAGGTTCTTCTCTCCGACTTGGGCTCGTTTCTTGATTGCCTTGACTTCTTCCTTTGAAAGCATACCGTTTTGATTGAATACGCCGGTACTCTTTTGTAGGTATTGGAGCATTGTAAACTTTGCGGCTTCGTTGCCGTAAACCTTGCCTTCGGTCGTCATATACTTGTAGATATTGTTCTCGCCGGACAGATCGAAGAAGGCGCGGTTTTTCCTGTGAGTTTCCAGTTCTCTTGGCGTCGCGTTCTTCGGCAGTTTGTAGGGCGTGTAGGCAATATCAAAGATGACGGGTGTGCTTTGTTTTTCGATCTGTTTTCTCCTTTCTTTTGTGGACGAAAAGAGGAAGTCGGGTATCCCGATTCCGATAGGCGTTTTGCGGTAAAACTTCAAAACCTTAGCCTGCTTCCTTTTTCGTCTCGCTTGCTTGCATTTTGCTTGTCGTTAGGATCCGATAATCTCGCCGTAATGGATCAGGATCTGGTAAAGGCTTTGGCAATCCCGATACAAGGAATGCGGCAGTCGATCGTTCAGTAGCGACCAGTTGACGCCTTCTGTCAGGTGCATACTTGAACGGTAAATATCGTTCTTGACCTGTGGCTGTCGGCGCAAGAATCCGTCCATGTCAAGTGGCTGGACGCGCTTGGTTGTACCGCCGCGAGAACCGTTCCGTTTCCGCATCTTAGACAGATCCAGTTTCCGTTTGGCAAGCGCGAAGAACGAGTCCACCGGCGGTTTGAGCGTCGTAACTTTGTCCTCGAACATATACTCACAGATGGCTTTGACATACTGCCCACCTTGCTTTTCATCCATCAAGCAGAGCGCGTCGTAGAAGTTTTCTTGAAACGTAAAATATTTCATTCTGCGGTTGAGTCCGGACGGGGCTTTGCCATTCTGAAGCGCACATTTGCTCTCTTCCAAGACATCCACAAGGTTGCCCCAATAAAAACGTTCCCTGTTATCCTCAATGTCTGCCAGTGGCTCGGACGAGAACATATATGCACACATTCGTTTGGTCAGTCGTCCCGCTTCTTCGTCCTTCAAGGCGCACAGGATTTGTGCATAGAAGTCGTAGAACGGGAATTGTTTGATTGCTTGTGGCTGTTTCATGTGTTTCTCCTTTCTTGATTTTTGTTATTCCTTTGATGCGTTTTCAAAGGCATTGGGGATGATCTCTCGGGCGATTCATTGGTATCTCCTTTCTGAAAGATTTGTTGTTAAAGTACCCCTCTACTTAAATGGGCAAAAAAGCGGCAAAAGGTGGCGGTCTAAATCAAAAAAATTTTTTCCCTCCATATAAATGGCTAAAAAATGGCGTTTTGGGGGTCAAAATCAAAAAGTTTTTTCTCTTCCACTATAAAGGGTTAAAAAGTGCCATTTTTATAACCATTTTTGACAAAAAAATAAAAGCCCCTTCAATAGGTAGGCAGCGGGAATGGCAAAAACTTGCGTGTTTTTCTAAAAGTTAACAGATCGTTTTCATTCTGTATTTAAAGCAAGAAATTTTTCTAAAATTATCCCATTATCCCATTGACAAACGAGATTTATTTGGGTATAATAGAGATAACAAATCAGCGGAGGTGTGCTGAATGGATCGTTTAGACCTTCTTGAGCAAATTGAGCAACTCGAAAAAGAGATTGCCGCACTGCCAGCGGGAAGTGTTTCCGCAAAAAAGATTAACGGCAAAGAATACTATTATCACCGTTATACGCAGAACGGACGGCGCGTCGAGCAATATATCGACTTTGATAAGGTGGAAGGACTGCGCGAACAGATCAAAACGCGCAAAACTCTGGAAGGAAAATTGCGGGAACTCAAGCAATTGCTTCCGAAGCCGAAAAAGTCCGGCAAACAAAAAGTTTCGGGATATGAAT
>CADBFJ010000060.1 GCA_902793915.1 uncultured Ruminococcus sp.
GCCGTCTGCATCCGCACCTCCACCGAGCGCCCCGAGGCGCTGGAAACCGGCAACTTCATCCTGGCGGGCATTACCGAAAAGGAACTCTTGCAGGCGACCGATATGGCGATCTCGATGAAGCGCGAAGGCACTTTTGGCACGCCTTGCCCCGATTACACCGATGAAAACGTCTCGATGCGCGTCGTCCGCATCATCCAATCCTACGTTTCAATCGTCAACCGCATGGTCTGGAGAAAAGAGATCTAAAAAGGAGTTTTTTATGAACATTCTCATCACGGGAGCCAAAGGTATGGTCGGACGCGCGCTCTGCCACAATCTGGAAGCGTTGCGCGACGGCAAAAACCGCACCCGCCCGAACCTTTCGATCGGGGAGATCTACCAATACGATCTCGATTCGACCCCCGAAGAACTCGATGAATACTGCGCCAAAGCCGATTTCGTCTTCAACCTCGCGGGGGTGAACCGCCCGAAGGATCCTGCCGAATTTATGGCAGGAAATTTCGGCTTTGCCTCGACGCTGCTCGATACGCTCAAAAAACACCACAGCCGTGCCTCCATCATGCTCTCCTCCTCGATCCAGGCAACGCTTGCCGGACGCTTCGGGACGAGCGAATACGGCAAGAGCAAACTGGCGGGCGAAGAACTCTTTTTCGCCTACGGAAAAGAGGCGGGGGTCAAGGTTGCGGTCTACCGCTTCCCAAACCTCATGGGTCGCTCGCGCCCCAACTACAACTCTGCCGTTTCAACCTTTTGCTGGGCGATCGCAAACGACCAGCCTTATACGGTAAACGACCCTTCGGTCGAGCTGGAGCTGCTCTACATTGACGATTTGGTCGAGGGGATGTTCGATCTGCTCGAAGGCAAAGAACTCCACTGCGAATTTAACGGCGTGGAAACGATCCCCACCGAGGGCGGGCGCTATTGCTGCGTTCCCGTGACCCACAAGGTCACGCTCGGTCGCATCGTCGAGTTGCTCAAGACCTTCAAGGAACAGCCCTCCACGCTCTATATGCCCAAAATTCCCGACGGCTCGTTCGAGAAAAAGCTCTATTCGCTCTATCTCTCCTACCTGCCCAAGGAAAAATTCAAATTCCCGCTCAAAATGAACGTCGATGCGCGCGGCTCATTTACCGAACTGCTCCACACCGCCGATTGCGGTCAGGTCTCGGTCAACATCTCAAACCCCGGGATCACAAAAGGTCAGCATTGGCACAATTCCAAGTGGGAGCTCTTCATCGTGGTAAGGGGGCATGGACTGATCGAAGAACGCAACCTCGATACCAATGAGAAGGTCTCCTTCGAGGTCTCGGGCGACAAGATCGAAGCCGTCCACATGATCCCCGGTTGGACCCATAACATCAAGAACCTCTCGGATAAAGAACCGCTCGTCACTATTATGACCTGCAACGAAAACTTTAACCCGAACCACCCGGATACGTTCTTTGAAGAGGTTTAAAAAAAGAGAGGAAAAGAAATGCGGAGAGAGGGAAAACTTCTTGCAAGAAGTTTTCCCTCTCTCCGCACCTCTCTCCTTTTCAAGAACCTCTATCAAGGGGTTTTTGTTTCGCGCGCCGGGAAGTAAGCATTATTTTTTTGTAGCGCGCTGACACATCGTCAAAACGATAGCCCGTCATGTGCCGCAAGGCACATGACGGGCTATCATTGCTTCATTTTGACCGCAGGTCAAAACTTCATTTTCTGCCGCAGGCAGAAAACTTCATTGTTTGCGGAGCAAACAACTTCATTGCTTCTCGTCGTTCTCCGAGAGTTTTTTGTAATCGTCCTCGTCGACGATGCAGCCGATTTTTTCGCCGCAGGCGGGGCAGACGATGTTTTCGGGATCGAGTTCGGAATCGAAGCAAATCGTCTCTCCGCAGGAGGGGCAAACGATCTCGAGATAATCGTCGTTGTCGCAGTACTCGCCATCGCAATTCTCGCAATCGCCGTCGCACTCAAACTCGTCGTCTTCCTCGTCCTCGTCATCCTCGTCGCAAAGTTCATCAAGGAAATCCTCGACGTCCTCAAGGTCGTCGTCAAGTTCTTCGGCGTATTCGTTGAGCGAATCGACATCGGTTTCGAGTTCGGCGATGTCGGCTTGTGCGTCGGCAAGCTCCTCGGCAAGGTCGTTCACAAGGTCGATAAGGGCAGAGAGGATCTTGCCCTCTTTGGTATTTTTATCGTAATCCAACCCTTCGGCAAGTCCTTTTAAGTAGGAGGCTTTTTCGGTGATGGTCATAGCATTTTCTCCTTTTTGAATGAATGAACAGGGGAGATCCTCAAAGAAGACTCCCCTTGTTTTGGTTTGATTAAGCTCTGGAAAGATACTCGCCGGTTCTGGTATCGATCTTCAGCACGTCGCCCTCGTTGATGAAGAGCGGGACTTTGATCTCGGCGCCGGTTTCAAGCGTTGCGGGTTTTAAGGTATTGGTAGCGGTGTTGCCTGCAAAACCGGGATCGGTGTGCGTCACGGCAAGCTCCACGAACGTGGGAGGCTCCACGCCGAACACATTGCCCTTGTAGGAGACGATCTTGCAGATCATTTCCTCTTTGACAAAACGGAAGTTGGAATCCACTTTGTCGTGAGCGATGAGCGTTTCTTCCCAAGTCTCGGTGTCCATGAAGTGGTAGAGGTCACCGTCGTCGTAGGAATACTGCATATCTTTTCTTTCAATGTAAGCGTTCTCAAACTTGTCGGTGGGGTTGAAGGTGCGCTCGGTGACGGCACCGGTGATGACGTTCTTGAGCTTGGTGCGCACGAAAGCGGCGCCCTTGCCGGGTTTGACGTGCTGGAACTCAACGACCTGGAGCACGTTGCCCTGACCGTCGTCAAAGGTAAGTCCGTTCTTAAAATCGCCAGCTACTACCATAGTGTAAAATCCTCCAATATCGAAAAATCGCGTCTTGGCAGGCGTTTTTCCCTGCCAATCCATATATTTACATCTTATTTTACACCATTTTCTCTCTCATTTCAAGGGGTTTTATAAAATTTTTTGAAAGGGAAGGCGCTCAAAAAAAAGAAAGATGCGGGGAAAACTTTTTGCAAAAAGTTTTTCCCCGCACCCCTTTTCAAAAACTTCTCAAAAGCTTTGGAGCAGCTCGGTGATCCGCTTTAGTTTTCGTCGAGGCTCTTAAAGGATTCTCTTGCCCGGAACAAAAGCGAAATGCACCAAACGCCGGCGAGCGCAACAACGGTATAGATGATACGCGCGAGCAAAGTGGTGGAACCGCCGGTGATCCAAGCCACGATGTCAAAACGGAAAAGCCCGATGCTTCCCCAGTTCAACGCCCCGATAATGGTTAAAATCAGAGCGATCCGATCCATAATCATAACATTTATTTTCCTTTCGTCTGTTTGGTTTCTCGTGGTCGCCATTAGTATATGGAAAACAAACGATTTTATCAAAGGAATTTTTTGGAAAAGAAAAAGCCCGCAAGCGGGCTTTTGATTATTTTCTGATTTTTGAAATGTTGTCTCGGAACGCCCTTTCGGCTTCTTGGAGGGAACAGACCCGATCCAAGAGCTCCAAAAGCTCTTGCTCCCTCGAAAGGGTGCGCGTTTCCGGTTTTCTGCTTTTCAAAAGAGAAGGATCCTGCCCGCCGCTCTCTTTCACAAACTCGGCTTTGAGCGATTCAAACGCCTCTCGATAACACTCGTTCTCCAACAGACCGGGAGATCGATAAAAAAACGCCAAAAGATCGTAAAGATACCACTGCTTGAGTCCGAGTCTCCAACAATCCTGTAAAAAGCTCATAAAATTTTCCCCTCAAAAAATAAAAAAGTGCGCAGCCGAAGCTACGCACAAAAAACGTAAGCTCCGATTGCTGCGGCACAACCGAATATATGCACAAACGAAAGCGGCATACGTCGAAGGAGCATACATTTTTATCGAAATAAAAATGTATGCCGTTTTTCGTTTGTTTATTCAGTTGTACCGCAACTTCATTGTAGCACAGATTTTCCAAAAATGCAAGAGAAAACAAAAAAGCCCAAAAATTTGGGCAAATCAAATGAGAGGCAGTTCTTTTAGGAGGGGGTGCGGGGGAGGGTTCTTTCTTCCAAGAAAGTCCCTCCCCCGCAAAGCCGCTCCTTAAAAACCGACTCTCTCAATTTTGACACATCTATTTTTTTCCTCGTCAACCGTAAAAATCACGGCGTCGGCGCGGGCTTCTCCTCCGGCGGCGTGGAACCTGACCGGGACGAGCGTCCGCAGGCGACGGATGGTCGGCTCGATCTCGCAGCCGATGATGCTCTCGACAGGGCCGCACATTCCGAGGTCGGTGACGTATCCCGTGCCTTTTGGCAGGATCTTCGTGTCTGCGGTCGGCACGTGGGTATGCGTTCCAAAGACGACCGCAAATCTGCCGTCAAGGTATCTCCCCATGGCGACCTTTTCGCTGGTCGCCTCGGCATGAAAATCGAGGATCGAGAAATCGTAGTTTCCGGCTTCGCGGGCAAGAATTTTATCGGCGGCGTCAAAGGGATCGGCAAGCGGATCCATCTCAAAGCGACCGCCGATGTTGGCGCAAAGGACGCGCCAACCGCCGACGCGCAGAATGTCGTACCCTCTGCCGGGCGCCTCGGGCGGATAGTTTGCCGGTCGCAGGATCGGTTTTTCGCTCTCGAGAAGCGGGAAGAGGTCGGCGCAGCCGAAGGCGTGGTTGCCGAGCGTGATGAGGTCGGCGCCCGCGGCAAAAAGTTTCGCCGCGTCCTTGGAGGAAAGCCCGTGCACATCGCTCGCGTTCTCGCCGTTCACGATCGTAAACTCAATTTTGTTTTGTGCGACAAACGCGCGGAGCGTTTCTTCCAAATGTGCAACACCCGCACTTCCAACAACGTCTCCAACCGCCAAAATCCGCATAACCCTTCTCCGTTCTGTTCTTGTTGATTCTATTCTACCACAAAGCAAAAACAAAGTCAAGAAACCGAATCAAACGACGAAAACAAAACTTGACGACGCCGAAAAACTGTGCTATACTAAAAAAAGAAAAACAAGAAAGCGGATCCTTATGAAAGCAGTCATTTTTGATTTTGACGGAACGATCGCCGACACGATCTCCGCCATTCGGGAAGGAATTAACCTCGTGATGGACGAGCTCGGCTTTGCGCGCCACACCGACGCGGAGGTTTTGACCTTTGTCAATCACGGCTCGCGCGAGCTTTTGCGCCGCGCGCTTCCCGCGTCTTTACGCACCGATGAGGACATGGTAACCCACGCCCTGTCTCTCTACGACAAGTACTATCTCAAGGTTTGCTACCACACCGATAAAACCTATCCCGGCGTCGCCGATCTCATCGAGCGACTGCACAAAAAAGGTTACGCCATCGGAATTCTCTCCAACAAACAGGCGCCCATACTTGAGAGACTCGCGGCGTCGCTCTTAAAAGAGGGAACGCTTGACGCGGTGCAGGGCGTCTTCCCGGGCGCGCCGGTCAAGCCCGATCCCTTTTTGTCAAACCGCATCTTAAGCCGTCTCGGCGTAGCGCCCGCCGATTGCATTTTTGTCGGCGACAGCGACGTTGACGTCGCCACGGCAAAGAACGCCGGCATGACCCACGTGGCGGTCACCTGGGGCTTTGCAAGCGAAGAGCACTTAAAGGAAGCCGGCGCGACCCGCTTTGCACACACGGCAGAAGAACTCGAAACCATTATCGAAACAATTTTTTCGGAGGAAACGACACTATGATCAAAATAGAACGCGTATCGGTCATGAATCTGGAGAACGCCATCCGCGGCGCCCGCAACCCGCTCAACAGCTGGGCGAGAATGGACAGCGCCTATGACGAACAGGGCAACTACGTGTTAGGTCCCAACGACCTCGATCTTGCGCGCCGGCTTGCCAAAGCGGGGAGCGACCACAGAAAGTTTTTGCGTCAGATCTTCGTTTCGGTCGACATCACGGCGCCCCTCTACTGGTGGAAAGAGTTTGATACCTACAAAGTCGGCACGGTTGCAAACTCCTGCTCGACCATGCACAAGATCCACGCCAAAGAATTTACACGCGAAGATTTTTCATGTGATCGGCTCGATGAAGGCGGGCTTGCCATGCTCGACGCCGTCATCGCCTATCTGGAAAAAGAACGACTTGCGTTCCTTGAGGATAAGGAAAACCGTCAGCACTGGCACAACCTCATCCAAATGCTCCCGTCGTCCTTCAACCAAATGCGCACGGTCACGCTCAATTATGAGAACCTCATCGGTATGTACTATGCGAGAAAAAGTCACAAGCTCGCCGAGTGGCACACCTATTGCGACTGGATCAAGAGCCTGCCTTATGCCGGCGACCTGATCCTTGTCAAAGAAGAAGCCTGAAAAGATCTCGCCCGAAACCGTCGAAGAAGCGCGGTTTCGGGCGGCTTTTTTCTTTGAAAAAACGAACATTTTATTGACAAAAGGCTTTCCGCGTGCTATACTTATTCTGTATCGGTATCCCCATTCTTGTCCAGAAAGGATCAATAAAGATGAAAAGAATTTCTGCTGTCCTTTTGACCTTGCTTCTGGTTGCATCCATGCTGCTCGGTCTTGTCCTGCCCGCTTTTGCGGAGGAGGAGCCGGTATTGCTCATCGCAACGGCAAGCGCCCCGGTTTATACCGCGACCTACGAGGACGCCACCTATTCGGCAAGCCCCGACAATGCGGATGACTCTAAGGTCTATTATTTGACCATCAAGTCCGACGCTCCCGCCGAGGTCCTTGCAAAAGTAACTTATACTTTGGACGGTAAGCCCTTTAACGGCACCTCCACGCCCGGCTCCTATACCATCACCGCACATCTGCCCGAGGGGCAGTTCGTGGACGATAAGGGCAATGCGATCACCACGTTGACCGCGACTTTGACCTTGACGGTCAGCGAACTTTCCGCCGACATTCCCGGCAAACCCTACGCCGTTATTCTTCTCTCGGCGGACGGCTTTGCGACCGGCGCGTCGGTCAAGAGCCTTGCGGCTGACATCCCTGCCGATCTTCTTGAAAAATATGCCGCATCCGACACCATGGCGTTCCGCGTCAGCGGCACCAAGGGCGGCGAATACACGATCCTCATTCCGATCAGCTCCACGCTCTACGAGGGCAGAGTCAGAAACCTCACCGTCAAGAGCCTCTTCCTCTATACGGACGGCAAACTCGTCCCGCTTGCAAAAAAGGGATACACGGTTGCCCTCAAAGAAGGATACTATGAAGTTTCCGGCATGACCGGCGACAGCGAAATGACGCTTGCAATCGCGGTCAAAAAGGCTTGTTTCCCTTGGTGGATCTTCGTCATCATTGCGATCATCCTC
>CADBFJ010000061.1 GCA_902793915.1 uncultured Ruminococcus sp.
GCAATTGCCGTTCCAATCCGATAAAAAAAGAAAGCAACGCCGCGATGAGCGAAGTAATCAATACATATAAAATAATTCCGTACCCATGATAAGCATAAACCAACTCTAACAACCACTGATCCATAAAAATCCCCCGCTTGTTCCAACGTTTTTACAAGAGATAGTATAACACAAAAATAACCGCTTGACAAGTAATTTTTGCCAAGCGGTCGAATTTGAAAGATAAAAAGCGCATTTTAGAAAACAAGCGGTACAATTTTCTCGATTTTTCCTGTTTTGCAGAGATTCGAGCGAATTGGATTCGAAGGGTTCGCAGTTTAGGACGCGACCTCTTCGTCTGGATCCTTCCGTACAATCGGCTTGTCTGCTCCATGCCGTTTTGTGAAATGTACGAACAGCAGAACCGATGTAAAGCAACAAAAGGCATCTGCCGTGGGTGTTGCCCAAACAATGCCGTAAACCGGCAACAAAGCGTTAAATGCGAACATAAGCGGAATATCGAGAACACCTTTGCGAAGCAGTGCCAGGACAAGCGATCTGCCGCCACGTCCGGTAGCCTGGAAGAAAGAGATGACCGAATAGGCAAACGCCGAGAATGGTGCGCCGATGCAAAGGATTTGCAGAAACGCAGATCCAAGAAAATGAGAATCCCCGGCGTCTTGAATGAAAATAGAAACCAGATTGTGGCTGAACGCAACATTGACAATGGCGCAAACGATCGAAATTCCGACCGAAATCGCGCAAGAAAGATAAACGATGGCTTTCATCCGGGTTCTTCTACCGCTTGCATAGTTATAGGCGATAAGAGGCAAAACGCCTTGCGTCATACCGCGAACAATACAATGTGCTAACATATTAATCTTTTTTGCAACGCCGATACCCGCTTGCGCAGCAACCCCGTATCCCGACATCAATTTGTCAAGAATTGCATACGAAATATTTTCACAGAGCGTCATAAGGCAAGCAGGAAGCCCAACCAAAAAAATCCTTTTCGGAATACGATCCCGAAACATCTCTTTTGTGGGACGCACAGACAAATGCAAATGCTTGCGCAGAAAGAGGATCACAACAACATAATAAAGAAACGCCAGCGTATTGGAAATTGCGGTAGCGAGTGCCGCGCCACGCACTTCTTGCCCTTTCGGCAAAATCACAAACATAAACAGCGGATCAAGCGCAATATTGAGAACGCCGCCTAAAATGATACCAACGCTAGCAAGCATTGACTTTCCTTCCGCACGAAGCAAGTGGGAAAAAAGCGTGTTTAACGTAGTGCAGATACCTGCTATCACAACAACAATGATAAGATAATCAACAGAAAATGCGTGGACATCAGCATGGATGCCGCCGAGCAAATCGACAAAGGAATCGCAAAAAGCGAAAACGCCCGCGCAATAAAGCAGCGTAACCGCCACACACGCCCAAAAGGAATACGCGGAAGCATAGCGGGCGCGCGCTTCCTTGCCTTTTCCGAGCGCACGCGCGATAACGCTGGCTCCGCCCACTCCGAAAAGGTTGGAAATAGCGGACAAAAACATAAACGCCGGCATACACACAGTAACAGCCGTCAGCATAGTGTCGCTTCCGGTTAAACCGACAAAAAAGGTATCTGCCATATTGTAAATTACCAGGATGATTTGCCCCATTACTGATGGAAGTGCCAAGCGTATAATTGCATTGAAAACAGGCGTTTCTTCAAAGAGCTGTTTTTCCTTCAAAGAGCGATCCATGCCATCACCCCTTCCTTCCAAAATAAAACGTTTCGCAATCGAAAAACAGAATTTTTTAATCTGCCTCTTGATTTTTTATATCGTTAACAGTATAATATACTTGTTAAATAAATTCAATTTATAAGTATTTTACGCTCTATAAATTCTATTTATAGTGGAGGTTTTATGTTGGATCAAAAAATCTATTCGCTTCTTAAAGTCGCCGAATGCGGTAGCTTCGTGGCTGCTTCAAAAGAACTTTTTATCACACAGCCCGCCATCAGCCAACAGATCAAATCTTTGGAAAAGGAACTGAAAACGAGAATTTTTGAGCGCTGCAACGGAAAAATTGTGATAACAGAAACCGGTGAGCGGGTAATTGATTGCGCCAGAAAGCTTGCCGGACTGGAAAAAAGTCTAATGGAAGAACTGCGCAACAGCCGCGTGATGTTGGAACATCTTACCATCGGCGTAACTCACACGATCGAAAGTAATCCGATTGCGGAAGCATTGGCAAAGTATTGTTCACAAAACGATAAAATCAGCATAAAAATAATTACAGAGCCCATAAGCAAACTTTATAATATGCTGCGCTCTTATGAACTGGATCTGGCTATTATAGAAGGACGGTTCCCGGATGATTCCATCAAACATCTGTTGCTCGACACCGACTTTCTTGTCGTCGCCGTTTCCCCGGATCACCCCTTTGCGAACCGCAATATGGTTACGCTTTCCGAATTGAAAAAAGAGCGCTTAATTCTTCGATTGCCAAACTCCGGGACGCGAAATCTATTTCTTGCCAATATAGAAAGTAACGGCATGAGCATCTCGGACTTCAATGTGATTTTGGAAATCGATAACGTTGCAACGATTAAAGATTTGATTCGTCGTTCCTTCGGCGTTTCAATCCTTCCGAAAAGCGTTTGTCTTAACGAGATCAAAAAGAAAAAGATCGTGGTTCTGCCGGTAGAAAATCTCAGCATGATGCGGGAAACCAATATCGCCTATCGGAGCGACTTTACACAACTTGACTTTTTGCAGGAAATTGTTCGTTCCTATCACGAAACGCTACGCACGTATCGATAAAAAAGCCGCAAGATACGGTTTTGTATCTTGCGGTTTTTTCGTTAGACCTGCAGCGTATAGGTACGGGATGGATTACCGGTCGCCTCAAGAAGAAGTCCGACTCGGCGCGCGTTCAGTCGTCAAACTCGACGTGGCGTTGACATTTTGCAAGGTCTCTGCCGACGGAAAGATGGCAAGACTGCTGTCAAGGTCACCCGCATAGCATTCCCGGATCGCGGGAAGATCATAGCTTTCCACTCCCTCAGTACGGTAAGAATCGGCATCGCAGGAAGCAAATAATAAAAGCGGCAGGGCAAGCGCGAAAGCCAAAAAGAAGAACCGTATTTTCATGCTGTTTTTGCTTCTTACTTTAATATATCGTATAGGATAGCACAAAAGTGCGATTTTGGCAAGTCTTTTTTTCAAGTGGCTGTATAAGCACCGCAAGCGGTGCTTTTTGCGGGGTAAAGTTTCAAAAAAGGTATCTTCTCTTATCAATTTGCAAAGCAGTTTTCCCGAGACCCAGTCGTTTTGTTGCAGTTCGCCCCACCAGTGCTCGCGGTCTGGCACATCAAAAAAGTTGATGATGGTCATTTGTCCAATTCCCTGCTCTCTTTGCTCCTCTGAAATTCATTCTTTCAATCCAACCACTTTCGAACCTCGGCTTTGACATCTTTTACTTCACCGGAAGACAGGATCGGGATCATCTTTTTGATTTCTTCAATCGGTCTGTCCCACCATTTCAGTTGGAGCAAAAGGTCAATGGTTTCTTCGTCAAAGCGATATTTTTTGACCTCTGCCGGGTTTCCGGCGACCACCGAGTAGGGCGGCACGTCCTTTGCCACGACCGCGTTAGCGCCGACGATTGCGCCGTCGCCGATCGTAACACCCGGAAGAATCGTCGCGTTTTGCCCGATCTAGACGTCGTTTCCGACCACCGTATCTCCCCGATTGCCGCGTTTGGAAAAAGGTCTTGACAAGCCTTGGAACTCGTCGATGATCTCAAACGGATAGGCAGTCAAAGAGTCGAGCATATGATTTGCGCCGTTCATCACGAATTCGACGCCTTTTGCAATCGAGCAAAACTTGCCGATGATGAGTTTGTCCCCGATAAAATCGTAATGGTGCGTCACGTGCTTTTCAAAGGATTCGGGACCGTCCTCCGAATCGTCATAGTAAGAATAGTCTCCGACGATGATATTCGGATTTGTCACAACGCTGTTGATGTAGCAAAAGGACTTGAACTTTGCATTCGGATAGATCGGCTTTTTCGTGTTGTTATTTGGCATTGGGTGCTCCTTTTTTCGTCAATAGACAAACGCTTTCGACATGCCCTGTCCGTGGAAACAAATCCACCGGCGTTACCGTTCCAATCTCATACCCCAACTCACTCAAAATTCTGCAATCTCTTGCCAACGTGTCGGGATTACAAGACACATAGACGATCTTTGTAAACCCGCGCTTTGCAAGGTAATGCAGTAGTTCCTCGGCGCAACCCTTTCTGGGCGGGTCGAGAATGACGGTCGCGCCCGACAGGTCGCCGAGTTCTCTCTCGGCGTTCTGTAAGAGCTGTTCGGTCTTGCCCGCGTCACCACAGAAAAAGTGCGCGTTGGAGACGCCGTTTGCCTTGGCGTTCTCTTTGGCGCAATCGATCGCCTCGGGAACGATCTCAATGCCGGCCACGCGGGTTGCGTCTTTCGCCATCGAAAGCCCGATGGTGCCGATGCCGCAATAGAGGTCGAGGATCGTCTCGCCGCCGTGCAGGTCGGCTTTTTCTTTTGCAATCCCGTAGAGCAGTTCGCAAGCGTCGTGGTTGACTTGATAAAACGAGCCCGCCGAGATGCGGAAGGTAAGGTCACAGAGGGTGTCAAAAATGTAATCGCGCCCCGCGATCGTGCGGAAGCTGTCGCCCAGCACGACGTTGGTATTCCTCTCATTGGGCGAGATCTGCACGCTTTTGACGTTCGGGAACCTCTCGACAAGCTCTTTTGCAAACGCTTCCTCTTTGGGCATCCCTTTGCCGTTTAAGACAAGGCAGACGAGAATCTCGCCGGTCATCTTACCCAAACGCAAAAAGATATGGCGCAAAAGCCCTTTGCCGCTTTTTTCATCGTAGGCGGAAATGCCGCTTTTGTTGCAAAAGGCGGTGATAAAGGAAACGATCTCGCCGAATACGGGCGGTTGCAGGCGACAATTGTCGCAAGGAACGACTCTGTGCGAATAAGCGGCAAAGAAACCCGCCTCGATCCCGTTTTTGCCATTTTGCACCGGATACTGCGCCTTGTTGCGGTAACCGACGGTGGCGCCCGTCGTTTTGGTCTCTTCGACCGTCGCGGCAATCCCGACCTTTGCAAAAGCGTTCTTCACATAATCGCGTTTCCATTCAAGCTCGGCTTCATAAGACAGATGCCGATAGACGCAGCCGCCGCAACCCTTGGCTTTGCAATCGTTCTCGACGCGATCTCTCGATGTTGTAATGTGTTTTTCGACCCGCGCAACCGAGTAGGATGCGGCGACTTTGATGACCTTTGCCTTTACGGTCTCTCCCGGTAGCGCGTTCTGCACGAACACAACTTCCCCACCGCTCGCCCGCGCGACGCCGTAACCGAGGTTGGAAAGCCCTTCGATCGAAAGGTCAAGCAGATCGTTCTTTTTCGGTTCAAACATGGCGGATCGGCGTGCCTTGGAGCACGGTGACAGAAAGGCTCGGGTCGGCTTCGAGGACAAGTGACGCGAGCTTTTTGCAGATGTGCTTTTCGGTATCGAAATGCCCCGCGGCGACAAGATTCATGCCGCGCTCGGGCGCTTCGTTCAGTTGGTGATATTTCAGCTCTCCCGTAAGGAAGGTGTCAGCGCCCGCCATTCTTGCGGCATCCACGTCGTCCGATCCCCCTCCGCCAAGGAGCGCGACCACTTCGACCGCTTTTGTCCCCGCATAGGCGACCGAAGCCGCGCCGAGCGCATTTTTGACGGTTTTGGCAAAGTCGTCGAGCGTCATGGGTGCCGGGAGGCTTCCGATGCGACCGATCGTCTCGCCGTTTTGCCCGAAGGGGCGGACTTCGGAAAGCCCGATTTTTTCGGCAAGCAGATCGTTGACGCCACCGCTCACGGCGTCCAAGCGCGTGTGGAAACTCATGACCGAAACGCCGCCGCGCAGCAGCGCGATCACCTTTTTTGCCACAGGGTCGGAGGGCTCGACGTGGGAAAGCGGGCTGAAAATGATCGGGTGATGGGTCAAAATCAGATCGTAGCCTTCGGAGGTCGCGATTTCGACGACCTTTTCGGTCGCGTCGAGCGCGACGAGCACTTTTTTCACTTCTCTATCGGGGTTTGGGCAAACCAGAAGCCCGTCGTTATCCCACTCGCAGGAAAGCGACGCGGGGATCTTCGCATCCAAAAAGGCGTACAATTCACTTGTTTTCATGGTGTTTCTCCAATTCTTCGTTCAGTTGGCGCAAGAGAGTTTCTTCTTCCCTCGTGTCGGGGGCGGCGGCATTTTTCTTGCCCGCGATCACACGACCGAGAATCTCGATCTCGCGCGTAAGGAGCGGTCGCAAAAGCGGCGAAGAGCCCGCAAGATTGTGCCTGCCGACAAGCAGTTCGGCTTTGGTATACGGTGCTTGATCTTTTGCAACACCAAAGCGGGCGTATATCGTCTGGTAAATGCGATCGGCAAAGGAAAGGCTCTCACCAAGGATTGCAAACCCCTGCTCCAAAAGATAGGCGCGCAAAATTTCGGGGTGGCTCATGGGTTGTAGAATCAGCCCAATCGCTTGGTTTTGTACCCATGGGGCGGCATCCAGGATCGAAACGATGAGTTCCCCTCCCATGCCAAAGAGGAGAATATCGTCGGGCGCAAAGGGCTCGATCTTGGAAAGCCCGTCGCAAAGGACAAGTTCGATCCGATCGGCAAGCCCCGCCGCCTCAACGTTTTGTCTTGCGCGTTCGAGCGGTCCTTTGCGCAGATCCGACGCCACGGCAAAGGAGGAAATTCCGCTTTCAAGCAGATAGATCGGCAGATAGGCGTGGTCGGTGCCGACGTCGGCAACGCGACCGCCTTTTTTCAGATATGGGACGGCGCTCATGAGGCGCTCATCAAGTTTATTCGGCATAGGCGCCTCCTTTCAAGACTCTCAAAAAAAGACAAAAGGGGCAGACTTTTGCCTGCCCGCCTTTTGGTTTTTACTTGGATGCAAGGAAGTTGTTGATCGCTTCGACAAGCTGATCCGCGTCGGTTCCGTGAACGGCGCAAGCGTCCTCGATCGACTCTCCGCGGGAAGCCGGGCACCCCAGGCAATGCATGCCGATTGCAAAGAAAAACTGTGCGGTCTCGGGTTCAAAATCAAGCACATCCCCGATGATCGATTGTTTGGTAACGGTCATGGTCTTATATCCTTTCTTCTGGAAAAATTTTCTTC
>CADBFJ010000062.1 GCA_902793915.1 uncultured Ruminococcus sp.
AAAACCGCGGATTGCAACAAACAGACTGCCCTGGATTACCTTTTCCGTGTGATCGGTCACAAAAGAAATTTCGGTTTCTTGCGCCGCTTGGGGCAATTGAACGCCCGAAAGACGGCAAAGTTCGGATAGCTTCATGGAATTCTCCTCCTGCGAAAATGCGTTTTTTCTTTGCACTTCCCGGGAGAATTCCCGTATTTTTTAATCTACTGCGTCGAGGTATCGGAAGGTGACTTCCACCACGCTTCCCTTTGCCACGACTTCACCCGGCTCCACCGATTGCGAGACAACCACGCATCCGGTTCCCGAAAGATAATTCTTTGTTCCTTTGATGCGGATATTCAGACCCGCGTTGACAAGCGTTTGATTTGCCGCCTGTGCGCTCATACCGGTCACATTCGGCACGCTGACCGTTTCGATCTCGGCACCCTTATCGGTGTAGAGGATCACAACACCGCTGCTCCGTTCGACCACCGTCCCGGCTTCGGGATACTGGCGGCGAACCACGCCGTCCGGGTCACCTACGACCTTAACATCCAGTCCGTAGGATTTGCTTGCAAGCTGTTTCTTCGCCGCCGAAACGCTCCAACCGAGCAGGTTCGGGACTTTTGCGGTCAGCTTTGCGAGTTCGGTATCCGAATAGACCGCTTCCACGCCGAGATACGGCAGGATGCGCTCCATCACATTGCCGACGTAGGGCGCCGCCACGACGCTGCCGTAGAGCACGCCGCTGGTCGGTTCATCCACGATGATGATGACTGCATATTTGGGATCGTCGGCGGGCGCGAATGCCACTGTCGAGCAAACATATCTTCCCTCGCTCCCGGCATTCTTCTTCTCGGAGGTACCGGTTTTTGCGGCAACCCGGTAACCCGCGACGTACGCGTTCTTTGCACCGCCGCTTCCCGAAACGCCTTCTTCGAGGATCTTTGCCACGCGTTGACAGGTCTTCGTGCTGACCACTTGACGTTTGACATTGGTATCAAAGGTTTTCACGAGGTTCCCGTCGCGATCTGTGATCGAGGAAACCAGGTGCGGCGTCACAAGATAGCCGCCGTTTGCAACCGTCGAGATCGCAGCGATCTGCTGCACGAGCGTTACGTTAAAGTTCTGCCCGAACGAATAAATTGCAAGATCAAGTTCGGTAAAGTTGTTTTCATCAATGAAAATGCCGCCGCCCTCGCCGGGAAGATCAATACCGGTCTTCTCACGGTATCCGAAGGCTTTGAGATAGCTGTAAAACTTCGAGGTCCCGACCCGCAGACCCACTTGCATAAGCACCGGGTTGCAGGACTGCTGAATCCCCTCTTCAAAGGTAAGAGAGCCATGCCCAGAGGTTTTGTGGCAATGGATCCTCTGCCCCAGCACCGTATAGGAGCCGCTGCAATGGAAGCCGTCGCTCTCGGTGACCACCGCTTCCTCGAGTGCCATTGAAGCCGTGATGACCTTGAAAGTGGAGCCGGGAATGTAGGACTCGGTCACTGCTTTGTTCGACCACATGGTCTGTAGCAGTTCCTGTTTTAGGGTTGCGTATTCGTCGCTGTCCTCACGATAGCCGCTGTTATAAAGGCGGGTCAAGGACTGGTTGTCGAGCGTCCAGGGGTCGTTTGCATCAAAGTTAGGATAAACCGCCATGCCGAGAACCTCTCCGGTGTTGACGTCCATCACCATACCGGCGGCGCGGTTCTGTCCGTTCGATTCGAGATAGGCGCTTTTGAGTTCTTCCTCCAGCGTCGATTGCACAAAAATATCGAGCGTGGTATTGAGGTTGTAGCCGTTTTCCTCGCTGATGTATTCTTTGTATTCGTAAGGCATCTCGTTGCCCCGGGCATCGCGCGCGGTCACGTATTTGCCGCTTTTGCCCGACAGGTAGGAGTTGTAGGAGTATTCCAAACCGTAAAGTCCCGCGCCGTCGCTCCCGGTAAAGCCGAGGACATGGCAGGCGAGCGTGGAATAGGGGTAAAACCTTGTGCTGGTGGTTTGGAGATAGACGACCTGTTGCAGGCTGTATTCTGCAATAAAAGCGCGCACGAGATCGGCATCCTCTTCCGAAACCTCTTTTTTAATCGTTCGGTCGAGGTACTTTTTGTAAGTTGTCTGTCGCAGAACAAAGTCGTAGGAGAGATCAAGAATCATTGAAAGCCGCGTTGCGATCAGATCATCCAAGCGAAGGTCGCTTCCCTCCTCATTCAGTTCGGCTTGCAAAGACGAAAGTGAAGACGGAGAGATAAAGACGCGATAGGTGGTGACGTTGGTGGCAAGAATCGTGCCGTTGCGGTCATAGATGCCGCCGCGGGATGCCGAAACCTCGGTCTCGGTGGTCACCTGGTCGATCACCTTTTGTTGATAGTATTCGTAGCGAAAGGTTTGCAGATAAAGGATGCGAAGCAGTAGCAAAGAAAAAAGAGCGATGGCGATGGAAAGCAACCAAACCGAGCGTTTGACCACTTTCGGATGCTGAGGCTCCGGGTTCTGCATCCGATTTTGTTCCATAGCGCATCCCCCTTTTGCTTTTGAGATCTTCCGCATCTCAAACGATAGTTCAGTTTATGGGTATGTGTGGCATCTTATGCCGAAAGATCACTTTTTGATCCCGATGGCGCTGAGCAGTGTGGAAAGTCCGACCCCCTCGGGTTGTCCGTCGGGATAGGTTTCCACGCTCTCGGCATTCCCGAGCGAAAGCGTTTCGGTTCTGACGTATTCTTCGCCGATCATGCCGCACGCGTCGGTGGCAAGTTCGCGGATGAGAAGCACATCGTTGGAAAGATGAAGTTCGGACTGCAGATCGTCCATTTGCGCGCTCAAAACCGAAAGTTCTTTTTTCAGTCGATTGTTTGTGTTCTCTCCATGGGTCACAAGGATCGAGCCGCTCACGATGAGCGCAAGGCAGATTGCCAGAACGCCGATGGCGGCAAACGCCGAGATCGGAAAGCGCCGCGCGCCTTTCGCTTCGGGCTTTTTGCCGTCAAACCAAAACGGCATACCCGAAAAGAAGATCTTGATTTTCTCTTTTGCAAACGTGACAAGCGAAGGGAGAGCAGGCGCAGTTTCTTCGACTTCCTCTTTTTTGGGGAACGTCGGCGCTTCATAAACCGAAAGGTCAACGTCACGCAGCCTTTTTTCGCGCACCGAATAAAGATGCGAGAGAACCTCCTCGGTACTGCTCGGCAGTTCCCTGCCCTCGCTTGATGGGCTGTAAGCGTCGGGCGCCAGCGTTCTGGTGTAGGCTTCGCGCAGTTCCTGCTGCCTAACTTCAGACAAAACAAGAGCCGCGGCATCCATGGAAGCGCTCTCGCTCTCGTTGTCGCAGACCGACCCTATCTCAAGGTCGTTTTGCAGATCAAAGAGGGAAAGTTGCTCCATTGCCCGGCTCCTTGTTAAAAATTTCAGATCTTTTGCGCCACCCGCAATTTTGCGCTGCGGGAGCGGGGGTTTTCATTGAGTTCCTTCTCGGTTGGAAGGATCGGTTTTTTCGTCAGGATCTTCACCTTCGGCTTGTTGCCGCAGACGCAGATCGGAAAATCTTTGGGGCAGGTGCATCCCTGCGCCAGCTCCGCAAAGGTCTGTTTGACGATGCGATCTTCGAGCGAGTGGAAGGTGATGATTGCGATCCTTCCGCCCGGTTTCATCAAATTCACCGCCGAGCGGATCGCCGGAGCGATCACGTCAAGCTCGGCGTTCACCGCGATCCGAAGCGCCTGGAAAGAACGCTTGGCGGGGTGATGCCCTGTTTCACGGGAATGCGCCGGGATCGACTGCTTAATCAGTTCCACGAGTTCCCCAGTCGTGGTAATCGCAGCCGTTTCCCGGGCGCGGATGATATTCGATGCAATGCGGGAAGCAAATTTTTCTTCCCCATATTCCCAAAGGATGCGTTTGATCTCTCCCTCGGGGTAGGTATTTACAATGTCGTACGCGGTCAATGGATTTCTTCGATCCATCCGCATATCGAGCGGCGCGTCGTTTTGATAAGAAAACCCGCGCTCGGGGGTGTCGAGTTGATAGGAAGAAACGCCCAGATCCAGGAGAAGCCCATCAATTTGTTCCACGCCCTCGCGTTTGCAGACAGCCGCAAGGTCGCGGAAGTTGCTGTGGATAACCCTTGCGTGTTCGCCAAATTGGGACAAGCGCCCACTTGCGACCCGAACGGCTGTTTCATCTTGATCGAGAGCGAGAAGGAGTCCGCCTTTTTCGGTCAGGCGAGATGCAATCTCAAAGCTGTGCCCTGCACCGCCCGCAGTTCCGTCGATATAAACGCCATCCGGCTTGATATCCAGTCCATCCAGGCACTCACCAAGGAGTACCGGCTTGTGAGAAAAGGTTAGGTCTTCCATCGCGTCTTCTTAAAGTCCCAGCGACTCGAGCTCGGCGATCATAGCGGGGATATCCTCTGCCGCTTTGTAGGCTTCGTATCCCGAAGCGTCCCAGATCTCCGCATGATTGTAACAGCCGACGATCACGACCTCTTTTTTGAGCTGCGCGTCGTCAATAAGCTGTTTGGGAAGCAGTACGCGCCCATGTGCGTCTGGAGTGGCTTGCACCATCGACGCGTGCAAAAAGCGAAGCACCCGCTCTTGCAGAGCGCGGTTCTCTTTTGCAAGCAGGAGTTGCACGTAACGCTCCCACTCCTCGGAGGAATAGATCACAAGGCAATGCTCGCGGATGCTACGCGCAATCACGAAGCTCTCGCCCAGTTCCTCGCGGAACTTTGCCGGAATGAACAACCGATTTTTTGCGTCAAGACCGTGTTGATATTCACCACCGAACATAGCGTTACTCTTCCTCCTTTCGCCGTTTTTTTAATTTCGATCTGTTTTCGATGCAATTCACCACATCGGTGAGTTTAGAGTGCGTTTTATTGCCACTTTGCACCACAGTTATATTATATTATAGCATTTTCGGAAAATCAAGGGGTTTTGGGAAAAAAGTTTGAAAAAAATCGAACTTTTTTTCATTTTTTTGGTTTTTTGTGACAATTTTTGATTTTTCCTCCCACTTCGGCGCTTTTTCTCGATTTTTGGGGTTAAAAAAAGCCCCGACAAAGCCGTCGGGGCGCTCTTTTTATGGTAGACTTGGGAACTTGTCCGAGGTCAAAAGGTTTTCGACCGACCAGACGAGAAGCAGCCGTGACGCTCCATATTGCTCCACCGGGGACAATGGATCGTCAAAATCAAGTCTTTGTGAGGAAAGGTTCAAAAGGACGAGATCAAAATGCTCGGCAAGGAAAGGGGCGAGGCTGTTGGCAAAGCTGTCCTTGAGAATGAGGAGAACCGGGCGTTCTTCCCCATCTTTTCGCGTGATCGTCACAGAGTCGTGCGTACCGTCAAGGAAGATCGAATAGTGATCCTTTTTCGAGAGCGCGTCAAACGAGTAAAGCCCCGAAAGCTCTTTTCCATCGGCAATCACGCGATACTCGTCCTCGTGCCCGCTCAAGAAGAGTTCCACTCGATCGGGTTCTATAAACCTCATGCCGGACGCCGAATAGAGCGTCCCGTAAAAGCTCGTGGAAACCGTCTTTCGTTCAAACGCCGAGAGCGGCAAAATTTCCCCCTCCATTCCGAACGAGGTAAGGACTTGGCGATAGGCATAGTAAGCGCCGAGCGTCGTCCAGTGGTGATCGGTCTTATACCAAACCTCTTCTCCCCGATCATACGCCAATTTGAGTTGCTCGTTGAGATCTCCGTAGCGCACGCCAACAAGCTCACGTTGCAATCTGTCGAGTAGGCTTTCGCTTCCCGTTTTCGGATAAGAGAAGGCGCTCGATGCCACGTCGATCGCCCGTGCGGGGAGAAGAACCGTCGCCGGGACCCCCGCCTCTTTGGCAAGCTTTGCGATCGCTCCTACCTTTTGAGAGAGCAGGTCGGGATCGTAAGCGTCGGTGGCGCTCGCAAAAGTTCCATACGAAGACGATAGATGGAAAAGCCTGCGCGCAAGCTGTCCGCCGTCGCCGAGAAGGATCCCGTCGTTTTCCCCTTTCCCGAGCGCAAGTTCGGCAAGCGCTTTGACGCCCACGAAAGAATCTCGCAGCGGAAACTGGTCGGCATAGTAGGTCGAAAGTTCAGACGAAAACTTCCCCGAAACAAGCCGTGTGAGCGTCAGCTTCGGGAGAGTCTGCAACGGGCGGTTCTCCTCGTGCGAAATTTCCCGATCGGGCAAGAGCCAAAACCAGATGCCGAACCCAAGCAAAACAAGGCAAAAAAGGATCGTACCCAAGCGTTTCATAAAGCCTCCTAAAAATTGAAATAAGCAAAGGGACTGTAGGTCGAGTCCACGAGATAGGCAACGGAAAGCCCCAAAAGGAAAAGGCAAAAGAGCGGTGCGAGACGCAAAAGTTTCGGGTGCTTTGCCACCGATTTTTCAAGGGCGCGTTTCGGAAGCGGCGTCGATCCCAAACAGGCGATTGAAAGGAGCGGCAACAGGTGCAAAAGCTGATAAGACGCCAAAGTACCCATCCCCTCCGATGCCTCCTTTGACAACGCCCCCGCACCGAACAGCGCCGAAAGCATCTTCCCCGCGCTCGGAAGATCGGGTTGAGAGAACAAGACAAACCCCAATAACACCAGAAGGAGGGTGTAAAGGTGCCGAAAGGCTTTCGGAAGTCGCTCCAGCGCGCGCAAAAGAAAGAGCTTTTCCAGCATGAGAAGGATGCCGAAATAAAGTCCCCAGAGAACAAAGTTCCACCCCGCCCCATGCCAAATACCGGTCAAAAGCCAAACGAGAAGCAGGTTGCGACAGGTAACAAAAATCCCCTTACGATTGCCGCCGAGCGGGATATAGACGTACTCGCGGAACCATGAGGAGAGCGAAATATGCCAGCGTCGCCAAAAGTCGGTAATGCTCGTCGCGGTGTAAGGATAGTCAAAGTTTTCGGGAAGCTCAAATCCAAAGAGTTTTCCCAGCCCAAGTGCCATATCGGTATATCCCGAGAAATCGAAATAGAGATGCAGCGTGTAAAGGAGAATCGCCATCCACGCTGCAAGCGCCGTCGGGGCAAACTCCAACAGG
>CADBFJ010000063.1 GCA_902793915.1 uncultured Ruminococcus sp.
TTTTTTCAACATTCTTTTTTGCAGAGATGAAGGCGATGCCGCCCATCATATCGTGGAAGAGCCCTGCCGTTGCGGTAAAGCCGCAATAGGGGTCGGCGATGTAGGCGTCAACGACCTTTTCGTCGCGCGTCAGCCAATCGTAGATCGTGCGCTTTGGTTCAAACTCCTTGTTGTAACTGCCGAACGCAAGCCCGTTGAGGAAATTTGAACGGCACTTTTTACCTTTGAAGGCGCAAACGACGCTCGACATCGCGCGCCCGCCTGCAACAAGCGCCGGAGCCTGTTGCCCCGTGCCGCAAATGATCGCGCCGTCAAGATCCTCGGGGTATTGGATGAGGTAGGTTCTGGTCAAAAAGGACCCCATGCTGTGTCCAAAGAGAAATGCGGGGATGCCGGGGTAATCGCTGACGAGCTTTTCGTGCAGGGTGTGGAGGTCTTTGACCACGCAGTCCCAACCGTCTTTCTCGGCAAAAAAGCCGAGCTCGCTCTCGTCACGGGCGCTTTTACCGTGACCGAGGTGGTCGTCTGCGGCGGCGACAAAGCCGTTTTTTGCAAGGAACTCCATAAATGCGAGATAGCGCTCGCTGTGCTCGGCAACGCCATGTGCGATCTGCACGATGCCGCGCGGCGCCGCGTCGGGTTCGCAGAGGCGAACGAAGATCTCATTTTGACCGTTTGACGAGGGGAAGCGAAATTCTGTGAATTTAGGCATAAGGCGATTCCTCCGTTTCGTTTTTTCTTCTCTTTTATTTTACCCGATTCCGAAAAGACCGTCAAGAGATTTTTGCAAAAAAGCGGGCGCGCTCTTGCTTTTTTCGGAGAATTCGGCTATAATGGAAAAGGACCCGAGAACACTTAAAAAGGAGACCGTGATGGAAGCAAAACGCTACGTCATCGCCATGGATCAAGGTACCACCAGCTCTCGCGCCATTCTGTTTGACAGAGAAGGGAAGATTGCGGGTGTCGTGCAGCGCGAGTTTGAACAGCACTATCCGCAAGCGGGCTGGGTCGAACACGACCCCATGGACATCTGGTCCACGCAGATGGGCGTGACCATGGAAGCCATGCAAAAGGTGGACGCGCGCCCCGAGGAGATCGCCGCCATCGGTATCACCAACCAGCGCGAGACGACCATTATTTGGGAAGCCGCGACCGGCAAACCGATTTACAACGCCATCGTCTGGCAATGCCGCAGGACTGCCGACCGCATCGAACAGATGAAACAGGAAGGCTGGACCGACTACATTCGCAAGACGACGGGGCTTATTCCGGACGCCTATTTTTCGGCAAGCAAGATCGCCTGGATCCTCGATACCGTTCCGGGTGCCAGAGCGCGCGCCGAACGCGGAGAACTGCGCTTCGGCACGGTGGACTCCTGGCTCATCTGGAATCTGACCGACGGCAGAGTCCACGCGACCGACTACACCAACGCGAGCCGCACCATGCTCTTTGACATTCACAAGCTCGATTGGGACGAAAAGATTCTTTCCTATTTCGGTATCCCGCGCGCGATGCTGCCGAAAGTCTATCCTTCGGGGCATCTCTACGGAACGACCGATCGCTTTGGCGGTAGTATCCCGATCGCGGGTGATGCGGGAGATCAGCAGGCGGCGCTGTTCGGACAGTGCTGCTTTGACGCGGGCGAGGTAAAAAACACCTACGGGACAGGCTGCTTTATGCTCATGAATACCGGGCGGGATGTCGTGCTTTCGCAAAAAGGGCTTTTGACCACGATCGCGGCAGGGACCGACGACAAAGTGCAGTATGCGCTCGAAGGAAGCGTTTTTATCGCGGGCGCCGCCATTCAGTGGCTCCGCGACGAGATGCGTTTTCTCAAAAATAGCCCGCAGAGCGAAGAATACTGCCGCGCGGTGAAAAATTCCAACGGCGTCTATATCGTTCCTGCCTTTTCGGGCATGGGCGCGCCCTATTGGAATCAATATGCGCGGGGAACCGTCGTGGGTCTGACCCGTGGCACCTCCAAAGAACACTTTATCCGTGCGACCGTCGAGTCTCTCGCCTACCAAACCGAGGATCTGCTCACCGCCATGAAAGAGGAATCGGGGCTTTCGCTCCGCAGTCTTAAGGTAGATGGCGGCGCGAGTGCAAACGATTTTCTCATGCAGTTTCAAGCCGATATTTCAAACACGCTCCTTCGTCGCCCCGCCTCGGTGGAAACGACGGCGCTCGGCGCGGCGGGACTTGCGGGGCTTACGGTCGGGTTTTGGCTCGGCGCGGCGGGACTTGCGGGGCTTACGGTCGGGTTTTGGAAGGATCGCAAAGCCTTTGAGGCAAGCTGGCACTGCGGCAAAGAGTTCTCGCCCGTCATCGAAGACGGCGAGCGGGAGCAACTGCTCAAGGGCTGGCGTCGTGCGGTGCGCTGTGCGCTCGCTTGGGCAAATGACGAAGAATAATCCCGATCTTTTTATCTATTGAGGAGAATTTGACGTCATGCGAGAGTTTTTCGGCTTCGGGGGATATACGCGCATTCCCGAGGGCTATTTTTCTTGGCAACATTTGACCTTTGTGACCTGCCTTATGATTGTGATGGCGCTTTCCGCTTTCCTTTTGGGGAAAAAGAACGCGCTCCGCTCGGAGAAGGCAAAAAATCGGGTGCTTATTGTGACCGCGATCGTCATGGATGCCATTGAGCTTGCGCGCATTGTGATTGTCTGTTTCCGGCTGCACGACCCGATGCACTGGATCTATGAATTGCCGCTCTTTATGTGCAGCATTCACTTCATCGTTCTGCCGCTTGCTGCCTTTTCCAAGGGGAGACTGCGGGAAGCTTCGCTTGATTTTGTGGTGATCTTCGGCATCCTTGCGGCGCTGTTCGGCACCTATTTTGCAGGGCAAAACTACGGTGCGTATCCCGTGCTTTCGCTCGATAACGTGGCGTCGGGGCTGACGCACAGCCTTTCGGGTTTTGCGTCACTTTACATCCTGCGCGCAAGAATGGCAAGCATGGAAAAGAGAAACATTCCGATCACGTTCGGCATTATCACAGGCGGCTGTCTTCTCGCCTATATCGCCAACGCAATCATCGACTACAACTATATGTTTTTGCGCCGCGGTGACGGCACGCCATACGATCTGTTTTTGAATCTGGTCAAGGGCAATCAAATTCTCTATCCTATTTTGGTGCTGCTCCTGTTCTTCGGATATATCGCCTTGTTTTACGGCGCCTATTTTCTCATTTGCAAGCACAAAAAAGCATAACAAAACGGCCCTGTCGCAACTGCGGCAGGGTCGCCTTTTTTTGTCAATCGCGTTCTTTTCGGCAGACAAAATAGAAGATCTGGTAAGTGTTTGCAAGCTCGTTGAGCAGTTCTCTTGCGGCGCTGTAGCGCTCGTCGTCCAGATTGACAAAGGGATCGTCGAGGAGTAAGAAGGGGTGCTCTTCACTGTCGGTCAACGCCTCTGTCAAGGAAAGACGCAGGCAAAACTCGGTCAGATCCTGGATCCCTTGGCTGAACGCCGTGACAGGGCGCGATTTGCCGCCGCCGTAGAGCGTGACCTTCATATCGGGATCGACGCGCGCTTCGGGTGCGTCCTCTCCGAAAAGCCGATTTAAGAAACCGGGGAAGCTCTGTTCGATCCCGTCGCGATAGCGAGAGGAAAGAGAGTCTTTTGCGTTTTGGAGATAAAGCTGTGTTTTTTCCAGGAGATAGTGCTTTGCTTTGCGCTGGCGCAACTCCTCTTCCATGTTGGAAAGCTGATCGGTCAGTTCGGGAATCTGGTCGATCTCTGCGCTCATGGCACCGATCTTTCGTTCGAGCTCCTGCGCGCGCAGAGAGATCTCGCGGCGTCGCTCGGCGTCATCGGGCAAGTCTTCGTCAAGTGGCAGTGAAGCGATCGCCTCGGGTGTCAAATGATGCGCCTTGTCGAACGCGGCAAGTGCTTCCTCTTTTTCGGAAAGGCGAGGAAGAATCCATTTGAGTTTGCGGTCGGCTTCTTGCAAGCGCGCGAGCGTGGCGGAAGGGTCACCGCCGTCCTCTTGCGTGCCGTAGGTTGCAAAGAATGTGGTAAGTCGGTCGGAGAAGGCTTCCTTCTTTGCCAGCGCTTCGTCCAGGCGTGCCTTTTCGCTCTTGAGCATTTGCATCCGCGAGGTATCCTCGCGCAGACGACGGCAGAGCGCTTCGTCGGCGGTGGGATTTTCAAAGCAGGGGAGCTTTTGTGCAAAGGAGCGATCGAGCGATGCGATCTGCTCGGTCAGCGCTTTGATTTTGTTTTTGCGGAGTAGCGACAGTACGAGCCAGGATGCACCGCAAAGGAGCATCGGGATCGCGCCGATGAGAAAGAGCAGGGAAGCGCCGAGGAGCGCGGGGAGAAGTAGCCCTGCGCCGAGCGCAAGGAGCAGGATGCTCGGCAAGAGCGCGTTGAGCGCTTTCTTGAAGGGCTTTTCTTCGGTCAGCGCGTCGAGTTCGTTCTTTGCCAATTTGCGCGCGTCGGCGATCTGTTCTGCTTCCTCGATTGCACCTTCACTCGGGACGCCCGCAGGGTAGCGGCGCGTCAAGCGATCATATTCCGCCTTCGGAAAAGCGTTTTCCAGAGTGGAAGCATAGGATGCGGCGCTTTGCAGATTTTTGCAAGCGACGTCTACATTCTTGAATTCCTCTTCGGAGGGGAGCTTTGCGCGGAAGATCTGTTTCAGTTCGGCGATCTCCGCTTTGTTGCGGGAGATCTCGCTTGTCAGGCGCTTGCGCTCTTCCAGGTGCGCTGCAAGCTCGCGCCGTTTGTGGTAGTTGTCTTTGTCTGCTTCCAGATCAGCAAGCTCCTTTTGGCAGGCGTCTCTCTCGGCTTCGAGCGCTTTGAGGTCGGCTTGCTGTTTTACTAATCGCTCGATCTCGCGCCGCAGATCGGTGTAGCGGATCTCCAACTGTTGCAGGCGAACGCCGCCTCCCCGCAGATCTCTTTTTGCACGATCGATCAATTTGACCGCGCGGTCGTAACTGCCGGCGTCCTCCACGTTGTCGAGCAGTTTGTGGAGCCGATCGGCAATGCTCGAAATTGCGCCGGGGGTAACTTCCACTTCTTTTTGGGTCAGATAGACGCTTTTTTCAAAGCCCTCGACGTTGACGCCGAGGAGCGTCTCTCCCGGGACCTCTCCGAGGAGCGTTGTGGGGCGCCCCGAGGATTTGTCGATCACGAGGAGCTCGTCCCGCGTGGTGGAAAGCGGATCAAAGGAGCGCTCGATGCGAAAATCGCCCAGCACAGAGGAAAGTTCGATGTAACCGCCGTAAGCACCGCCCTGCCAGGGCGTATACTGCTGGCGCAGGTTTTTTCGGGTTGCGGAGCGGGCACCGGGCAGACCGTAGAGCATGGCGCAAAGGAAGTTTGCAAGCGTGGTTTTGCCCCAACCATTGGGATATTCAAGGCGGTTGAGCCCCTCTTGTGGAAGGAGGTCAAAGTTTTGGAGCTTGCCGAAACTTTCAATATGGATTTTCGTCAGTTTCATAGGATCGGCTCCTCTCCTGTCAGCGCACGCAATCCGCAAAGGATCACCTGCTCGGCAATTTCGGGGGTCAGGGTCTTGTCCGAAAGAACGGTCCTGACAAATTCCCCTTTGAGGGAAATATCCTTTTCGTAGTCCTCGCGGCGCAGTTTCAGCTTGGCGGCGTTGACCACCTCGGCGTAGAAGAAACGGTCGGAAAGTCTCGTGTCGTCGGGCGCGAGGATCGAGAGCATATCGGGCAGATAGCTTCCGCAAAGAACGACGCGGACGTAGTCCTCCTCGGGGATGCCGGAGACGGCGCGATCGATCCGATCTTCCAACTCCAGAGTAGAGGAGCAATCGGTCACGTCGCACTCTACACGGTGGATTTTGCGCTTGGCAAAGGGGACAAAGCTGTGCGAAAGGGTTTTGCCGTCCCAGTCGAGTAGGACGTAGCCCTTCTCGCCGCACTCGTCAAAACCGCGCCCTTCGGGGCAACCCGAATAGCAATAGACCGCGCGGGCGTCAAGCCTCTCTTCCGAAAAGCTGTGCAGATGCCCGAGCGCAAGATAATCGAGGTTCTTTTCTTTGTAGCGGTCAAGGTAAAGCAGGTCGCCCGCGGGCTTGCCGGTTCCGTTTGCCACCTGCCCGTGGAGCAGAAGAATGTTGCAGGAATCTTCCGGCAGGGGCATGAGCGTTTCGGGATCGGGTTTTACGCTTCCCGTGATTGTCAGGTGAGGCACAGGGCAGTCGGTCTGCCAGTCCTCGCCGAACAAAACGAGGTTTTCGGGCAAGGTGGGCGAGACTTCCTGCAAGGTTTCTTTTCCGTCGTGATTGCCCGAAAGATAGTAAAAGCGGACAGACGGATGAGCCGCGATGACGTCAAGCACGTATTTGCGGCTCCTTTTGGTGGGGGTCTTTTCGTCAAAGAGATCTCCGGCGATGAGAAAGATCTCGGCGCCCTTTGCTTCTCCCTCTTCGACGAGCCTGCGGAAACTCTGACGGATCTCTTCGCGCCGCAGGCGCGCTTTTTGGTCGGAGAGGCGCGCTGTCATGGGAGAATCCAGATGCAGGTCGGCACAATGAATGAGCTTCATAAGTTCCTCCTTTCGGGGGTGAGTGTCGTTACTGCTTTTATTCTACCATATTCTCCCGAAAATAGCAAGCGAAAAAAGGCGATTTTTCGGTCAGCTCCGTTTGCGGCGGCGCAGAAAAAAGGAACGTAGTGCTTTTTTGTCAAACGGAATGAGTGGGTAGAGATAGGAGTGCTTTCCGTTGACCGAGCGGTTGCCGAACAGCAATGCCGCAATTCCGGCAATCCCGAGCCAAAACCCGAGAAAATTGAAAACCTCGATCAGAACGATGAGAGAGATCCGCATAAATTTGAAGGCGTATCCGAGTTCGTAGCTCCGCTGGCTGAAATTGGCGGTCGAAACAAACGCCATATAAAGGATGACCTCGGGGATGAGCCACCCGACGTCCACGGCAAAATCGCCGAGGATGAGCCCCCCGACCACCGAGAGCGAGTTTGAGAGCATATCGGGCGTGTTCATGCACGCCATCCGCAACCCGTCGATCATAAATTCCACGAGGAGCAGTTGTAAAAAGATCGGGATCCTGCCGGTCGATCGGGGCAGGGCAAACTCGAGGAAAGAGGGCGCGGCGTCCGGATTTTTGGTGAGGAGAAACCAGAGCGGTACCAAAAGAAGCGTGGAAAGAAAGACGAGATAGCGCACCGAGCGGATATAGGTGCCGGTGAGCGGCGGAAAATAAAAATCGTTCGTTTCCTGCAAAAAGTCGAAGATGGTGCAGGGCAGGATCATCGCCTCGGGCGAGTTGTCGCAAAGCAGAACCACGCTCCCCTCAAGGATCTGCGCCGCCGCCACGTCGGGGCGCTCGGTGTAGCGGATCTTCGGGAAAGGGTTGTACCACTTTTTTGTGATGAGAAGTTCGGCGAGCGATTCATGCCCGAGCGTCAAGGAATCGGCTTTCATCGAAACGAGTTTTTGCGTCAGATATTCGAGATATTCCGCGTCGGCGCGATCTTCGAGGTAGCAAAGCGCAAGATCGGTTTGCCCCGATGCGCCGACGTTCAGGTGCTTCATGCGGAGTTTTTCATCGCGGATCCTGCGACGGATGAGCGCGGTGTTAAAGACCAATGTTTCCACAAATCCGTCGCGTGCGCCGATCATGACCCGATCGTTTTCGGGTTCCCCGACACTTCTTGCGGGGTAGTTTCGGCAGTCCAGCACGATGCCGTAGCTTTCGAAACAGTCCGAGAGGAGCAGTGCCTCTCCCGAAAGCACCGCGCGGGTCAGGTCTGCGCCCTCTTTGACCGGTGTCGTTTCCACAAAGGGTAGATATCGGTTGGAGAAGGCGGAGATTCTTGCCTCGGCGCTGCCATCCGGCAGCTTGATCTCGGTCAGCCCCGCGAGGAACATGAGCAGCTTGTTCATAGCGGAACCGACAAAGCCGTCGATATAGTAAAAGGTCAGCTCGTGACCTGCGACCCACAGGATCTTTTTGATGACGTCGAAGCTCTCGCCGACGCCGAGCGCACAATCGGTTCTGCGGATGTTTTCCTCATAATCGGGACAAAGTTCCATTGCGTTCTCCTCAAACGGGATTTTTGTTAGTCTTTGCCGCAAAAGCGATCTCCATACGGCGCATGATTTTCTTTTTCTTTGCATAAACTGGAGCAAAAACGCGGGAGATCCGCAAGGAGGAAAAAGAATGATCGAGCGCTATTTGCCCGAAGGGGAATTGCTTTACACGGCAAAAAACAGGGAGCTTTTATCGTCCTATGAAGGGCTGGAAAAAGCCATGCGCGAGGAGATCCCGGTCGAAGGGGTTGCAAGGCTCTGCGACAGCGACAAGATCCTGCACGTCGATCTCGGAATTGCCCACGGGATTCTTTTGCCCGACGACGCGCTCTACTGTCGCCCCGGGGAAACACGCAAGGACGTGGCGCTGATCACAAGGGTAGGGAAGCCGGTCGTTTCGATCATCGAGCGGCTGGAAGAACAGGCGGGAAAGATTACCGCGATTCTCTCAAGGCGCGAGGCGCAAAAGCGCTGTCAAGCGGCGCTTTTTGCATCGTTGCGACCGGGAGATCTGCATTTTGCAAAGGTTACGCATATGGAACCCTTCGGTGCGTTTCTCGATCTCGGGTGCGGCGTCAGCGCACTGCTACCGGTCGATGCGATTTCGATCTCGCGCATCTCTCATCCGCGCGACCGCCTCTTGTGCGGGGAAAAGCTCCCGGTCGTCATAAGGTCAATGGATCCTGCGAGCGGACGCATCACCCTCTCTTTGCGCGAACTGCTCGGCACGTGGGAGGAAAACGCCGCACGCTTTGAAGCAGGGCAGACCGTGTTCGGCATTCTGCGGAGCGTCGAACCCTACGGCGCCTTCGTTGAACTTGCCCCTAACCTTGCGGGGCTCGCCGAATTGCGCGAGTTTTCAAAAGAGGAACTTCTTTCGGGGGTCGGGGAAGCGGTTTCGGTTTACATCAAAAGCATTTGCCCCGAACGGATGAAAGTGAAACTCGTACTGATTGATTTTTGCAAAGGCGTTCTGCCGACGCGTGAAAAAACTTTTTTCGTTGACCCCGAGGTAACGCCCCATCTGTCGCGCTGGCGCTATTCA
>CADBFJ010000064.1 GCA_902793915.1 uncultured Ruminococcus sp.
ACGCCGAGGATGCGCCCGGGAATGCTTTTGAGTTCCTCGACGCGCGAGAGCATCATGCTTTTAAGAGCGAGAGGGCGTCGGCAAGCGAAAGCTCGCGCTCCTCTCTTGTGGCGAGGGTTTTGAGTTTTAAGACGCCGCGGGCGTATTCGTCGCCGCCCATGACGACCACGTGCGTATAGTTTTCTTTCACGGCGTATTCGAGCTGCTTGCCGAACTTCTTTTCGCCGAGGAAGAGAGAGGCGACAACGCCTGCCTGTTGCAGGTCGTCAACGAGTTTGAGATAGGCTTCGTAGGGCACGTCCGAAAAGCGCGTGACCAGCACTTTGGCGCCGCGGCGGAGCTCTTCGGGAATGAGCGCGTGCGTGCGCAGGAAGTTTTCGAGCGTGACGTCGCCCATGCCGTAGCCCACACCCGAGATCTTCGCGTTCTTGACGAACAGACCGACGAGATTGTCGTATCTGCCGCCGCCGAACATGGCGCGGTTGTTTTCGGGCGAGAGGTCAAAGACTTCAAAGACCGTGCCGGTGTAGTAATCAAGCCCGCGCACGATGCCGAAATCAAAGACGCAGTATTTTTCAAGCCCTGTCTTTTTGAGCAGTTCAAAGAGCGAGCGAAGTTCGTTTGCACCGACCGAATCGGGGCAAAGGGCGGTCGCTTCCTCCACGCCCATGGTGTAAAGGGAATCGAGCTTTGCGATCTGCTCGTCGGAAAGTCCGAGCGCGGTAAGGTCTTTTTTGTAAACCTCATAGGGGACTTTATTTTTGCGGTCAACCACCTTGGAAACCGCTTTGGCGCCCTCGCCATCAAGTCCCGTGACCGCGGCGATCACGTCGTTAAAGAAGCGGCGGTTGTTGAGTTTTACTTGGAACATGCTCTCGTCGGCGCCGAAGGCTTGCAGGAGCTTGATCGCGCTCGACACAACTTCGAGGTCGGCTTCAAAGCCGTCACAGCCGAACACGTCGACGTTGAGCTGCCAGAACTCGCGCAGTCTGCCGCGTTGGGGGGCTTCGTAGCGGTACATATTCGGGAACGAGAACCATTTGAGCGGGAAGTTCAGCTCGTTCATTTTTCCCGCCACCATGCGCGCGACGGTTGGCGTCATCTCGGGACGGATCGCAAGACGACGGTCGCCGCGGTCGACAAAGTTGTAGGTTTGCTTCATGGCAAGCTCTTCCCCACTCTTTGCGGCGTAGAGATCGAGAGACTCGAGCATGGGACCGCCGTATTCTTCAAAGGCAGAGCGCTCCAGCACCTCGCGGATCACACCGAAAAACCAGTTGCGAAGCCGCATTTCTTCGGGGTAAAAATCTCTTGTCCCCTTGTAGGGAAGCACCGATAATTTTTCACTCATGTTTTTCATTCTCCCAGTATGGAAAAAATATCCACATTACTTCATTTTCTTATTATAGCACGCTTTTCCCCCGATTGCAAGAGGCGAGGGAGGGAAAAAGAAAAAAGGAAATGCGGGGGTGCCTTTTTGAAAAAAGCGCACCCCCGCACCCCCTTGAAAAACTTTTTCCCGCCGAAAAACGATCGCCGTTTGCCAATCTTTCGGTCAGCCGTTTCAAAAATATTTATAAAAGTTTTTGAAAGGGGTGCGGGGAGAACTTTTTTCCAAAAAGTTCTCCCCGCAAATCCTTTTATAAACTTTCAAAAATCTTCGTTCCCTTTGTCTTCAGCCAATGGCGGGAGAGGGCGGCGAGGGCAAAGAAGGTGACGGCGACGCCGGCGAAATAGGCGGCAGTCGGGAAGGCTTGCAGATACCAAGTGCAGATGGCGCCGGGGACGGCAGACACGATGGCGAACAGGGGCACGACGAGCGTGGAGACGAAGACGGCTCCGCTCTGTTTGACCGGATAAACTTCGCTCGTCCAATCGAGCATCGGATGGCGAAGCCCTGCCGAAAGATCAAAATAGGCGGCAAACGCAAGGAAAGCGGCGTTTGCGAGCATCACAAAGACAACATCGAGAGGCGACAAACCGAGCGCAAGTCCGAGAGAAACCGAAGCGAGAATACCGAACGGCAGGTTGAGAAGCATCTGCATCCGCGCCTTTGCCGAAAGGATGGTAAAGGTTGGGATGGGGAGCGACTTGAGTTGCCAGAGCGTGTTGCCCTCGAGCGAAATCGAGGGCGCGGCAGGGGCGTTCATCGCAAGCGGCAGGGTCGCAACGGCGTACAAAAGGAAAGGGGCAAACAGCGAGAGGGCTCCGTCGTTCAAAACGACAAGGACGTCCTGCCGCTTGACCAGGGCGGCGCCGACCGCAAGCAGAACAAGGATCACGCCAAGACCGCAGTTGAGAAGATAGGTCGCGCTACCAAAGAAGCGGCGCCACTCTTTGCGCAGAAGCGCGGACGCGGGAGAGGATGCGCGCGCTTTGTCCGCGCGGGCGACCTTGTGGCGTTCTCCACCACTGCGGATCGAGATGCGGATGAGCGTCTTCGAGAGCACAAAATAGGTCAGCGCGAAGAGAAGAACGACGATGAGCGCAACAAGCAGAAGCGAGAGCCCGTCGCCGGACGAGGCAGAGCCGATCCACGCCACAAAGGGCAGGCGTTTGACGAGAAACGCATCGATCGCGGTCGAATACTCCAAAATGGAGGTAAAGATTTTGAGCGCCTTAAAGTAGACGACATAATAGAGCGCGATGAAGCCGAGCGACAGGAGCGCCACGATGATGCTCTTGTTTTTGAGGCGCGAAGCGATGATCGCAACGAGAAAGCCGAGCAGCGCCGAAAGGAAGCAAACGAACACAAAGAGCAAGAAGAGAACCGCCAGTTGGCAAAGGAGCGGGATAAGCGAAAACCCGCAGGTCACGGCATAGACCGCCATGGCGGGGATCCAGACCGGAAGCACGTAGATCGCGCCCATAAAGAACACCACGACCATGCGCGAGAACAAAAGGTAGGAGGGCGGGATCGGCATGGAGAGGAGCGCGTCGTTGTCTTTTGCGAGGTAGAGCATCGAATAAGTCGAAAAGACGCTGCCGAACACGCCGAACAGCATGGCGATCAGCGAGATCAGCGAGAAATAAAGACCGGTTAGTCCCACTTCGGGGAGGAGCAAGGGCGAAAGCCCGGACGAAAGTCCGAAAAACGCGGCAAACAAGGTAAGGAACAAAAAGACATACAGAACGGCATAAAGCGCCGTGCTTCCCGCAGAGCGGGCGGTTCCCTTTTTGCGGTTGTAGAAAAAGGCTTGCCACATCTCCAGGAACTGCTTTTTTAGGAGTGCTTTCAGCATGATTTATTCCTCCGCAAGTTCGAGGAAGACTTCTTCGAGCGTTTCGTCGCCCCTGACTTCTTCCATGCTTCCTGAACGAATGAGACGCCCGCCTTTGATGATCGCCACCTTGTCGCAGAGCTTTTCGGCAACCTCCAGCACGTGGGTCGAGAAGAAGATCGCGCCGCCCTTGTCACAATGCTCGCGCATCATGCTTTTGAGCAGGTGTGCCGCCTTGGGGTCAAGCCCCACGAAAGGCTCGTCCATGACGATGAGCTTTGGATCGTGGAGGAAGGCTCCGATGACCGCGAGCTTCTGCTTCATGCCGTGCGAGTAAGAGGAGATCGGCTGTGCGAGCGCCTCGGTCAACTCAAACGCCGCGGCAAGAGAGGAGATCCGTTCCTTGCGGAGGTCGAGCGGCACGCCGAAGATGTCGGCGATGAAGGAGAGATATTGCGAGCCCTTCATGTAGTCGTAAAGGTCGGGATTGTCGGGAATGTAGGCAAGATTTTTCTTGCAGGAGAGAGGATCGGTCTTGATCGACGCGCCGCAGACCGTGATCTCGCCCGCGTCAAACGAGAGGATCCCCACTACGCTTTTGAGCGTCGTGGTCTTCCCCGCCCCGTTGTGGCCGATAAATCCGTAGATCTCGCCGGGCGCGATCGAAAGCGTCAGGTCGTCTACCGCAACCTTGTCACCGTATTTTTTGGTCAAATGTTCAATGTGTAGCATAAGAAGGCTCCTTTTTTGGAAAGGGCGTAGCGGGGAAAACTTTTTGAAAAAAGTTTTCCCCGCACCCCTTTCAAAAACTTTTACAAGAATGATTTTAACACAGAACGATAGAAAATGCAAGACGGGAGGCTTTTTTGCCCTTGAAAAAAAGTGAATTTTATGCTAAAATCAAAAGCAGAAATCTATCGAAAGAGGAACCGACATGACCGAAACCACCCTGACCATCAGCAGCTTTGACGTGCTCCCGAATAGCACGATTAAGCCCTCGGCGCTCCTGCGGCATATGCAGCAGGTCGCGCGCGACGATTGCGACCAAAACGGTTGCACCTACTCCTTTATGCGCGAACAAAATACGGTCTTTGTACTGACCAAGCTCGGACTCGATCTCTATCGTCCTCTGCGTGAGGGAGAAACTTTGACCATCCGCACCTACAACAACCGCATCACCGGCATCGTCTTTGACCGCGAATACGATCTTTGGGTCGGCGATGAGAGCGTCGGGCGCGCTTCGACCTATTGGGTACTCGTTCGCTACGACACGCGCGCCCTGGTGCGCCCCAAGGACTTTCCGTTCGCGTTTTTCAGCTATGAGATCAATGACAACGCGGTCGAGATCCCGCGTCGTTTTGGCAACGAGGACGCCGCCTCCGTGGGAGAGCGGCAGGTGCGCGTTTCGGATCTCGACGAGAACAACCACCTCAACAATTGTGCCTATGCCGACGTTGCGCTCGACGCCCTGCCCGATTTTGACGGGCTTTCGCACGCCGTTACAGGCTTTCGCATCCTCTTTGAAAACGAGGCAAGGCTCGGACAGATCCTCTCGCTTTCGGCAAAACAAAACGACGCGACCGCCGGCGTCCGCGCCTTTAACACCACCACCCAAAAGCCCTGCTTCGACTCGATTTGGAGATTTGAAAAAGTTTAAGAAAAAACGCGAGAGAAACTTTTTGGAAAAAAGTTTCTCTCGCGCTCTTTTCAAAAACGTTTCACGCATTTTTAATGTGCACGCCGGAAGAGTGGCAAAAACCTTTTGAGAAAGGTTTTTGAAAGAGGTGCAGGGGAGAACTTTTTGCAAAAAGTTCTCCCCTGCATTCCTTTTTATTCCCCAACTGCCCCCAAAATCGCTTCGTGCACCTCGGCGGGGGAGCCGGAGGCGTCGATGATGCGAACGTTCGGGAGGGTTTTGAGGGTATTTAAGAAGTTGTCACGGATTTTTGTGAGCTGCGCTTTGGTTTCGTAGATCTCTGTGGCTTCTCCGCGTGCCGAGATGCGTTTGATGCTCTCGTCGGGCATAAGGTCGAGGAAGACGCAGAGGTCGGGCGTGCGGATTGCGGGGCAATCGAGGTTCATGCGCCTGACCCATTCGGGATCGGTTGCGTTGCCCTGGTAGGCGATGGTCGAATAATAGTAGCGGTCGCAGAGGACGGTTTTGCCGTCGGCGAGCGCTTTTTCAATCTCCCGGTTGTGCTCGGCGCGGTCGAGCGTAAAGAGGAGGGCAAGCTCGGAAGGGGTTTTTTGGAGTTCTCCCGAGAGGGCGCGGCGAAGCAGCTTTCCGGTATCGCTTGAAGTCGGTTCGGCGGTGCGAAAGACCGGGGTGCCTGCTTCTGTGAGCGCCTTTTCCAAACGGTCGAGCTGGGTGGTTTTCCCCGCCCCGTCAATGCCCTCAAAGACGATAAAGCGAGGCGATTTTTCAGGTTTCATCGTTGGCACCCTGCTTGCGGAGTTCGGCAAGCTCTGCCTCGAGCTTTTTGATCTCTTTTTCGAGGCGCTTCAGCTCCAGAGAGACCGGGTCGGGAATGTGAATCTGGTCGAGATCATTTGCCACCTTCTGACCGTTTTTGCGGACGATCTGGGCGGGGATACCGACGGCGGTGCTGTTCTTGGGGACCTGTTTGAGCACGACGGCGTTTGCGGCGATCTTGCTGTTATCGCCGATCTCCACGGGACCGAGGATTTTTGCGCCCGCGCCGACCATGACGTTGTTGCCGAGGGTCGGGTGGCGTTTGCCAACGTCCTTTCCGGTGCCGCCGAGCGTCACGCCCTGGTAGAGCGTGCAGTTGTCGCCGATCTCGGTGGTCTCGCCGATGACGACGCCCATGCCGTGGTCAATGAACAGTCCCTTGCCGATCTTTGCGGCGGGGTGGATCTCGATGCCTGTGATGGCACGGGAGGCCTGGCTGATCGTGCGGGCGGCAAAATAATGCTCTTTTTCGTAGAGCTCGTGGGCGATCCTGTGCGCCATGAGCGCGTGGACGCCCGAATAAAGAAGCAGGACTTCCGCGGTGCTTTTGGCGGCGGGGTCGCGCTCCTTGACGGTCTGCACGGTCTCGTTCAGCTCGGTTTTGAGCGATTCAACGAACGAGATCGCTTGCTTTCCGGCATTTTTCAGCGCCTTTTTCAGTTTCTCCGGTGACCATTCGACCGATAAATTCTTCATAAGGATCCCTCTCTTTCAAAAGGAGTGCGGGTTGCAAAAATCCGTAAAGAACGTTTTTGCCGCGGTCTTTACGGATTTTGCCGAAAACAAATCGATTTTATTCTTTCGGTGCTTTTTTCTCGGCGCGGATTTTACGGATCATTCTTGCTCGTCTGATCTTTCTGCGCGCTCTTTTTTGTGCGGGGGTAAGTCCTGCGAGCTCCTCGTCGTCCTCATCGTCATCGAAGTCGTCTTCTTCGTCTTCGGGCTCGGGCTCGGGTTCGGGAGCAACGACGACCGGTTC
>CADBFJ010000065.1 GCA_902793915.1 uncultured Ruminococcus sp.
AAAATGCGGAAACTCCTCATTGAAGAGGATCCCGATTCCTATACCGTCATCCACGGACCCGACACGCGCTTTATTCTCAACGAGCATCCCGAAGAAAAAGGCGAAAAACTCGAGCCCACGACAGATCCCATTCCGCTCTCCTCCAAAGGAGAAATGCACAAAGCGATCCGCACCATCCTGCGCCATCGCAAAAAACAGAAGCAGACCGACGATGAAGCGCAGATCCGGATGCTGCTCGACGACGCGCTCTCGCAACGCGAGGACGACCTCATCGACGACTTGGGGCTTGACGCAAACGAGATCATCCGCGCACTTGCCGAAGTGGCAACCACCAAAAAATAACCCGATCAAAGGATACGAATATGGAAGACTCGACCATCCAAGAAACACGCGAACCGCTCTCCGAAGAACAGGCGAAAAAGGCGCTGGAAGCCATCCTGTTTGCCGCGGGTCATTCGATGCCCTATGATAAGCTCGCCGCGGTGATGGGGCTGACTCCCGCCATCGTCAAGCGCTATGCCAAAGAGCTTGCAACCACCTATGACGACAAGGGCATTTCGCTTCTCTGCTACCCCGATTCCTGCCAGCTCTGCACCAAAGAGGAGTTTGCCACGCTCGTGCGCGAGGCGCTCGGCATCCGCAGAGGCGGCAACCTCTCGGCATCGTCGATGGAAGTCCTTGCCGTCATAGCATACAATCAACCGATCACGCGCTCGTTCATCGACACGATCCGCGGCGTTGACAGCTCCTATGCGGTTGGTTCGCTGCTCGACAAAGGGCTCATCGAAGCCTCGGGACGTTTGGACGCGCCCGGGCGACCGATGCTTTATGTCACGACCGACAAATTTCTGCGGGTGTTCGGGCTTTCGTCTCTTGAAGATCTGCCAGAGACCGAGGCGCTCAGCACCGCGGCACAGCAAATCGGCATTTCAAACGAACTGCTCAAGCCCGAAGAGTCCGCCGAAGCAGAAGCTCCGAAGGACTACGAAGCCGCAGTCGATCCCGAGGACGCCGTAATCTTTGAAAGCGGCGCCGATCCGGAGGAACCGAAATGACCCCTTGGCAGATTGCTCTGACGGCGCTTGCCGGCTTTCTCTTCTGTCTGCTCTCGCTCTTACTCTTCGGTCACGCACGCCTTTCGATCTCTTATACCGACGGCTTGCGCATAACGCTCTCGATTTTCGGGATCAAAAAGACGCTTTTGGAACCAAAAGGAAAAGGATCCGCAAGAGCGCTCAAGGATCTGACCGATTGTAAAGCCCCCGAAAAAGAGATCTTGCGCGCCTTAAGGCGCGAGCAAAAGCGAGCCAAAAAAGCCAAGAAGAAGCAGGCAAAAGCAGAAGCGAAAAACGCAAAGAAAAAGGCAAAGCGAGAAGCCAAAAAGCAGAAGCACCCATCCCCCCGCCTTTCGATCGGAGAGACGCTCTCGCTCGCTTCGCACCTCATCAAAAAGCTCTATACGATCACCAAAGGAAAATTCCGTCTTCGCATCAAAAAACTAACGATTGCGGTCGGCTCTGCCGACGCGGCGACCACCGCGATCCTCTACGGAAGCCTTTCGGGAGTTGCGGCGGGGTTGCTCGACTTCCTCGACGCCAATGGCGTTCCCGTAACAGTCGATCCGAACGCTATCTCGATCACTCCCGATTTCACGAGCGAGGACTGCTCGGGTGAGCTTTCTTTGCTTCTTTCGATCACCCTGTGGCGGGCGCTTGCGATCCTTCTCAAAGGCGGGATCGCTTACCTGCGCGAAAAAGCCGCGGCGGAAGAGCACAGCAAAAAGCGCCTGCAAAATGAACCTTTGAACGATCCTTCCGCAGATGCGGAATGATTTGATATACGACCTATCAGAAAGGATAACGCTATGGAAAACGAATCTTCTCTCAAAAATATCATCGAGAGCTCTCTCGAACAGATCCGCAACATCGTGGATGCCGACACGGTAGTGGGCAAACAGATCGTAACCCCTTCGGGCACGGTCATCATCCCCATTTCCAAAGTAGCGATGGGCTTTGCCTCGGGCGGCGTTGACCTGCCGAGAAAGAACGCAAACGCCAAAAACTTCGGCGGTGGCGGCGGCACCGGCGTGACCGTCACGCCGATCGGATTTTTGACGGTTTATCCCGACGGTCGCGTCGAAATGCTCCCCATGTCGCGCGAGAACGTCACGCCGCTCGAGCAGGTTGCCGATCTGCTCGACCACACGCCCGACCTCATCAACCGCTTCAAAGCGCTCTTTGCCAAAAAAGCCGAGGACGGAGAAGCCGAGGCCTGACCTGCTTCTGACATAAAGAACCCTCCGGAAAACTATACTAAAAAGAAGTACTTTTCCGGAGGATTCCTTATGCCGCGCACAAAACGTTTTCTTTGTTTTTCCCTTTGTTTTGTCCTTTTGGTTTCTCTCTTGCCGCTCGCGGTCGGCGCCGAAAGCGCCCCTACCCTGTCGGCTGCGTCCGCAATTCTTATAGACGCGGATAGCGGCAAAATTCTGTTTGAAAAGAACGCCGACGCGATCCGCCCGATGGCAAGCACCACCAAGATTATGACCGCGCTCGTCGCGCTCTCGCTCGCCGACCCCGAACAAGAGATCTGCGTCACAGCAGGTGCCGTTGGGATTGAGGGCTCGTCCGCATACCTAAAAGAAGGAGAGCTTTTCACTCTCGAAGAACTCCTCTATGCCCTGCTCTTGCAATCGGCAAACGACGCGGCGACGGCGATTGCTCTTTCGCTTGCAGGGAGCGTTGACGCTTTTGTGGAAGAAATGAACCAAACGGCAAGCGCGCTCGGACTTTCACACACACATTTTGAAACGCCCAGCGGACTTGACGGAGATACGCACCACACCACGGCAAAGGAGCTTGCGCGCCTGACACAAGTCGCGCTCAAAGACCCGCTCCTTGCCAAAATTGTTTCGACCAAGACCTACACCATTCCCGCAAACGACGCGCGCACGCAACGGAGCTTTGTCAACCACAACAAACTGCTCTTTCGCTACGACGGTTGTATCGGCGTCAAAACCGGTTTTACCAAAAAGAGCGGTCGCTGTCTTGTCTCTGCCGCAGAGCGCGATGGGGTTCGCCTGATCGCCGTCACGCTCGACGATCCCGACGATTGGCGCGACCACAAGTCACTCCTTGACTACGGCTTTTCCCTCTTGCAAGCCAAAACCATTTGCCGCGCGGGCGAAGTCCTTTCGGATCTTCCACTCGTTGGCGGCACCGAACCATTCCTTTCGCTTGTTCCCGAGAGCGACCTGACTTTGACACTTCCCAAAGACGCGCAGATCAAGCTCGTCTTTGATCTTCCCCCGTTTGCCTATGCGCCGGTCTGCTGTGGAGAACCGGTGGGGACGCTCCTCGTCTATGCGCTTCAAAAAGACGAGGAACCCGCCCTCTGCGCAAGCGTTCCGCTCGTGGCGAAAGAGGAATACCCGATTGCAAAGAAGCCCTCGTTTTGGAGCTCTTTCTTTGCAAAAATCAAATCATTTTTCAGAAAGGAGATGCGACCATGAGCCAAGAGATCCGCCTGCAAAAATACTTTACCGACTGCGGGATCTGCTCGCGCCGCGCCGCCGAGGAAGAGATTTCCGCAGGGCGTGTGCTGGTCAACGGCAAGATCGCCTCTCTCGGTGATAAAATCACCCCCGGCGTCGACCTCGTGACCTATCGCGGCAAGCCGGTTCTCCCCAAAGCAACCGAATACACCTACCTGCTTCTCAACAAACCGCGCGGCGTTGTCAGCACCGCAAAAGACGAAAAAGGACGGACGACCGTGACCGATCTCGTGGCGTCTTGCGGCGTCCGGGTTTATCCCGTCGGCAGGCTCGACCTCGATTCGGACGGGCTCCTGATTTTGACCGACGACGGCGCTTTTGCCAACCATCTCACCCACCCGAAGCACCATGTGCCGAAAACCTATCGCGTCACCTTCCCCACCGACCCGACCGACGAGCAGGTCGCGTCTCTCTCCTCCCCCATGGAACTCGACGGCTACAAACTGCAGCCGGTCGAAGTCAAGCGCGACGGCAACGCGGCGCTCCTTATGACCCTGCACGAAGGGCGCAACCGGCAGGTGCGCAGAATGTGTGAAGCCGTTGGGCTGAAAGTCGATCGCCTGACGCGCGTCGCCATTGGGAACATCGCGCTCGGAACCCTCAAAAAAGGCGCCTATCGCCGCCTGACCGAAGAAGAAGTCAAAGCCATTTTTGAAAAGGAGTAACCTATGTTTGAAGTCCTTGCCGTTCAAGAAAAAGAAAAACAAAAAGAGCTTGCCCTAAAGTGCGGACAAGCCTATCACGAAGACCTGCTCGCTTATGAGGTGTTGGTAGAAGGTCGTTTTTGCGGCATTTGCCAGTTCACAATGGACCAAGAGGGTGGCAGAATCGTGGAGTTTTCCTGGCTCCCCGAAGAATATGCCTTCCACCCGATTTTCACGCTCGGGCGCGCGGCGCTCAACTTCATCGACCTCTGCGGCGTCCACAAAGCCTTCTTTGATGCGCCTTGTTCCGACGAAACGCTGATTAAAGCGATCGGATTTTCCAAAAACGCCGAGGGACGCTACGAAATCGACCTGACAGATTTCTTCAAAGAGCCTTGTAAACACAACAAATAAAATGCAAATTTCCAAAAACTGGTAAATTTTACCAGTTTTTTGTTGTCATTTTTGGGAATTATTTTTAGATAGAAATACTTGTAAAATTTTCCAGAATATGGTAAAATATCACTACCGAAAATTAAAAAACGTCGGAAGGAGTTTTACCAATATGGAATACAACACCAAAATTCTCGTGGCGGACGAAAGCCCCATGACGCGCACCGCCATCCGCGAAGGGCTCTCGCGCGGCGGCTACCGCTTTATCGAAGAAGCCACCAACGGCGAAGACCTGTTTTCAAAAATCACGCATAACAAACCCGATCTTGTGGTCATGGACATCTGGCTCTCAAAGCTCGACGGCATCGGCGTGCTGCGCCAGGTGCGCGCGACCCTCAAAAGCCCATCGGAAAAGCCGCTTTTCATCGTCACCTCGTCGGTCTCAAGCCAAAGCATTTTTTTACAGGCAACCGAAGCGGGCGCCGATCTTTGCCTCCTCAAGCCCCTCAATCTCTCCAGCCTTTGCGACCATATCCAAAGCCTTCTTCAGCATCGAGGAACGAGTCTCTCGGGAGTGGGACTGCCGGGGGAAACCAAAGAGCCCGATATGGAAACCCAGGTCACCCAAATCATCCACCAGATCGGCGTGCCCGCACACATCAAGGGCTACCAATACCTCCGCACCGCCATCATGCTCACGATCAAGGATTCGGACATCATCAACTCGGTGACAAAGATCCTCTACCCCAGCGTGGCAAAGAAGTACGCGACCACCACGAGCCGCGTCGAGCGTGCCATCCGCCATGCAATCGAAGTCGCATGGGACCGAGGCGACGTCGATACGCTCAATTCCTACTTCGGCTACACCATTCAACAAGGTCGAGGAAAACCCACGAATAGTGAGTTCATCGCCATGATCGCTGATAATCTGCGCTTGAAATATAAAATTTATTAAGCTCCAAGCGCAAAAAAAAGCACACGCCATGCGTGTGCTTTTCTTTTTGTAAAAATCAATCCGCTCTTTCCGGCTTGGTCTTAACGCGATCCAAAAAGCCGCAAAACAGCGAGAGGAGCGCCGAGCCGAGAAAGATCCCGCCGAGAATATCGGTCAACCAATGGGCGCCCGAAAGGAAGCGGCAAAGCGTGGTGAGAACGAGCAAAACAATCAACACGATCTGCGCGCAGAGGCAAAGGGGCTTCCTTTTCAGATAGCGGCGGCAGAGCATCGCACCGCTGCCGAAAAAGGTGATGGCAAGCACCGTGTGCGAGGAGGGGAAAGATGCTTCGGGCTCGGTCGGTCTTACGTTCACCACAAAGACTTCAAAGAAAAGATAGCAGGCAAGCGCCGCAATATAAAGCCCCGCAAGAACGAAAAGTTCGCGATCAATCTTTGCAAGACTGCGCCGACGCAGGAGCTGCACAAGCCCCAAAAGAGCAAATCCCGCCGCCAAAAGGAGTGCGAGATACCCCGTCCATTCGGCAACTCTGTAGAGCGTGGGGTTTATGCCGATCGCTTTCCAAACGCGACCGTTGAGTGTGGAAAGCCCGACCTTGCCACCATCTGCGGCAATCGGAGCGACGTCAACCGTAAGGAGCAGGGCAAGCAGGATCACGAACAGCGCGAAGAAGCAGGCGGCAAATACCCACGGAAGTTTTTTAGAATGTTTCATTGTTGTTCCTGACTGTTTTCAATCGTTTTGTTTTTTGAGTTCGAGATAGGGCAAGGGCGAAAATCCGCTCTTTTGATAGAGCGCATAGGCCGCTTCGTTTTCGGGTTCGAGTTCAAGCCGAAAAAGCGCCCCCGGATATTCGCGCTCCAAAAAGGCAAAAAATGCTTTTCCGAGTCCTTTATGGCGATAGGGCTCTTTGAAATAGATATCCTCAATCCAAATGCAGGGGCGCCCGAATTCGGTCGAAAAGCTCTTTGCCAGCATGGCATATCCCGCAACTGCGCCGTCTGTGCGGATTGTGTAGCCCGCAAGATAGGGGCTCTCTCCGATCGCGGCG
>CADBFJ010000066.1 GCA_902793915.1 uncultured Ruminococcus sp.
CCAACTCGGGACGCTCGAAGAAGTGATCGAGCAGTGCAAAGTCTCTCCGCTCTTCTCCCCGGTCGTCGATTTCGGACACCTTTATGCACGCTCGCTCGGTGAAGAGTTTAAGAGCGTCGACGACTACCGCCGCGTCTTTTCGACCATTGGGGAAAAGCTCGGCGACGACTATGCAAAACACCTGCACTGCCATTTTTCGCAGATCGAATACACCGGCGCGGGAGAAAAACGCCATTTGGTGTTCGGCAACGGGATGTTCGGTCCCGCTTTTGAACCGCTCGCCGAAGCCATCGTGAGAGAAGGCGTCGCCCCGCGCATCATCTGCGAATCGGCAGGCACGCAAGCCGAGGACGCGCTCTACATGAAAAAAACCTATCGGAATTTACTTTGAGGAAACTTATGACCGCTCTTGAACATGACTTTTTACAATACAAACAAGCGCTGTTTGAAAAGGTGTACGATCACCTGAACCCGCGCCAGCGCGAAGCCGTTTTTACGGTCAACGATCCGCTCCTCGTGCTTGCGGGTGCAGGATCGGGAAAAACAACCGTTTTGGTTCAGCGCATTGCGTTCCTTGTGCGCTACGGCAACGCCTATTTCGGCGAGCGCCTTCCCGACGGCGTAAACGAAGCGCTGATTGCACAGCTCAAAGCCGCGCTCGAACTGCCCAAAGAGGAGATTGAGGCTCGTTTTTTGCCGCTCTTTGCCGAGGATCCCTGCCCCACCTTCCGCGTGCTTGCCATCACCTTTACCAACAAGGCGGCAAACGAGATCAAAACCCGCCTTGCAGGGGCGCTCCCCGAAGAACTTGGCGTTGACGACATCTGGGCAGGAACCTTCCACTCGGTCTGCGTTCGGATTCTGCGCTCCCACGGCGACCGCATGGGATACGCCCCCGGCTTTACGATCTACGACACCGACGACCAGAAAAAGGTCTATGCCGAGGCGCTCAAGCAATGCAACATCGACGAAAAGCTCCTGCCGATCAGAACCGTGCAGAATATCGTCAGCCGCGCCAAGGATCACCTGATGACGCCCGACGACTTCTTCGCCGAAGCCGAAGACTATCGCACAAAGCAGATCGCAAAGGTCTATGAAGCCTATCAAAGGCTTTTGCGTGAAGCGAACGCGCTCGATTTCGACGATCTCATCATGCAGACCGTCCTGCTCCTCAAAAACCATCAAAACGTGCGCGAGTATTATCAAAACCGCTTCCGCTACGTTTCGGTGGACGAGTTTCAGGACACCAACCCCGCGCAGCTTGAACTCACCGTTCTGCTCTCGGGCGGCCGCCGCAACCTCATGGTGGTCGGCGACGACGACCAGAGCATCTACCGCTTCCGCGGTGCGACGATCGAAAACATTTTGTCCTTCGATCGTCTTTTCCCCGACGCCAAAGTCATAAAGCTCGAGCAGAACTACCGCTCGACCTCGACCATCCTCGACGCCGCCAACGCGGTGATTTCCCACAACGAGGGGCGGCACGCAAAAACGCTTTGGACGGCGCAGGGAGACGGCGACGCCATCACGCTCTATCACGCCGACGACCAGAACGCCGAGGCGCGCTACGTAGTCGATACAATCACAAAAGAAGTGGCGGCAAAACGCGCAACCTACCGCGATTTTGCTGTGCTATACCGCATGAACGCCCAGGCGCAAAGCCTGGAAAAAGCACTCGCTAGAGCCGCGATTCCCTATCGGGTGCTCGGCGGCGTCCGCTTCACCGACCGCAAAGAGATCAAGGACGCGGTCGCCTATCTGCAACTGATCAACAACCACGCCGACAACCTGCGCCTCGGCCGCATCATCAACGAGCCGAGTCGAGGGATCGGAGCGAGAACGCTCGAGGCGATCGCGGCGATCGCAACCGAACAGAATTGCAGTCAGTTCTCGGTGATCGAACGCGCCGACCGCTTTGTTGCGCTTGCACGCAGCAAAGAACGCCTGCTCGACTTTGCAAAACTCATCAACGATCTGACCGCGCTTTCCAAAACGCTCTCGCTCGACGCACTCTTTGACGAAGTGCTCGACCGCTCCGGCTATCGGCAAGCGCTCAAAGACAAAGGGGAAGCCGAAGCCGAACGGCTCGACAACCTCGAAGAATTCAAATCGGGCATCCTCGAATACGAAAAAGAAGCCGAAGAACCCACTCTGACCGGCTTTCTCGAAGAAACCGCGCTCGTCGCCGACGTGGATCGCTACGACGAAAATGCCGACGCCGTGGTGCTGATGACCATTCACAGCGCCAAGGGGCTGGAATTTCCCCGCGTGTTCCTGCCCGGAATCGAGGAAGGGATTTTCCCGAGCGCACAGGCGGCGATGGAAGGTCCCGCCGAGCTGGAGGAAGAACGCAGACTTTGCTATGTCGCCCTCACACGCGCCAAGAAAAAGCTCTACCTCGTCTGTGCAAAGACCCGCCTGCTGTACGGCAGAACGCAGGCGAATCGCCCCTCGCGCTTTGTGGAAGAGATCCCAAAACAACTGCTAAAAGAGGAAAACCTCTCGCACCGCGTCTCGTCGGCAGAGTTCTCCGATCGTTTTTCGTCGTTTGCCGGCTTTGGGGAAAGCGATCATCGCCCACAAACAGCTTCCAAAACCTCGCTCGGCAAAACCACGGTCGGGACCTCGGTCTTTCAAAAGAAAGAGCCCGTGCGCGAAAAACTCGCCCCCGGGGACAAGGTCTTTCACGGCGCGTTCGGCGAAGGGCAGATCCTGTCTGTCAAGCCGATGGGCGCAGACCTGCTCTATGAGATCCTCTTTGACAAGGTCGGGGTCAAAAAGATGATGGCGTCCTACGCCAAACTCGAAAAGCGATGAGCGCCATAAAAAAGCCTGCCGCGCTCCCCTTTGTTCCGGCATCATCCGACGAAACCGAGCGCTTTTTGCGCGCTCGTGAAACGATCCTCAAAAAAGCGCCGCGAGCGGGCTATGCGGGGGTCGGGACGCTTGCCGAAAAGCCGATGCACGCGATCTTAAAGCACTATCTTTCGGAGGACGAGGACGATCACGAAGTTGGCGTACTCGATACCGATTACGTTTCGGACGTGCGGCTCGGCAACACGATCTACGAAGTGCAAAGCGGAAGCGTTTTTCCGATGAAAGAGAAGATCGCCCACTACCTAAACAAAACCGATTGCCGCGTCGTGGTGATACATCCGATGCTTTGGGGCGGAAGCCTCATTCGCCTCGATCCCAACAGCGGCGAAGTGCTCTCCAAACGAAAATCCTCGGTGCGCGAACAACCGCTCTTCTTTCTCTCTGACCTCTATTCTCTGCGCACCCATCTTTCAAGCGATCGCCTTTCGTTTTGCCTTCTTTTTGTGGAGGCAGACGACTATCGCCTGCCGCACGCAGGCAGGGGAAAGCGCGAAAAGATTGTGCGGATCCCCACGAGCCTTTTGGGAAGGCTTGAACTATGCCGCGCCGCCGACTTTGCTTCGCTTTTGCCAAGCAGCTTACCGGACTCCTTTTCGGCAAAGGAGTTTGCGCTCGCTGCGCATCTGCGCGGGCGCGCCGTCTATTCGATTTTGCACGTTCTCTCATCGGCAGGTGCCCTGCAAGAAACGAAAGACGAAAAAGGGCATTTCGTTTTTACAAGAAAATAAAAGCGACCGATCCTCGATAGATCGGTCGTTTTTTTGTTTTATTTTTTCTTTTTTCGCTCCTTGCGAAGCGCGGCGAGCGCCGCCACCGGGATCGAGAGCGCCGAGAGAACGGCGGAAGTCACGCGCAGAGCGTACGCTAACTTTTGCGAGGTTCTCCCGGGCAGAGGCGCCAGCGTTTCGGTGACGCGCATATTGGCTTCTTCCTCGCGCCGTCTTTCCTCTTCAATCAGGCGCAACACCTCGGCAAGTTCTTCACGCCGCTCCTCTGCGTTCCGTTCGCACTCGGAGGCAAGCGTCTTGTCGTCCCGACTGCCGATGAGAAATCCAAGCGCCACGAGAACCACGACGAGGATCGCGCCAGCCGAAGCATACAGGAAGATGGAGGAAAGCGGCTCAATCTTGCCGTAGTGCGCGAGAAGAAGCATGGAAAGGAGCGCGATCATTGCCAAAAGGCAGACGAGAATGAGGATCAGCGCAACCACGGTCTTGCGCCTTGCGCGCACGCGGTAAAGTGCCTCCGAGCGGCGGTAGAGGTCGATCTCGGTCTGCATCGCGGTCGCCTTTGCGTTAAGGCTCGGCGGCGCTTTCGGAAGTTTTTTATCTTTCTCTGTCATATCGGTCCCGTCCTTTTTGAGTTCTTTTTTTCATTGTACCACGCCGCAAAAGCAAAGTCAATTCTTTTTTGTAACGTAGAGAGAAAGATCCCACGCGGGAAAGCCCGCACGCCGACGCAAATAAAAGCCTTGATACGCCGGAAAGCGCCCTTTGAGAAGAAGCGGCAAAGCAAACAGGTCCTCGCTCCTGTGGTAAAGAGAAACGAGCAGCGCGGGAAGATTTGTTTCGATCGTCCGTCCCGCTCCCTCGATCGCCTTCCTTTCCGATCCTTCAACGTCAATTTTGATATAGTCGACCGGCTCGTCTGCAAGGTCGTCCAGCCGCTTTGCCGCAACTTCGATGCTCTTTGCGGGACGACCGCAAAGGACGCTGGAGCGCGCCGAAAGGACAGACGCATTGCGGTTGTGGCTGCCGTCAAAAGAAAGGACTTCTTCTTTGTTCCACGCGCAAGCGCAGATCGGTTGCACCGTCGCGCGCGTTTCTTCTTTTGCATAGGCTTCGAGCTTGGCAAAGCTTTTGGGGTCGGGTTCCACGGCATAGATCTTCAGCGGCGCGCTGCTTTCTCGGAGCGCAAGCAGTTCCCGCACCGTGTCGCCGTCGTAGGCACCGAGGTCGATCGCAACGCGCAATTTGTCGGGATTTACCAGCGTCAAAAAATCTTCTTTCGGATCGCTGACCGCGCGCTTTAGGTGCTCGAGTTTTCCAAAGAGTTTGTAGGCAACAACCTCGTCAAAGATCGTCCTCGAAAGCTCGTCCGAAAGCAGTGCGCGCGCTTCTGTAAGCTCGCTTCGGTGGTCGTTGTAAAAGGTCTTATCAAAAAGCGTATCTCCAAACACAGGCAGGTCGGGGGCGTAGAGTTCGATCTCACTCTCGACCGCTTCGATCTGTGCCATCACATCGGGGCGCGAGGAGCCAAAGGCGAGGAGCGCCAAAAGGTTTTCCTTGCCGTAGCGCGCTTTGAGATCGTCAAGCGACTCCACCGGGATGCCGCAAAAGGTCTTCCCTTTGGAAAAGCCTTCGCTCGAAAAGATCCCGACAACCGGAATGCCGCGCGCACCCAGCACCGAAAGGAGCTTTTCGGCGCCGTTGCCCATGCCGTAAAGAACCACCTTTTTTTGCGTGGCTTGCAAAAGTTCCCAAAGATCTCTTTTTGCTTCTTCCACAGCGCGCTCCTTTCCCCTGTCTTGACAAACGCCGCCTTTTGTTATATACTAACAAATAGCAAAAAAAGAAAGGCGGTGCCGTCATGGCAAACGATTGTATTTTTTGTAAAATTGTTTCGGGAGAGATCCCCTCGAGCAAGGTTTTTGAAAACGAAAGCGTCTATGCCTTCCGCGATATCAACCCCATGGCGCCGGTACACGTGCTCGTCATTCCAAAAACACATATAGCCTCCGCCGATGAAATCGACGCCGAGAACGCCACGCTTGTCGCAAAGATCTTTGAAGCGATCCCTAAAATTGCAGCGGCAGAGGGGCTAACAAATGGTTACCGCGTTATCACCAACTGCGGCGAGGATGGGTGCCAGTCGGTTAAGCATCTGCATTTCCATCTGCTCGGCGGCAAGAAACTGCCCGAAACGCTCGCTTAAAGAGAGAGCAAATCTCTAACCACTTCGCCGGCAATCACATATCCCGCGACAGGCGGCACAAACGAAAGAGAACCCGGCTCCGAAACGCCCGTTTTGACTGGTATTTCGGGGGAGAAAACGACTTTTCCGTGCGCGATGCCGCGCTCCTTGAGTTTTCTTCGCATGATTTTTGCCAGAGGGCAACCCTCGGTTTTGGCAAGGTCGGCGACGCGAAAGAGAGACGGATCGAGTTTGTTCCCCGCCCCCATGGCAGAGATCAAGGGAACGCCCGCATCTTTGCACCCGACCCAAAGCTCCACTTTGGCGGGAATGTCGTCGATCGCGTCAACGACGTAGGAGTAGGACGAAAAATCAAAAGAGAGCGCACCCCCTGCTTTGTAAAAATCGCAGATCGCGTTTACCTCGATGTCGGGGCAGATGTCGCGGATGCGTTCTTTCATCACGTCAACCTTTGCGCGCCCTATCGTTGAGTGGAGCGCTACGATCTGGCGGTTTAAATTGGAGGGGGAAACGACGTCTCCGTCCACGAGTGTGAGCTTTCCAACGCCCGCGCGCGCAAGCGCTTCGCAAACAGCGCCGCCCACGCCGCCCACGCCAAAGACGAGGACAGAGGCGGCGGCAAGTTTTCTTCCATAGTAAACACGGGATCAACCCCTTTCTCTATCCCCTATTGTATCAAAAATCCCCTCGTTTTGCAAGTTGCAATTTTGCAAAGAAAGGTTTTTATGAAAGACGACAAAGAACTCATCGAGCAAAAAGTCGCCTCGCGCTCGATCTATCGGGGCAAGGTGCTCGAACTCTGTGTGGACGATATTTCCCTGCCAAACGGAAAGCCCGCCGTCAGGGAATATGTCAAACAAGTCAACGCCGTGGCGGTGCTTCCTCTGACCGATGACGGCGATGTCCTTTGCGTGCGGCAATACCGCTACGCCCACGGCAGAGTGATGCTCGAAGTCCCCGCCGGAAAGCTCGATTCCTTTGATGAAGACCCCGAGGTCGGTGCAAGACGCGAACTGCGCGAGGAGACCGGCGCCGAATGTGAGGAACTCATCCCGCTCGGCGGCTTTATCGGTTCTCCCGCGATCCTTTCGGAAGTCGTCTCCCTCTATCTTGCGCGTGGGCTTTCGTTCCACGCCCCCAACCCCGACGACGATGAATTTCTCGACCTCTGCAAAATCCCGCTCTCCGAACTTGTAGACAAGGTGCTCGCAGGCGAGATCGAGGACGGCAAGACCCAAACGATCCTCTTAAAAGCGGCGGAATTTTTGCACCGCGAAAAGGAAGCCACATGACAAAACGAAACGTGACCGTAAAAATTGAAACCAAGCGGAGCGAGCTCGTCACGTCTCTCTTTGAAAACGCCGATCTTGAACTCCCCGAAGACCCCGGGTTTGCACACGAAGAGGATGAAGCCGAGTTTTGCACCGAGGGGCGGCTTTTGACAACCGCAAACGAAGTCAAGCTCCTCTACGAGGAAAGCGAGCTTTCGGGCATGGAAGGCTCGATCGCAAGCCTCTCCTTCCTGCGCGAAGTCCCGGGCGTTTTGACCCTGACCCGCTCGGGTGAAGTCAACACCGCGCTTGTTTTTGAGCAGGATCGGCGACATATCTGCGTTTATCACACGCCCTTTATGGATTTTGAAGTTTGCATCAAATCCTTCCTTGTCCGCAATGCGCTCCTTGAAAGCGGTCGTGTCGATCTGGACTATATCGTCGAGATCCACGGCGCAAAAGCCGAGCGCTGTCGCATGACCATCACGGTCGAACCCAGAAAAGAGCTTTTTGAATAATCCCTTGCAGTCTATCACGGCAAAACTTTTACAGAAAAAGGGGAAAAACAATGAGAAGATTCGGCTTTATCGTTTTGCTCGCGCTCATCTTGATTTTGGTATTGCTGTTGGTGCTCCCCAACCTGAAAGGATGCTCCTCTAATTCTTCGGTCGAGGAAAGCTCCTCCATCACGTCGCTGATCGCCCGTTACGTAACAGGGGAATCGAACGACGGGCTGTGCGATTTTTGCGGCGCCCCTTCGACCACGACAAAGCGCGGCTACGAAGTCTGCGACGATTGCTACGGACAAGCCGTCTCGTATTATAAAAAGAATTATTGAATAAAATTAACACAACAAGAACAGAGCGCCACCCGCGAAAGGGGTGGCGCTCTGTTCTTGTTTATTTTTCAAATGGTTTTGGGGTGTCGGAAAGTCCGATCAGATAATCGGCTGAAAGGTTGTAGAAACGGCAGAGGACGATGAGGTCTTCGATTTTCAGTTCGGCGCGACCGTTTTCGATGTGGTTGTAGCCCTGTTGCGTCTTTTTGAGGACCTGCCCCACCTGCGCCTGCGTCAGGTCGCGGTCTTCCCGCACGGCGCGCATCCGTTTGCGATAATCCACTTCCCCACCCCTTTTCTACCACCATTATAAAAAATTCATACTTTGAGTATTGACAAATACTCAAAGATTGAGTATCATAAAGATAGAGTAAAAAATAAGAAAGCAAAGGAGTTATTATGAGCAACAATTATTCTATTATGAGTAGCAAACAAAAAACGGCATTTGTTTTTATGATTCTCGGCATCATCTTGACTTGTATCTGTGACTTTTTTATCTATCCGTGGTTGCCCTTGCTCCATCTGGCCATTGGTATTCCGATGACGATTTATTACTATCAAAAAGCGCAAACCGGCATATCCCCTGTTGGAACCGGTTTCAAAGTGTGCACTTTGCTGTTTGTAAGTTTTATCGCCGGTATTATTATGCTGACAGATGACTGAACCTATCGTTTGCTCCCCCTGCGACAAAGCGCAGGGGGCTTTCTTTTTGTGACGCTTTGCCGAAATTTTGGGCAAAGCGCTTGTATTTTCCCCGAAAATCAAGTATGATAAAAGGGAAACAAAACGAGGCAAAAAGGAGGGGGAAAAGATGTTCGGATATTTGCGCGTGGACGCCGAGAATCTGCGCCTGCGTGATTATAACGTCTATAAAGCCCTCTACTGCGGCCTTTGCAAAAGCATGGGAAAGTGCACGGGGCAATGCTCGCGGCTCACCTTAAGCTACGACTTCGCCTTTCTCGCCGCTCTGCGGCTCTCGCTTGCGGGAGAGATGCCGGAGATCAAAAAATTCCGTTGCGCCGTCAAGTGCTTCCGCCGCAAGGCGCTTGTAAAATCAAAGGAAATTGATTTTTGCGCCGACGCCTCGGCAATTTTGACCCACTACAAACTGCTTGACGACAAAAAAGACGAAAAGGGCTTTCGCAAGCTCTCGGTTCTTTTGCTCTTTCCCCTCTTCTCTTTCGGTTACCGCAGGGCAAAAAAACGGCAGGGCGAACTTGATCGCGTTATAAAATCCCACATGGAAGAACTCGCCGCAATCGAAACCGAAAATGCCCCCTTGGCAGACCGCCCCGCTGAATGTTTCGGGCATCTTGTGGGAGAAATCGCTTCGTTCGGTCTTGCCGATCCCGCGGCGCGCATCGCCCGCTCGATAGGTCTTGCCGTCGGCAAATGGATCTACCTTGTGGACGCCGCCGACGATTACGAAAAGGACAAAAAGAAAGGGAGATACAACCCGTTCCTTTTTTATGACGAAGGGCTTGACGATAGCGGCAAAGAAGCTCTGCGCGAAGCACTGAACGAATACCTTGCCGACGCCGAACGCGCGCTCGATCTCATTGACGACTACCCCGCACCCGAACTCCGAGAGATCCTCAAAAATCTCCTCTATTCGGGGCTGCCCCAAAAAGCCGAATCAATCCTATTTCCCGAAAGAAAGGAAAGCACATGAGCCGTTCCCCCTATGAAGTGCTGGGCGTTTCCCAAAACGCCACCGATGAAGAAATCAAAACCGCCTACCGAAACCTTGCGCGCAAGTATCACCCCGACAAGTACCGCGACAGCGATCTCTCGGATCTTGCAAGCGAAAAAATGAAAGAGATCAACGCCGCCTATGACGAGATCCAGAAAATGCGCGCCTCGGGCAAGCACACAGGGGGTGCCTCCGGCAGCTCCGGCGCCTATGACGCCTACGGCTTTAACCCGGGAACAAACGCGGGAGACGCGCGTTTTTATGACGTCAGGCGGCTGATCAACGAAGGGCAAATCTCTGTCGCCGAGCGGATCCTGCTCGCAATGTCGCCTACGCAAAAGAACGCCGAATGGCATTTCCTTATGGGTTGCGTTCTGCTCCACAGGGGCTACTTCAGCGACGCGATCCGCATGATCGACAAAGCCTGCCGCATGGATCCCTACAACGAGGAATACCGGAACGCGCGCGAGCAGATCCGCAAACAGAGCCAGTCGTTCGGCGCAAACTACCGCGCCGCGAATGACGCAGACGCCGCCTGCAGCATCTGCTCCTCGCTCGTGTGCGCCGATGGCTGCTGCGAGTGTATGGGCGGCGACCTTATTCCCTGTTGCTGAACCTATCAAAGAAAGGAGAGCTCTATGGCAAGCAATACGACGCAAAAAATCAAGCGTATGACAGTCTCTGCTATGCTGATCGCCCTCGGCGTACTCTTTCTCTTTTTAGGATCACTCCTTGACGTGTTGGATCTTTCCACGGCGGCGCTCGCCTCTCTCCTTTGCGCTTATGCCGTGTTGGAGCTTGGCGGCGTTTACCCCTTTGCGGTCTGGCTCGGCACTTCCTTTTTGGGGCTGCTCCTGCTTCCGCAAAAATCTCCCGTCGTCTTTTACGCGCTCTTTGCGGGGTATTACCCGATTGCAAAGGCGGCGCTTGAAAAGCGCCTGCCCCGCTGGCTCTCGTGGATCATAAAACTTGCGATCTTCCACGTCTCGCTCGCCCTGTTCGCCCTTGTGTTAAAGCTCTTTTTCCCGGGCGAACTTTCCACCTATTTTGAAAAGCTCTGGCTGCCCTTTGCGCTCTACGGGCTCGCCCTTGCCTGCTTCGTCCTCTTTGACATTCTGCTCTCGCGCCTCATCCCGCTCTACTATACCAGACTGCAAAAGTTTTTAAGGAGCAAAAAATGATAACCTCTATCTTCGATTTTTTCAAAAACCTGACCTGGCAGCGCCTTGTCATTGACCTTTTGGGATATACCGCCATTCTCTTTTCGATCCTCTCCTTCCAGCAAAAAACGCAAAAAAGGATCGCCGTTTTTCAAGGGACTTCCAACCTGTTTTGGGCGACACATATGTTTCTTCTCGCCGCGTTTGCAGGCGGGCTGCTCAATCTGGTCGGACTCCTGCGCGGCATTCTCTTTTCGTTGCGGGAAAAGCACGAATGGGCAAGAAAAAAATGGATCCATATTTTGCTTCTCGCCTTGATTGCGGGCGTAACCGCCTTTGCCTGGATCTCCGGCGACGGACCGAAGGCCTTGCTTCCCGCCCTTGCCATGGCTGTCACGACTTTCTCACTCTCGCTGAAAGATCCCGCCAAAGTGCGCCTTTGGACAACGCTTTCTTCCCCGTTCTGGATCGTTTACAGCGTGCTCGCAGGCTCGATCCCCAGCGTCGTCGCCGAGATCTTTAACCTTACCTCGATCGCCGTCGGTATGCTGCGGCTGGATCGAAAAAAGAGGGAAAAATAAAATAAAATAAAAAGATGCGGGGAAGAACTTTTTGCAAAAAGTTCTTCCCCGCGCCCTTTTTCAAAAACCTTGAACGCATATAAAACGCCCGCCGGAACGAACGGCAGGCGCTTTTTTCTTTGCATTTGTTTTTCTGAAAGGGTGCGGGGTTTGCATTTGTTTTTCTGAAAGGGTGCGGGGAACCGCTTTTTTTCAAAAAAGGGACGAATGCGACCGCCGCCGGTGGCGGAAACAGGGAGCATGAGGAGTAACTGCGGTCGAAAAAAAACAGGTATGGTTTTCCATACCTGCTTTTTTTCGGGCACCGCAATAGTTGCCCTTCCCCCGCATCATTCCCTACCTATCACAGCCTCTTTTTGAGGTCGAACAAAAACGACATACATTCAAACGGCGAGAGCGTGTTGAGGTCGGTATTGCGAAGGTCGTCGAGGACAGATTGCTCCATGCAATCCTCCATGGAG
>CADBFJ010000067.1:0-6337 GCA_902793915.1 uncultured Ruminococcus sp.
TACAAAGATGCAAAATGTGGGTTGACAAAAATACTTTAGCGTGCTAAAATGCTAAAGCGTAAGGGGTACACCCCAAAATCGAATCAAAAAGGAGATTCCAAATCATGAAAAAAGTACTTTCTCTTGTCCTTGCCGTCCTTATGGTGGCAGGCGCTATCGCGGCATTCGCTTCCTGCGGGAAGAAGGAAGAAACCAAAACCCTGAAGCTTGGCTTTGACGCCGAGTATCCGCCTTACGGTTATCTCGACACCGAGACTAACACTTACAAGGGCTTCGACCTTGACTTTGCAAAAGAAGTTTGCAAAGAGATCGGCTACAAACTCGAACTCATCCCGATCGATTGGGACGCCAAAGATCTCGAGCTCAACTCGGGCAACATCGACTGCATCTGGAGCGGCTTTACGATCCAGGGGCGGGAAGATGACTATGAATGGACGGTCGCTTACTCGGACAGCAGCATCGTTGTTCTGACCAAAGCGGGCAGCGGCATCAACGCCATTGCAGATCTTGCCGGCAAAATCGTGACCGTGCAGAAAGAATCCTCCGGGCAGAACGCTCTGGATGAGAAAGCAGATCTCGTCGCCACCTTCAAGAACGCAAAATACGAGCTTTGCGCAGACTACACCGCAGCTTTCAACGATCTGACCGCGGGCGCCGTTGACGCCGTGGTGATCGACATCGGCGTTGCCAACTCGCTCGTCGAGGGTAAAACCGGTTATGTCATCCTTTCCGAGGCGCTTGCCGTTGAACAGTACGGCGTCGGCTTCAAGAAGGGCAACACCGAGCTTTGCAAACTGGTCAGCGACGCTATGGTCAAACTCGCCGACAAGGCTTACGAGATCGCAAAAGTCTACGGACTGGAAGATTCGATCAAGATCGCAAAATAAATTTCTATCCTCGATTGCCTTTGCCACAGCACCGCAGTTTCTGCGGTGCTGTGGACTCTTGCGTTTATTTAGTTCTTTTATTGAGAGGATTACATTTCGTATGTCTGTTTTTCAAATTCTCAATCTGCTTTGGGAAGGGATCGGTGTTTCGCTGAAGATCTTTTTCCTTACGCTTCTGTTTTCCTTGCCTTTGGGGCTTCTCATCGCGTTCGGGCGCATGGCAAAGAACAAGATCGTTTCGGCGATCTTCGGGATCTATATCTCGATCATGCGCGGAACGCCGCTGATGCTCCAGCTCTTCGTCATCTACTATCTGCCTTACTTTGCGTTTAAGATCCCGCTTTCGACCTTTGGCGCAAACTATCGCTTGACCGCAGTCATTCTTGCGTTCGTGCTCAATTATGCCGCGTACTTTGCCGAGATCTACCGCTCGGGCATCGCCTCGATGCCGGTGGGGCAGTACGAGGCGGCAAAGGTGCTTGGAATGAGCCGGGGGCAAACCTTTTTCATCGTGATCCTGCCGCAGGTGGTGCGCAGGATCCTGCCGCCCGTGACCAACGAGGTCATCACGCTGGTCAAGGACACCTCGCTCGCGTTTGCGATCGGGCAGATCGAAATGTTTACCAAGGCAAAGCAGATCGCCGCCGCAGAAGTCAGTATGCTGCCTTACGTCGTGGCAGGCGTGCTTTATTATATCTTTAACTTTGCCGTTGCCTATGGCATGGGGCTTCTCGAAAAGAAGTTCGGCAAGTATGCCATTAAGTGAGGAGGGAACAGGATATGAATACTCCCATTCTCGAAGTCAAAGGGATCAAAAAAACCTATGGCAAAAAGGAGGTCCTCGGCGGCGTCGGCTTTTCGATGCAGCGCGGTGAGGTGCTTTCGATCATCGGCTCCTCGGGCGGAGGAAAAACGACTTTGCTTCGCTCACTCAATTTTCTTGAAGTCCCGGACGAGGGAACCATTTGCGTTGAGGGCGAGACGGTTTTTGACGCGGCTTGGGTCAAAAAGCAGTCCAAATTCCGCGCAAAACCCGAGCATCAACTCAAGTTTGGTTTGGTGTTTCAGTCTTTCAACCTCTTTCCGCAGTTCAGCGTCAAAAAGAATTTGACGCTTGCCGCCGATTTGCAGGCAAAAAAAGCCTACGCCAAAGACAAGGCGGGGCTTTCGGCGGCGCTTGCCGAGATCTCGCAAAAGGCGGATGATCTTCTTAATCGCATCAACCTTTCGGACAAGGCGGAAGAGTATCCCTCCAACCTTTCGGGCGGGCAGCAACAGCGCGTTGCAATCGCGCGGGCGCTCATGCTCAACCCCACGATCCTCTGCTTTGACGAGCCGACCTCGGCGCTCGATCCGGAGCTTACCGACGAAGTGCTTCGCGTCATCCGCGATCTGCGCGACGCGGGCATGACCATGATCATCGTCACGCACGAGATGGAATTTGCCAAGAGCGTTTCGGACAAAGTGATCTTTATCGCTCGCGGTGTGATTGCCGAGGAGGGAACGCCGGAAGAGGTTTTCGATCATCCGAAGTGCGAGGCGCTCCGCAGATTTTTGAAGCGCGATTTTGCTTCTTCCAACGAAGAATGACCCTTCGAGATCTCGACAAAATTCGGTCAAATGATTGACTTTTCCCTTGTGATTTGGTACAATAAAACCAAGAAGGGCGCGACAAACGGCTTGTTTGCCCCACAAGGGAAAAAGAAAGGCTGTCGCAGCGTACGCGACAGCCTTTTTTTTGAAGGAGTTTTTATGAACGAACTGAAATCTTTGAGGAATGAGATCGACAAGGTCGACAGAGAGCTTGCCGCGCTTTTTTTGCGGCGCATGGAGCTGGTTGAAAAGATTTCTCTCTACAAAAAAGAGCAGGTGCTGCCCGTGTTCGATCAGAAGCGTGAAGAAGAGATGCAAGCGTCGCTTACCGCCGCTTTTCCGCGCGCCGATCTGCTCCCCTATTACCGCCGCTTTGTCGGAATGCTCCTGCTGCTTTCCAAGGAATACCAAAGGAATGGGGGCGGCATATGAATCTGACGGTAAAACGGAGCGACGCCTCCTACGAAATTGCGATTGGCAAAGGGCTTCTCGCAAAAGCGGGGAAGCACTTTGACCTTGACCGCAAAGTCCTTGTCGTGACCGACGACGGGATCCCGCGCCTTTATGTGCAAGCGATCCTTGCAGAGTGCAAAGAGCCAACTCTCGTTACGATCCCAAAGGGGGACAAAAACAAAACGCTTGCCACCTATGAAACGATCTTAAAGGTCGCGCTTGCGGCGGATCTGACACGGAGCGACGCTGTGCTCGCGCTCGGCGGAGGAATGGTCTGCGATCTTGCGGGTTTTGTCGCCGCAACCTATCTGCGCGGCATTGATTTTTACAGTGTTCCCACAACGCTGCTTGCCATGGCGGACGCTTCGGTCGGCGGCAAAACAGGGCTGAATTTTGAAGGATATAAAAATCAGGTCGGTGCGTTCTATCAGCCGAGCGGCGTCCTGATTGACCCGGAACTGCTCGCAACGCTCGATCGCCGGCAGCTCGCCTGCGGCTATGCCGAAATTCTCAAAATGGCGCTGACGCTCGACGCCGATCTCTTTTACCGCATGGAAGACGGCTCCGCTCCTATGGAGGAGCTCATCCGCCGCGCGGTCGAACTGAAAGCCTCTGTTGTCGGAAGCGACGAGCGCGAAGGAAATTTGCGCCGCGTGCTCAACTTTGGGCACACGGTGGGGCACGCGATCGAAAGCACTTTGCGCGGTGCATGGCTTCACGGGGAATGTGTTGCGCTCGGGATGATCCCCATGTGTTCCGAAAAGCTGCAAAAGCGTGTTCTGCCTTTGCTTACGCAGCACGGGCTCCCCGTGCGTTATGAGGGAGATCCCGCATCGGTGATCGAAACGATCGTCCGCGATAAAAAGCGGCAGGGAGATGCGATCACGGTCGTGTTCGTAAACGAACCCGGAAGCTACGAATTGAAGAAAATCCCACTTGCGCTTTTTAAAAAAGAAATTGCAAAAGCTCCCATCTTTGAACAAGGAGAAAGGACGTAACAGCATGAAAAACAGCTTTGGAAGCAGCGTTTCTATCACTCTGTTCGGAGAAAGCCACGGAGAGATGATCGGCGCCGTGCTTGACGGAATGGCGCCCGGGATCTTCGTGGACGAAGATTTTATCCGCCATCAACTTTCTCTGCGCCGTCCGCAGGGCGTGGGCGCAACATCGCGTGTCGAGCCCGATGATTTTAAGATCATCAGCGGCGTCAAAGAGGGAAGGACCACCGGCACTCCGCTGTGCATCCTCATTCCAAATTGCGACGTGAGAAGCTCGGATTACGACGAGGATCTGCTCCGCCCGGGGCACGCCGACTATGCGGGATATTGCAAATATCACGGTTTTGAAGACCGCGCGGGCGGCGGGCATTTTTCGGGGAGACTGACAGCTCCTCTGGTTGCAATCGGCGCGATCGCCCTCTCTGCTTTGCGCGAGAGCGGTATTTTCATCGGGAGCCACATTGCAAAGCTCGGCGGCGTTTCGGACAGAGGATTTTCCAATTCCGTGCTCGACGATATTGAACTGCTCGAAGATCTGCCGTTCCCGACGCTCGATGAAAAAGCGGGCGAGGAGATGCAACAAGAGATCCTTGCGGCTTACGACAACGAGGACAGCCTCGGCGGCGTGCTCGAAACGATCGTCACAGGACTTCCCGCCGGCGTGGGCGAACCTTGGTTCGACACGGTCGAGGGTCTGCTTTCACACGCGCTCTTTTCGATCCCCGCCGTCAAAGGCGTGGAGTTTGGGGAAGGCTTTGGCTTTGCCGACCTGCCGGGGAGCGAAGCCAACGACGCTTTCCTCCTTTCGGGGCGCGATATCGTGACCGAGACCAACCACAACGGCGGCGTCAACGGCGGGATCACGAACGGCATGCCGCTTCTGTTCCGTTGCGCCTTCAAACCGACGCCCTCGATCGGGCAGGAGCAAAACACGGTTAATCTGCGCACCATGACAGAAGAAACGATCGCCCTCTCGGGCAGACACGACGCCTGCATCCTGCCGCGCGCCCGTGTGGTGGTGGACAGTGTTGCGGCACTCGCGATCTGCGATCTGCTCGCGCAGCGCTTCGGCACCGATTTTTTGAACCCGGAAGAATGAAATACGGTTGCATTGGGAAAAGCCTTTCCCACAGTTATTCGGGCGAGATCCACGCGCGCCTGTCGAAAGAACCCTATGCGCTTTTGGAGCTTGACGAGAGGGAACTGCCTGCCTTTTTTGCAAAAAAAGAGTTTTGCGGAATCAATGTGACCATTCCTTATAAAGAGGTCGTCATTCCGTATCTCGACGAGCTTGACGAGAGCGCAAAAGCCGTCGGCGCGGTCAACACGATCGTCAAAAGAGATGGCAGACTGATCGGTTACAACACCGATTTTTACGGTCTTTCGGCGCTCCTTTTACGCATGGGCGTCTCTCTCAAAGAGAAAACGGTTGTGATCCTCGGCAGCGGGGGCACCGCGAAAACCGCGCGCGCCCTTGCAAAAGCGCAGGGTGCAAAAGCGGTCTTTGTCGTCAGCCGAACGAAAGGAAAAGGCGACCTTGTTTACGGCGATCTTCAAAAAGTTGCAAAGGATGTGGAAATTCTCATCCAAACGACGCCGGTCGGAATGTTTCCGCATGATGAAGGCACACCTATTTCGTTGGAAAACTTTCCGCATCTGGAGGCGCTGGTCGACGCGGTCTATCACCCATTGCGCACAAACCTTGTCGCAACGGCGCAGGCAAAGGGGATCAACGCCGCGGGCGGGCTTTATATGCTCGTTTCCCAAGCGGCAAAATCGGCAAGCTTGTTTCATGGAACAAATTACGACGAATCGACGGTCGAGGAAATCTACCAAGCCCTTTTGAAAGAAAAAGAAAACCTTGTTTTGATCGGGATGCCGGGCAGCGGCAAAAGCACGGTCGGGCGCCTTATTGCAAAGCGGCTCGGGCGCCCCTTTTACGATCTGGACGAGGAAGTCGAGCGGCGCACGAAAAAGACGATCCCCACGCTCTTTTCGGAGGGCGGGGAAGCTTTGTTCCGCGCCGAAGAAACCGATACAGTCGCGGAGCTTTCCAAAACGACCGGCGCCGTGATCGCCACGGGCGGCGGAACGCCGCTCGCAAAGGAGAACCTCTTTGCCCTGCGGCGCAACGGAAGCCTTTGGCTCCTCGATCGCCCGCTTGAGGAACTGATCCCGACCGAAAGCCGCCCACTGGCAAACAGCCGCGCGGCACTGGAACAGCTCTACTGCGAGCGGATGCCGTATTATAGAAGCATCTGCGATCAAAGGATCCAAATCGACGGCGACCCGGAAGAAACCGTCCAAACCCTCGAACAGAAATGGAGAAACGCATGAAAATTTACGTGCTGAACGGTGCAAACCTGAATCTGCTCGGTCTGCGGCAACCCGAACTTTACGGCAAGG